>CANPYE010000033.1 GCA_947588005.1 uncultured Lachnospiraceae bacterium | reverse complement strand
TTCCATTGATCCATACCTCCGTTATATTGCTGTCCGGCCGCCGCTTACGGCTCCCGGCGAATTCATTTTCTTCTGTATTACTCCTTCACGCCCGACGCGGCGACGCCCTGCTCCAGCTCGCTCTGACCGTTCAGGTAGAGGAGCACCGGCGGCATCATCATCACGATACCGGCCGCGAACGCCACCGCCGCCTTCTCCTGCGCGATATTCGGCAGGTACAGCGACAGCGGCCACAGGGACATTTCCTTAAGAAATGCCACCGGCTGCTCCAGGGCGTTCCAGTTATCGATAAAGCCTAAAAGAAGCGCGGTCACAATGCCCGGATAGCCGCTGGCCAGTCCCACATGGAGAAAGGCCCGCAGCTCTCCGGCCCCGTCCAGATACGCCGCCTCCAGAAGCGCCTCCGGGATCGTCTCGAAGGATTTCGTCATGATGAAGACCGGGAACGCGGCCCAGACGGCCGGAAGGATCAGCGCCAGGTGCGTATTCAGAAAATGCAGCCGGTCCAGAACCAGGTAATTGGACACCTGCGTCACCTGGAACGGGAGCACCATCAAAAGCACATACAGAAAGAACAGCGGCTTCTTCCCCGTAAATGAAAACCGCGCAAAAGCCCAGGCCGCCGGCGCCCCCACCAGAAACTGCCCCGCCAGGGCCGGAATGACCTGAATGCAGGAATTCCAAAACATCACATAAAAGCCCGGCGAGCGGAACAGAAGCTCCACAAACGGTTTTACGGACGGATAGGACGGAAGCAGAGCCGCGCGGACCGCCTCCCGGCCCGCGCCCAGCGGTTCGGTATAGCGGTAGAGAAGTTCATCCTCCGGCATGAAAGCCGCGGCAAGCATGAGAATGATCGGCAGCCAGACAAGGAGACAGACGGCAGCGCATGCAATGAGGCGGACGCGGGCGCGGACAGCGCGGGGCAGCGGTTTTCTTTTCGCTGTGATAGAGATCTTTCTGCTTAAGCCGCGCATGGTATCTCCCCCTCCCCGTTGTTTCTGTCTTTTCTCTTCTTAGTTTCACTGCCGTCGTCTGCCCTTTGTAAGGGCATTCTGACTTCCGCTCTTTGCCTGAATATCTGTCTCTTTCTCTCTTTGCCTGGCTATCTGCTGTTTTTTCTAAGAACGGAGGGTTGCTGCTTTCCGCGCTTCCCCGGAAACTGCCTCTCTTATCTCCTTACTCTCTATCTAACAGCCGCCGGACACATCGCCGTAAAGTCGATCCGCTCTCATCCGCTCTTTCCCAGCCTGCGAAATACAACCCGCGCCAGCCCTGCGGCCGCCGCAATTGCCAGCGCTGCCGCAACCAGCAGCATGGAGCCGGTGCACATATTCTGCACGTCCAGCGTCAGGAACCAGTGGCTGAACAGATGCGGGATCATGTAAATACTCATGTCCGGGTAAGAACCGGCCAGCAGATACGCTTCCCGGTAGACGCGGAAGGAATTGACCACCGATAAAATCAGCACCAGGCCGAAGGTCCCGGAAAGTCCCGGCAGCGTGATGTAGCGGAGCCGTGCCCAGGCTCCCGCGCCGTCCACCCGCGCCGCGTCATAGAGGCTTTCGGAAATGGAGGCCAGCCCGGCCAGCCACAGCAGAAGGTCGTAACCTGCATTCTTCCAAATATAGGTTACAATCAGGATCGGAAAGGCCGCGCCGCTGTTGACCCAGTCGTTGTCCCAGAGCTTTGTAACCTGCGCGGCGCCGGCCGCAGTCTCCGCTCCGATTCCTGCAGCAGCCGCGGCTTCGCCTGCAGCTTCCGCTATGCCCGACATGACTGTACCGCCTGCTGCTTTCGCAATGCCCGCTGCAGCGGCCCCGCCTGCAGCATTTCTAACACCGGCAGTTCCCAATCCGCCAGTCATACCAGCCAGCCAATTCAGCAATTCATTCAGCAGCCCGTCCTGGCAGAAAACAATCTTCCAGACCAGCACCATGGCAGCCACCGGGATGACCATCGGAAGCACCAGCGTAGTCTTGTACAGATTCCCCTTTCCGTCCCGCCGAAACACCAGAAGCGCCAGCGCAAAGGACGTAAGCATCAGAAGCGGAAGGCAGACTGCCAGGAACCGCACGGTATTCGACGCCGCCAGGCGGAAGGCGGTATTTCCGCAGACCGCCGCGTAGTTTGCCAGCCCCACTTGCGTCCGCCCCATGGCGTCCAGGAAAGAGCGCCGGACCACATCGGCAAATGGAACCGCTGTAAACACGACCACTCCCGCCAGGCTGGGCGCCAGGAAGAACCAGGCCGCCCGCGCCCGGCGGCGGCGGATGCCGTGCTTTTTCCGTCTTCGCCAATCTCTGCTGCTCTGGTCTCTAACTCCTGCCCGACGCCTCCTGCTTCCGCACCGCCAGCCAGCGTGTCCTGCCCGGCTTCCGCTTCGGAGCGGTTCCTCTTCTGTCTGTTCTCTATCGTTTATTTCACTCATCGAAACCGCCCCCTTCCTCATCTTCATGAAGCTCTGTATCCGCTAAACAGTACATCCTGTATATTTCGCAGCCGGCTGAATACCGTTTTCTATCCTGCCGCTTTTTCTTCTTTTTGTTCTGCTTCTTTATATTCGCTTTTCACTCAGTTCAGTTTCCTTACTCTCTCTCCGCCTGGTACAGCATCACCTGCTGCTCCACGGCGGACGCCGCCTGATCAACCGATATCCTGCCGCCGAGGCAGTCCATCGCCCCGCTCACGACCATCCCCAGAAGCGTCTGATTCACATTCACCGGCTGATGAACTCCCTCGACCAGCGCCCGCAGCTTTGCCCGCATCTCCTCATTCGGATACACGGCGCCGGCAGTGTAGTCCCAATTGCTGAAGCCCATACCGAAGGAGATCCCATTGCCTTCCACCGCGAACATGGCGTCCAGCCCCGCGACGTTAACCGAGAAGCCGTCGTAGAGGTTCTCCTTCTGCACATCCGCGGAGAAGATGCATTTCACAAAATCCTTCGCCAGATCCAGATTGGCGGTCGCCTGGTTGATTCCGATGAGCCCGCTCGGGAAATAGATCCCGTTCACCAGCTCCGCGACGGCGTCCGGATGGTTCGTCATAAATGTCACCGGATAGCCGAAGTCGGAAATATTTTCCATTTTCTCAATGCCGCTGGCCGCCAGGCCCGCATCGAAGAAGATCGCATTGCCCTTGATGCCCAGAGGCACCACGCGGTTGCTCACATGGACGTCCTCCTGTTCCTGCTCGGTAAAGGTCTCTTTAGCCCCGCTGGCTTCCGCCAGGGCCTTCGCCGCCTCCAGATATGTGACGAGCGTCCCATGATCAAGGCTTAAACCGTCCGCGCCGAAGATCTCCGGATAATGCAGCACCGCCAGCTCCCGCAGGATTGATTCATAGGTATCCGTCCACTGAAGCGGTTTGTCACCCTGATAATCGCGGACGCCCTCCAGGGTCTTCCACGCCTCCACCGCGTCCGTATTTCCCAGGGCGAAGGGCACCTGGATCCGGGCCGGCATCTGGTAAATGGCTCCGTCCGCGTCGGTATAGCCCTCCGTCACCTGCGCAAGAAGCGGCGTCTCCTGCTGAATCTGGGCGAACAGTTCCCGCATATCCATCAGCACGCCCTTCGCCTTATAGGAATCGGCGGGCAGGCCGTCCAGGACGAATACGTCGGCGCCTTTGCCGTTTAAGATCTCCGTGTTCAGCGCGCGGATCGTGTCGTCCGAGATCGTGGAAACATTGGTGTCCGTCTCCGTCGCGCAGCGCACGTCCACGAACACATCCGGGTTCTCCTCCTGGAAGACGGAGGCGGCCTGGCGGACCGTGGCGTTGTCGGCTAAGCTGTAGACCGTGAGCGTATAGCGGGGGACGCTTGGCATCTCCGGGTCGTAGGTATAATGGCAGACCACGAATCCGGCAAGTCCCCCATTCGTGTAACAGCCGTAGAAATCATTATCGTCTCCGGCGCAGAAGGCGCTTAAGTACCGGCTCTGACGGCCCAGGGAGTTTAATCTTCCGTCCATCACCTGCTCCCATAAGGTTCCGCCCTTATTGACATGGAACAGCCCCTTCTCGCTTGCCAGATAGACGCCGCCCTCGCCGTCTCCGAACAGGTGATTGCCCTCGCCGTACTGGGTGATCCCGATGCTGTCGTCGAAGGGAATGTCCTCGATCTTCCGGCCGTCGCTCAAGTCGTAGCGGGTGACTCCCTCTTCCGTGACGGTCAAAAATTCATTTCCGTCTATGTAGCCGACGCTGGAATCCGAGACGGCCGGGAACCGCTCCATACTGAAAAGCATCGCGCCGTCGGGGCGGTAGCAGTAGACGTAATCCATACCGTGAAGCAGGATCCTGCCGTCTTCGGCCACGTCGATCTGGCCGGGGATCAGACCGTACTCCTTGCCGGCCGGCGGGAGGAATGCGTCGGAAAGCAGCTCCGTCACACTGCCGTCGCCGCCTGCCTGATACAGATGGCAAACGTAATCTTCATCGCCTACGGCGGTAAAATAGTATTTGCCGTCCAGGCCGTAGGTGATCTTATAGGGTTCGGCACAGATCTCCCCGGAGGCCACCTTGTCCCGGTACCATTTCATCCAGTCCGAATCCAGTTTCCAGGATTCGCCGTCGTAGAGATAGCGGACGGATTCGTGGGAATCGTAATCGCACATATAGAGTTCGAGGCGGCCGTCCTCGCCTTTTAAGAGCGTGGTGTAAGTGTACTGGCTGGCGCTGTCAGGGAAGGTAAATTCTTCCTCCACATAGCGGCCCAGCGGGATCTCGCCGTCTGCGGCAGCCGCCTGAGCGCCGCCAAAGATGCCGGATGCGGATGAGCCGTCGCTGCTGTCGCCGGTCTGATTGCCTCCGGACGAACCGCCGCCATTTTGTCCTTCCCCGGCTGCCCCGCCGCCGGAGCCGGAACCGCCGCCGGACGCGCCGGCGTTCTCCTCTCCTGCTTTCGTGTATTGACCGGTTCCCGCTCCGCCTCCGCAGCCGGCCAGAAGCCCGACCGCAAGCGCGGCGGCGAGAAACGCGGATATAATTCGGTGTCTGCGCATCAATTTTGTCCTCCTTTTTGCTTTCTGAATACCGATTTTAACAGGGGTTTCTCTAAAAATACTGGAAAAATATTTTATTTTGCAAAAAGTAGCGTCATATTGACACACCCTATTGAATAGGGTATAATTATCATCGGAAGGAGCATATTAATGAAGCGAACTTTTATTGAAACACCTACATTTACCCGCAGATGGACAGAACTGGGGTCGTGGAAAAAGAGGCGGAGCCAGAGTTTGTTATGTTGATTTTGTTATGAATGAAACTGTCTATCCGATCACCGCATACGCTAAAAATGAACAGACAGACTTGTCTATGCAGGAGCGCAATGCAATTAAAAAGATGATTACCCTGCTCAAACAGGAATTAAATGAAAGGAGTCAATTATGAGCAAGTTATTCGAAGACATTATGGACGGACTTAACGAGGCATTGGCTGATGCCCGGCAGGAACGTGTCATTACGAATCGCAGCACTTTAATGGTTATCCCTGTGAAAAAATACAATGGCACAGAAGTTCGCAATATCAGAGAGAAAACCGGTTTGTCTCAGCGCATGTTTGCAGAATATATGGGTGTATCGCCTAAAACCGTCGAAGCATGGGAAGCCAATACCAATCATCCTTCCGGAGCTGCAAGCCGCATATTAAGTATGATGGAACAGGATGACCAGCTAACCGAACGCTTCCCGTTCGTTCAGAAGACTCTTAAAATAAAGTAAAATGAAGCTTATTCAATCGACTGTTTTAGATATTTTTTAGAGATATTTATGGTAGAATAAGGATCGAAATAAAGTTGCAGGAAATTCTTAGATCATGCACAGAATCGCAGGAAATAATCTATGCGCATATTAATGATTGAGGATGACAAGGATCTCTGCCGGAATATCAAACTGGCGCTTAGCGCGGCGGGATATGAAACGGAATGCTGCCACAGCGGCGACGACGGCCTCTTCTACGCCAGGAGCGGCGTCTACGATGTGATCGTACTGGACCGGATGCTGCCGAAGGTGGACGGACTGACGGTACTTATGAGTCTGCGTCGGCAGGGAATACAGACGCCGGTGATCCTGGCGACGGCCCTGGATGGACTGGGAGAACGGATCGACGGCCTGGACGCGGGAGCGGACGACTATCTGGTGAAGCCGTTCGCAGTAGAAGAACTGATGGCGCGGATCCGGGCCATCACACGCAGGCCGGGACGGCTGCAGGATCTGAGCCGGCTTTCGGCTTTCGGGATCTGCCTGGAACCGGAAAGGCGCATCCTATCCTGCGGAGAACAGAACGTGAACCTGTCCAAACGGGAATCGGCGCTTCTGGAATGTTTCCTGAAACATCCGGGACAGACGCTGGCCCGGACGCGGATCCTCTCCTATGTCTGGGGCTCCGCCGCCGAGGTGGAAGAAGGGAATCTGGATAATTACATCTATTTTCTCCGACGGCGGCTGGCCGCAGTGAATGCACCGGCGAAGCTAACGACGGTGCATGGGGTCGGGTACCTGCTGGAAGCGGCGGAATCCGACTGACCATAAAACAGCGCACGCCACAGGAGTCTCTTATGAAAACGCCTTCTTCCGACAGCCTGAAACCGAACCCTTCAGAAACATACAGCCCCTCCGATTCGCGAAGCGCAGGCAGCCTTGGCGGCCGCTCCGCGGCACGCTCCATGACCGTACTCCGCCGGCGGCTGACGGTTCTGTATACGGTCACGACCTCATTGATCCTGACGCTGGTCATGGCTGTTTTCTTATTGATGCGTATCCGGGAGACCCGGCAGGCACAGATGGAAGATTTCTATGATCTGTGGAATTCCCTTCAGTTCAGACTTCAGTCCGATACGACGATTTCCCAAGGATTCCTGGCGCAGACGGAATCCGACCATAAAGTCGTCATCCATATAGAAGAAAACGGAACCGCCCTCCTTTATAACGGCTCCTGGCAGCCTCAGACGCCGCGGGATGAGCTGATCGCGCGTGTGAAGGCGCTGGCCGAAACGGAGGGCGTATTCACCACGGTACGGCCTATTTCAGCTTCTTCCGTGGTCAGTTCTATTTTCACATTTCAAGGGGAAGCCGGGGAGAACTACTGCGCCCGGGTGCTCGTCTCCGCCTTCGGCAAATCGGTCCGCGCCCTGTGTCTGATCGCCTATGTGCCGCCTGTGACGGACGCGCTTAGGACGACGCTCATATGGCTTGCCGCACTGGAAATTCTTGGCGTCGCGGGCCTGACCGCGATCAGCTGGTATTTCGTCGGATGGTCCTTAAGACCGGTCGAAGAAAGCCGGAGAAAACAGGCGGAATTTATCGCGGCGGCATCCCACGAGCTGCGTTCGCCTCTGGCCGTGCTGCGGTCGGGGATCGCGGCGCTGCGGGATCTGTCTGCCGGCTCTGCCGGACTTTCGCGCGGCGATGATCCCCACCCTAACAGACCGATTCCCAACAAGTTTGATTCCGAACGGAAAACCGCAGCCGGACAAGCCGCGGATCTTCTCTCCGCCTTCGACAGCGAATGCGCCCGCATGGCGCGGCTCATCGACGACATGCTCCTTCTGGCATCCGCCGACGCCGGAACCTGGAAGCTGAAGCTCTCCGATGTGGATATGGACACGCTTCTGATCGACACCTATGACGCTTATCTTCCTCTCTGCCGGCAGAAAGGGATCGATCTGCAGCTGTCGCTGCCGGAAAATGCGCTTCCCGGCCTGCGCGGCGACGCGGAACGCATCCGTCAGATTCTGGCGATTCTTTTGGATAACGCGATGACATACACTCCGGCTGGCGGGATCATTCAGATCCGCGCGGAGCTTTCTTCCGCCGCCTCTCCCCGCCTCTTTGCTCTGCAGCCTGGCCGAAGCAACGCACCCGGCATTCTTCTGCATGTCGCCGACCAGGGGCCCGGCATTCCGGATGATGTCAAGCCTTATATTTTCGACCGCTTCTACCGCGCCGATTCTTCCCGAAGCGACAAGTCCCATTTCGGTCTTGGCCTGAGCATCGCGAAAGAACTGGCCGTTCTGCACGGCGGAAGCATTTACGTCACAGATACGGAAACAGGAGGAAGCTGCTTTACAGCGGTCTTCCCCCTGCGTCAAAACGCTGCTGATTAATTTTCATTTTCGTTCTATTTCACTCCAAATATTGCACTTCCGCAACAAAATCAAACAGTTTTGCATCAATCCGCCAACATAGTCTGCCACGTACGGCAGATACTATGCATGGCGTGAAAATCACGCCCGACAATATGGAAAGGAGTGCATATTTAATGAATGAAAAGACATCCTCCGGCGTCATATCCGGCGGTTCTGTTCTTGCCAAGCCGTCTCCGACCGGCGCCGCTTCCGCCCTCAATGAAGCCCTCGGCGGCGGCTGCGGCTGCGAACCCTGCACGCCGTATCTGGCTATCGCAACCGTACCGATGCAGCGGTGGGAAGCGCCCTATGAATGCTGTAAAGGCCTGTGGTGCGGCACCATTTTCCCGAGCCTTCATAAACCATTCTTCGTGAAGGGAGGCGACTGCCTTGTCTGACCGGAACACATGGATGAAGGAAATCGCCGAGACCGGCTTTTTCCTTGACGATCTGAAGCTCTATCTGGACACCCATCCTCTGGACCAGGACGCCCTGAACACGTTCGCGGAATACGCGAAGAAACGCCGGACGCTTCTTAAGGAGTACGCCGAACATTTTGAACCGCTGACCTGCGACTGTATTTGCCCGGAAAATAACGGCAGCGCCGCTCAAAAGCACTGGACCTGGTGCGGCGGTCCCATTCCCTGGGACAGAGAAGCCAGCGACTGGGCGGCCGCAGCGGCCCCCAATTTTGTGAAAGGAGGACAATGATCATGTGGACCTATGAAAAACGGCTCCAGTTTCCGGTTCGTATCTCCAAAACATGCCCCAAAACCGCATCCCTTGTGATCAGCCAGTTCGGCGGTCCCGACGGCGAGCTGGCCGCCTCCATGCGGTATCTTTCCCAGCGATACACCATGCCATGCAAAGAAATCGGCGGACTTCTGACGGACATCGGCACCGAGGAGCTGGCCCATCTGGAGATGATCTGCGCCATCATTTACCAGCTGACCAAGGATCTGACGCCGGAGCAGGCGAAGGCCGACGGCTTTGACGCTTACTATATCGACCACACCTCTGCCCTTTGGCCTGCGGCCGCCGCGGGCGTGCCGTTTAACGCCTGCGAGCTCCAGTCCAAGGGCGACGCCATCACGGACCTCACGGAGGATCTCGCCGCGGAACAGAAAGCCCGGACCACTTACGACAACCTTCTCCGCGTCATCGACGACCCGGACGTGCTGGCGCCCCTCCAGTTCCTGCGCCAGCGGGAGGTCGTGCATTTCCAGCGGTTCGGGGAAGCGCTTGAGAAAATAAAGAACAGCCTGGACGCGAAGAATTTCTATTACTACAACCCGGAGTTTGATAAGCAGTTTGTGAAGGCATAAGGCGGAACATGTTAAAAAGCGGGCGTTTCCAAAGAATCCCGTCTTTGGAGATGCCCACTGTTTTCCGGAGTTTTCATTGCAGCTTTTGTGGAACTGCGTTATCCGATCTTCGTCACTTCTTCATCAGTCCCGCGCCGCTGTGCCATGCCTGACCGATCTTCTCTCCTACGGCATAATACCCGTTCTGCATCTGATCGAACAGGAACGCGTTCAGCTTCCCGGCGTCGATCTTCCCCTTCTCGTCAAGCACCTTTTCGTCGGCCAGAACATTCTCGATCCGGCCAAGCACGCGCAGACCGTAAGGCTCATCCTCCATCTTCACGACGGTGCACTCCAGCGTGACCGGATACTCCTCGATAACCGGCGCGTCCACCCGGCTGCTCTTAACCGCGTGAAGACCGGTGCGCTCGAACTTATCGGCCATCTTATTCGCCGTGGCGATACCAAAGAAATCCGACGCCTCCAGCGTGTCCGTTCCCGGAATCGCCAGCGTGAACGCGCCCCGCGCCCGGATATTCGCGACCGTCTTATGAGCGGCCTCCAGGTTCAGTGCCACCATATCCTCGGCGCAGATACCGCCCCATGCCATCATCATCTCATCTACGGTGCCGTCCTCATTGTATGTGCCGATCATGTACGTCGGCATCGGAAATAAATACGGCTGTACTCCAAAATCTTTCTTCATCGTCTTCGCTCCTTTACAGATTGTCCGTCCGGCCTTTTATAAAGCTTTTCCGGCTGCGGCATTATCATTATATCCGGCCTTGGAGACAAATGCAAGTGTTCTCGAATGGAGTGTTCTCGGGGGCAGAAGCCGATGGCCTGCAGTATCTGGCAGTACTCATCGTAGCGGCCGTGTAAATCGGAGATAGCATAGATGAACACTCCTTATTTATCCTTCATATTACCAATAATCGCTTTTCGTATTTCTCTTTGTATTTTGCCTATCCATCCTGGACAGTCCGTAAGAAATTCTTTAGCTACATCAGAACCAGCGGATGCCTCACACATCCATAGAAGAAGTTCACGGCACCTAAAATTAAGAGGACGATTAAAGATATCACTTTTACCCTTAAACTCTTTATATGCGGCCCAGGAAACAAATAAATGCCATTTTTGAAGCAGAGGATCTTTCAAGACATCTTCTATTTTCTTGTCATCCAGCAGAACATAAGTATCGACAAAGTCAGGATCTTTTTCCACAAGAACTGACAGTGATTCTATACCGTTATACTTAAGCTTTTTTTCTTTATCAAGCCAACAATAAAATTTCTTGTCCCCCTCATCTCCATACATCCCATTAGAGCAAAACGTTTTCACCAGACCGATATAGTTGTCGTTACCAGTCAATTCGAGATTACTCATGTATTCTGCTGTGCGCGGGTAATCCTCACTTTTATCCTTTTTCGCCAAAAATTCCAAAACATCCTTATTAGTTACCTTCATGCCTTTCATAATTTTTCCTTTCTTTTTTTGTACAGTTTTCCTGCCATCTTCATTATATCTCGCCCATCCGCGCAACTTGCTTCCTCCGGCTTCTCGACAGAAACAAACCCGAAATCATCAGAGAAAACCTTGATTCAACGCAGCGAATCGCCCATGCCGCGATCCGAGTCCCAGCCAGCAGTATCCCACATTAATACAAATTTTTCTCTTTTCACCGCGCCGCCCGAAACACACGCACCAGCGTTTCCTGCAGTTCGCGGGTGAAATACGCCGCTTCGTCTCCGTCCATCGCCGAAAAGTAGAGTCCCCGCATCCGCCGCTCCCAAGGGGTAGGAACCGGGACGCGGAAATGTCCTGCCGCGTCAAGTTCCGCCATCTCCTCCGCCGGCAGAGCATCCTCCAGTTCGAACACCGGGTCAAAATAGCCCAGGCGCGGGTTAAAGCTAAGCCAGCGGTCAGGTACCCCGGGAAGCTCGCAGCTCTTCACAAAATCCCCCACATCCCGGACTGCACTCATCAGGAATATCCTGCTGCTGCTGCCGTCGCCCGTTTCCTCTGCCTTCCGGTATATGGATTTGACCATGTCGCTGAAATATTCCTCTGCCCCCTCCAACTCACCGGTGTCAGGTCTGCAGTTATAGCCATCCGAGTCGGCGTAAAGCCCCAGAAGCTGCCAGAGCCGCTCAAACACCATCTCACCGATACTCCGATCTCCCTCGGTCCAACCGTCAAAACAGGGGCCCGACAGCCTCATGATCTCCCGCGGGTCCGCAGGCTCCGCCGCCGAGACGTCCGTCCGCAGAACTACCAGTTCCAGAAACGCTTTCTCATCTCCCTCCAGCGCCTTTCTATAAGCACAAATGATGGCGATGTCGTCGGGGAAATTAGCGCCGCGCGTTGTCCGTTTGCGCAGGTGGTTCTCTATGGTGTACTCCGACACTCCGGCCGCTTCGGCAAGCCGCGCCTTCATTTCATCCCGGCCCTCCCGCTTTGCAGCCCGATCCGCGCTCTCGCGGAACCGCCGCCAGATGAACCAGTAGGCCCTTCCTTCCTCGTCCCGATAAAACTGCAAGTCCATTCCGTACCCTCCTTCGCGTTGTCTGCTCATTCCACTATTTCTCATTGTAGACCTGACTGCCCGAAAAAACCATGTTGTCTGTTCACCATCGGCGGCCTCACCTCCTTCCGCCGCGCGAAATACTCATTTTTCATAAAAATATTCCTCGCTATTTGACTGTCTCTCCCTCTACCCAGCATATTCCTCCTCATAGGGCAGAATCAGCCAGTCGCCGGTCTCCGTTACCCTGTAGTATTTATCTCTGTCCATATCCACCTTCAAGACTGGGATCCTGCCGCTTTCCAAAACCGTGCCGTCTATGTAATAGTGGCTTGCCCCGTCATAATAGATGTCATGATAGCCGGGATCGCCCGAGATCACGGCAGTGCCCACATGCCCTGCCACTACCTTCATTTCAAGGCCTTCGATCTGCCCTGTCTGGGCAGGATATTTTCCGGTAAATATCTCCTCCCCTGTGAGCCACTCCCACAGGTCGCCGGCTTCTTCATCGATGCCCGCGTGGACAAAAATGGTATTGCCTTCCACGTAATAACGGGGCAGATTTTCCATCCAGCGGATGTACTCATCGTCCCCGCCGTCGTCGTCCCCGCTGTCGTCATCCTTTCCGATTGTCCTGTTCAGATGATCAATATCAGAATCTCCCTGAAGTACAAATTCTTCATGGTTACCCATAAGCGCCACGACCTTATCCGTGCCGTACCGATGCTGGAGCGCCATGATCCGGTCCAGTACGCCCCTGTTGTCTACACCGCCATGGATATAATCGCCGAGCAATATCAGCTTCACATCCTCCTCCTCCAGATGCCCCTCCACCAGAGAAAGCGCCTCCTCAAATTCCACAAGACAGCCGTGAATATCTGACATACAATACAATTTCATGCATGATCTCCTTTTTCTAAATACGAAAAAAATACTTCAAAACACGGCAGCTATTGATTTTGTTTCCCAAATTGACCGTATTTCTATTCTAATTGCGGCGTCTCTCCAAGCCGATATGCCGTCAGCATTGTACTGGAACACAAATCATACCGCAGGCCGTACCTGTCGAAAATGTCCGTAAATCCACGATCAATCCGTTTCTCCAGCTCCCCGTAATCGGTTATTATCAGATCGTCCGCACCGTAAAAAGGATCCTCGAAGCCCGCTGACTCCAGATACTCCTCATAGGAATCGAACTCTGCGGGATCCCATCCCTCATACCGCTCCAAGAAGTCCCTCGCGTCAGACATTGCCTCCTCCTTTATGTCCCAATGAAGCCCGGCTATTTCACAGCGAATCGCAGAGTCTTTCTCCAACAGCAGCCTGCAAATCTCCGCCCGGGCCTCGAAGGGCAGATCCGTGAGCGCCGCTCTGTACTTATGCAGGTAAAGCAGATCATAGAGAGGTCCCTCAAACGCCATATCCAGAAGCTGCTCATGGCTGCAGAAACACCTAAGCTCATATCGACCGGTGCCGGGATCGTAAATCGGAACGCTGAAAAGCCGTTCCCTCATGGAATCGGGAAAATCCTCCTCCCAGACATCGTCATAACCCGCAAGAAGCCCGCCGGATCTGCCAGATCCCGGTTCCGGCAAAGGATGGCTGTAGCGCTTTCCCCCCGCGCAGATGCAGTTGTCCCTCCAGAGTCCCCATTTTTTACAGTAGTCGATCATGTCCCGCACCAGCGCGGGCGCATCCTCATGGATGAAATAATGCCTGCTCACCATTGACGGCTTCTCCTCCTTTCGCCGCGCATGAATATTCGTATTTTCATAAAAATATTCATCGTATTTGACCGCCTCGCCCTTTAAAGAAACAGGGAGCCTGATTCTATACATTTTAGCGAATATTTATGCCGCGGTGAAATTTCACCGCGGCGACGACAAAAGTTTCAATATCCGTTTTATTGTCTCAATGTCCGGCTTTCCTACTCCCTTGATCAAGAAGGCAGGCGGTTTCTATATTGGCAGACGAAGGGAACATGTCCACGCAGCAGATCCTCTCCGGGACATACCCATACATCATCAGCTTCTCCAGATCCCGCGCCAGGCTGGTAGGCTTGCAGCTGACATAGACGATCCGCCTCGCGCGGATCTCGCCGCCGATGCGGTCCAGCGCCTTCGGATGAATGCCGTCGCGGGGCGGGTCCAGGATGATGATATCCGGGGATACGCCGGCGGCGATGTTGTCCGCGGCGCCGACGGCCGTATCGCCTGCGGCGCCGGCTGTAGCGTCATCCGCTGCGCCGGCGGCCGTATCGTTTGCAGCGCCGGCTGCGGCGTCATCCGCGGTGCCGCCGCTGTTGCCAGCACCAGAACCGTTTCCCGCTCCCCACGCGGCCAGCACCTTCATCACATCACCCACGATGAATTCGCAGTTGTCAAGTCCGTTCCGCGCCGCATTCTGCCGGGCGGCATCCACCGCCTCGGCCACGATCTCCACTCCGATGACCTTTTCCGCCACCGGGGCCAGCATCTGGGCAATGGTTCCGGTACCGCTGTAGAGATCGAACACCACTTTGCCGTTCGTATCCCCCACATATTCGCGGACCGTGTCGTAGAGGACTTCCGCTCCCAGCGAATTCGTCTGAAAGAAGGAAAACGGAGAGATTTTAAAACGCAGTCCCAGCAGCTCCTCGTAAAAATATTCCTGGCCGTACAGCACCGTCGTCTCGTCGCTCTGCACCACGTCCGCCAGACTGTCATTGCGGATATGCAGGATCCCGGCAAAACGGCCTTCCAGCGGAAGGGACAGCATCGCATCGCGCCATCCGGCAAGAAGCGCAGCCTCGTCCTGTTTGTTAAGCGGGAATCCATGACGGACCTCGTCGGTTGAAGCAGCGGACTGCTTCAGCCCTGCAGTCCCGCTTTTTCCTTCAAACTGCACCGGCTCCGCAGTTTCCATCCGAATCTGGTCTGCGTCCCCGTTTTCCGTCTGCCCCGACGTCACCAGCGCAACCAGGATCTCACCGGTCTTCACTGCCCGACGCACCAGCAGATGGCGCAGGTAGCCGCTGTGCTGCAGCTTCCTGTAAAATGAAATTCCTTCCGCCGCGAAATATTCCCGCGTTGCCGAAAGGATCCTTGTGAAATCCGGGTGTACGATCCGGCAGCCATCCGTATTCACCACATCGTGGAAGCTGCCGCGGCGGTGAAGTCCGAGAGCCAGCGGGCCGCCCTTTTCCTCGTCGCCGAAGGAGAACTCCATCTTATTTCTATATTCCGAAGGAAGGGGGCTTGGTTTTACGCCCTCGAAAATACGGCCGAACGTACAAGCCTGCCGGTCGACCACCGGCTGCAGGAGCTCCCGCACCTGCTGCTCCTTGATCTTAAGCTGCTCCTCATACGGAATGCTCTGGAACGTGCAGCCGCCGCAGATTCCGAAATGCGGGCAACGCTCCGGCTCGTTCTCTAACGGCGACGGCGTGACTACACGAAGGAGACGTCCCTCGCAGCGGCCGTTTCTCTTTTTGCCGACCACAAATTCCACTTCCTGGCCAGGCAGGGCGTTCTTCACAACGGCGGTTTCGCCGTCGACGGTAACGATGCCTCGGTTAGGAAACGCTATGTGTGTAACTGTTCCGATATATCTCTCGCCTTTTTTCATAACTGATACTGCCCTCACCGTGTTTATAAATATCTTTGGAGTACGGATCCCCGCATGCGGAAGATCCAAACTCGTGTATGTGTCTCTCTGTACGCGCCGCCACATCAGCGCATATATCACCGATCATGCCGTCCACTTTGAAAACGCCTCGCGTTTCTTTGGTCGCGGGCGTTATTTTAATTTCCGTTTTGCCACGATCTTCCGCAGGACGGCCTCTGTAAACAAAACCAGTCTGCGGCTGACCTCGGCGCCGGCGCTGCAACAATCTAATAATCTGCCTGCGCGCAAAAGAAAAGGCGCGCCCCCGCTCTGGTGACACGCCTTCCGTTCTCTTAAACTTATTCCGCCGGCGCTGCTTCCGATGCGGACTCCGGTTCCGTCTCATCCTCGAAGAAGTCGTCGTCAAAATCGTCGTCGAAATCATCCTCAAAATCGTCCAGATAATCCGGTGTGAAGAAACGGTACACCGCGTAAGCGATAGCCGCCACCGCCGCTACCGCACCGATAATCGCAAGCACCAAAAGAATCGTGTTCAGCTTCTTGTCAGCGTCCTCACGCTTCTTGATCAGTTCGTTCAGCTTCGAAGCGCTGATCAGATCTTCCACACGGCCCAATGCCTCTTTTCCCATAGCATCCAGTTTATTCATCTCAAACACCCTCCTTCTCATTTCCTTTTAAGATCATATTCCTTCTCTATAGTACCATAATCTATGCAGTTTTGCAATTTTTATTTGCCGAATTTGCAAACTTTCGTTCGTCCCTGTCCGATGGTTCCGCCCGGTCTGCATGGCCGCTCAGTCTGTACGGCCGCTCATGTCTTTCTGCCAGCACCGCCGGAAAATGCGATTCAGATATGGTTCAGACCTCCTGGCTCTTTAGGAAAGACGCAAACAGCCTCCTGACGCCCACAGAGTCGAAATCCACCGCCACCATATAATCCTTCGGGCGTTCCTCGATCGCCGTGACCGTACCCTCGCCGAATTTAACATGTTTCACCCGATCCCCCACCTTGTAAATACAGGTATTGCTTTTCTGCACAGTAAATGACCGTCCGAAATCCGGCTTGGAATCCGGCGCAAAACGGCTGGTTCCCACCGGCTTGTCCCTGCGGGCCGTCCGCGGCGACAGGCCGCCGGTATAAGAATCACGGCTCCGTGAAAATTCCGAACGCGGGCTGTCATTCCATGGAAGGCCCTGCTGCTCGGGAATATCATCCAGCCAGCGAACCGGTTCCGCGTCCATATCATCTTCACCGCACTTTTCTCCGAAGGATGATCTGCCGTATCCTCCAAATCTGCCCATGGACTCCAGCCCGCCTTCCACCAGCTCGTCCGGGATTTCATCCAGGAAGCAGCTCGGCTTGCTGTACCGGGTCTGCCCGTTGACCATACGCAGCCGCGCGCCGGTCAATGTCAGATGCCGCTTGGCCCTGGTAATGCCCACGTAGCACAGGCGCCGCTCCTCCTCCATCTCCGACGGATCGTCGGAGGTGACCGTCATATAGCTGGGGAACACGCCGTCCTCCATGCCGCTTAAGTACACATTTTCAAATTCCAGGCCCTTCGCGCTGTGAAGCGTCATCAGCGTCACCCGACGCTCGCTCTGGTCCAGCTCGTCCACGTCGGCTACCAGCGCGACCTCCTCCAGAAAGCCGTCCAGCGTCGGGGTCTCCGCCTCACGCTCGTAGTCCGCCGCCTTATTGACCAGTTCCTCGATATTCTCCAGGCGGCTGTCCGCCTCCTCGGTTCCTTCCTCCGCCAGTTCCTCGCGGTAACCGGTCTCGTCCAGGATATCCTCGATCAGCTGCCGGATGCTGTACGCGCGCTCGTCCGGACCGTCCTTTTCGGAACTCACGATATTACCCGCCGTCATCTGCTGTGCATTTCCGCCTGCAGTCCCGATTGCATCTAAAGGCCCAAGACCGTCGTCTCCAGCTATTCCGCGTATTCTGAACCCGGCGCTGCTTCCCGCGTTCTCCGGCTCCCCGGCGCCGCGCGCATCGGCCGCCTCCGCCTGCATCCCCCGCACTCTCGCCCGGAACGACTCGATCAGATCCGTAAATTTCCCAATCTTCTCCGCCGCCTTGCCAAGCCCCGGGATCCCTCTCGCCCGCGTCATGGCGTCGTACAGCGTATAGCCGTTGGCCGACGCGAACACCGTCACCTTGCCGAGCGACGCCGCTCCAATGCCGCGCTTCGGTACATTGATGATCCGGGCCGCCGCCACGTCGTCCCGGCCGTTCGCGACCGTCCTTAAATACGCCAGCATATCCTTGATCTCTTTTCTCTGGTAGAAATTCACCCCGCCCACCAGCCGGTACGGCACGCTGCAGGCGATGCATTTCTCCTCCAAAAGACGCGACTGGGCGTTGGTGCGGTAGAGCACCGCGCAGTCCTCGTAAGGATAGCCATGGTTTAAGATATCGCGGATGATATAATCCGCTTCCTCATAGGCCTGGTCGAACTGTTTATAAATGATCTTCTCACCGGTTCCGTTGGCGGTCCACAGGCTTTTCTCCTTCCGCCCCACGTTGTTGCGGATCACCGCGTTGGCCGCGTCCAGGATCGTCTGGGTGGACCGGTAATTCTGCTCCAGCTTCACCACCGCGGCTCCCGGGAACGCTTCCTCGAAATTCAGGATATTGCCGATATCCGCCCCTCGGAACTTGTAGATCGACTGGTCGTCGTCGCCGACCACGCAAATATTCTTGTACTTGTCCGCCAGGAGGCGCACCAGCTCGAACTGGGCTTTATTGGTGTCCTGGTACTCGTCGATCAGGATGTACTTGAACCGCTCCTGATAATAGTCCAACACCATGGGCTGCGTCCTGAAAAGCTCCACGGTCTTCATCAGCAGATCGTCGAAATCCAGCGCGTCGTTCTTCTTAAGCCGCGTCTGGTACTCGGCGTAGATCTCCCCGATCCGCCGCTCATGATAATCCGCCCCGGCGTCTGCTATGAACTGCTCCGGCGTAATCAGCTTGTCCTTGGCCGACGAGATCCGCCCAAGCACCATCCGTTCCTTATATAGCCGATTATCGATATCCAGGGCCTTATAGACCTGCTTAAGGAGCGACTTCTGGTCGTCGGTGTCGTAGATCGTAAAATGGGTCGTATACCCCAGAAATTCGATATGCCGCCGCAGGATCCTGGCGCATGCCGCGTGGAAGGTGCTGACCCAGATACTTTCCGCGCCGAAGCTCACCTGCCGGTTCACCCGCTCCCGCATCTCCCCGGCCGCCTTATTCGTAAATGTGATCGCCAGGATGTTCCAGGGATTCACTTTCTTCTCTTCGATCAGGTACGCAATCCGATGAGCCAGCACGCGGGTCTTGCCGGAACCGGCGCCCGCCAGAATCAGAAGCGGCCCCTCTGTACAGGCGACCGCTTTCTTCTGCATCGGATTTAGTTGGTCAGGACTGCTCATCTGGATTCCTCGTAAGCCTTTCGAACCGCGATCGCCAGCTGGTCTGCGCAGGAGGTCTGCTTAAATCCGCAGAGGTTGCCTTTCAGCTTCCCCTCGATCTGATCCACCGTCATGCCGTCCACCAGCTTGCTGACAGCCTTTAAGTTGCCGTTGCAGCCGCCGTCAAATTTTACATTCGTCACCACGTCGCCGTCCAGATCGAAGCTGATCTGGGACGCGCACACGCCCTGTGTCTTCATCTGATATCTCATGGAAACGCTTCCTTTCTATGCTATAAATCTCGAATCCTGTTTTCTCATATCATATAACGGTATTCCGAACACATCACAGCCGGAAATCTGCTGCCAGGCTTTTTATCACACAGTCTGCCCGGCCGCTGTCACTATGTAATCCGGCATCCGCCGCCGGAATGTTCGATGTTCGCTGTTTTCGGTCTCCGCCGGCCATTTTCCCGCAGTAAGCCGCCGCACCGGTCTCCGCCAGGGCCGCCCGCAGACTTACTTCTCCCCGCAGTAAGCCACCGCCTCGATCTCCACCAGGGCCGCACGCGGGATCGCCGCCACCTCGAAGGCCGCCCGCGCCGGACATACGCCGGTGAAGAACTTCGCGTACTCCTCGTTCATCCGCGAAAAATCATTCATATTCTTTAAAAGCACCGTGGTCTTTACCACATCGTCCATCGTGAGTCCCGCTTCCGCCAAGATGTTCTTAATATTGGTCAGGGACTGCCGGGTCTGGCTTGTGATATCCTCCCCTGCGAAGGATCCCGTAGCCGGATCGATGGGAATCTGACCGGACACATAGACGAAATCACCGGCCTTTACAGCCTGGGAATAGGGCCCGATGGCCGCCGGCGCTTTCTCTGTACTGTATGCTTTTTTCATGAAAATGTACCTCGCTTTCTTATCAATGACTGTCCCTATTATACAGGAAATCACCGCATCCTTCAACCATGTTTTTTATTTCTTTCCCCGCGCTTTTTCCACCCGACCGCGTTTTCTTCCTATCCTTCCGCCGCGGCTTACCGGCATACCGGCAGGGATGCCTGCCCGCCGGGTAAACGAACGTTTTCCTCATCCGGTTTCAAACAAAACGCAAATAAATCGCTCATTTTTCGCTTGTCATCTGGTTTTGAATACTATATAATGTAATATAGTCAATTGAAAATTTATCCGCGCATACGACACGCCGCCCCCCGGCGGCATCACAGGAGGCTATATGAAAAGCAATCACGACAGACTTCGGGATATTTTCGCCCGACTGGACAGTCTGGATTATGTAAGACCGGAGCAGATTCCGAACATCAACCTCTACATGGATCAGGTGACCACCTTCATGGACGAGAATCTGGAGAAGTCCAAGCGCTATCCGGACGACAAGGTCCTGACCAAGACCATGATCAATAATTACGCCAAGAACGACCTGCTTCCGCCGCCGATCAAGAAGAAATACACCCGCGAGCATATGCTTCTGCTGATCTACATCTACTACTTCAAAAATATGCTCTCCTTCAACGATATCGCAGCCCTGTTCTCGCCCATCACGGAAGGCCATTTCATGGATTCGTCCGGACTGTCTCTGCAGGACATTTACGAGCAGATCTTCTCGCTGGAGAAAGAGCAGATGAAGCGGCTGAAGGAAGACCTGATCCGCAAATACCGCAACGTCCAGGATATGTTCCCGGACCAGGACGAGGAAGACCGCTCCTACCTGCAGCTGTTCGCGTTCATCTGCGAACTGGGCTTCGATGTATATCTGAAAAAGCAGGCCATGGAAATGCTGATCGACCAGATCCGCGAGGAACATCCGGCTGAATCGAAGAAGAAAAAGCCGTGAGCGCGACGCTCACGGCTTTCTTGTAATATCCCGCACTCTTGCCTGTCTTCAGGCGTTCCTCCGGCCAAACCGCCCGTTCATCGATATTCACGATGCTCTGCAGCGGAGGCCGCTCATTTCAGTCTCACGCATTCTCTGCGAAACCACCGTACATCTATCTACTGCTCTTCCGCGTCCTTCGGCGCATCCGCCGCACGTTCCTTCATCCGGCTGATCACCATATCATACCCGTCATTGCCATAATTCAGCGACCGGTTCACCCGGCTGATCGTCGCTGTGGACGCACCCGTCTTCTCCGCGATATCCAGATAGGTTCTCTTCTCCCGGAGCATCTTGGCGACCTCATACCTCTGCGACAGGGATAAAAGCTCGTTCACGGTACATACGTCCTCAAAGAACGCGTAACATTCATCCGTATCGCGGAGGGTCAGAATCGCTTCGAAGAGATCGTCCACTGCCTCCGTCTTGATCTTCTTGTTCATCTTCGGTTACCCCTTTTTGTTGGTGAATCTATTAGTTCTCTGTCATTTTAGCACAGTAAACTTATAAAGTCCATAGATACCGGGTACAAATAGAGGTAATTTTTCCGTTCAGCAGGTACAATTCTGCCGGAAGGGGCAGCCGCCCCGCCGTACGCGCTCCAAAAACGGCCGATTCCCCGCACTGCTTATACCCAGGAAATGTTCTTCTCCCTGTCATAGGTATGCGGCTCCTTGGTGACGGCCTTGGTTCCGACCGCCACGGCCACCTGATACGCGTACCCTTCCGGGAAATGAAGCGCTTTCGCGAAATACTCCTTCTTCTCGCCGGACAGCGCGTCGCGGATGCAGCCGATGATCAGACTGCCAAGACCCAGGCTCTCCGCCGCCAGGCAGATATTCTCCACAGCGATGCCCGCGTCCACCGCCGACCAGTGGAACGCCGTATCGCCGCTTAAGATCATCACAACAGGCGCCTCATAGTAGAAATTATGGGGCGGAACCGCGCCTTTTGTTCGCTCTTTCTCGATCTCCGCCAGGATCGGATCGGAACCATCCACAACCGAGATGTGGATCTCCTGCCGGTTGGCCGCCGTAGGCGCCTGCAGCGCCGCGTTCAGCAGGGCGTCCATCTGCTCCTTCGTCGGCTTCTGATCCGTGTAGCCGCGGGTAGAACTGCGCGTTTCGATCGCTTTCAAAATGTCATTCATGTCTGTAACCTCCTCATTCATTTTTCAAAATCCGTCATGTGTAACTAGCTGTAAAATATTGTACTTCTTTCCGAAGACCTTGTCAATTCGATCCTTTTATTCCGCCTGCTATCCTGTTCTCCGTGTTTTCTTCTGATCCGCAGTTCGAAGCGTTCCTCCATTTTCAGAACGTTTATTTTTCGCCCTTCGTTCTTGCATTTTTCAGTACTGTATGCTAGAATAAAACCACTTCCTGGAAATTCTGCTTCATTCATGAATCTATCAGGCGGCTCGCCGAAACTTCCATGGAAAGAATATAGGCAGACTCCGGGAACATAAAGCATACTTATATGCGGAGAGGAGGAAACATCTGTGAGCTTCCTGGTTCCTGCCGGAGAGGATGAAGTTATAAAGATCAATATGGCTTTCGCAGAAAGAAATGACTACACCATTCAGGATGTAGACGCACTGTTTGAGGACGAACAGCGGGCAGAACTTATTGACGGCAGGATCTGTCTGCTGGCATCCCCGCGGCTGACCCATCAGCGCATCCAGACTGCTCTCGGAGTTTCACTCATTGAACACATCCGGCTTCAGAACGGCGCCTGTCAGGTTTTCATGGTTCCGATGGACGTTTATCTGAATCAGGATAATAAAACCCGTGTCCAGCCAGACATTTTCGTGATCTGCGATCCGCACAAGATCCGCGAGGACGCCTGCTATGGCGCCCCCGATCTGGTGATCGAGATTATCTCAAAGTCCACGAAGAAGAACGATTACGGCGTTAAGATGCTCAAATACCGTACCGCAGGTGTTCGGGAATACTGGATCATTGACCCGTATCTGAAAACCGTTCTGGTCTTCTGCTTCGAGGACGAACGTGAGAATTGTTCCTATTCCTTCGATGAAGAGATTCCGTTTCATCTGTTTCCGAATCTAAGCGTCCGTATCGCGGACATGGTTGGGGGCGATATACCGGCAGACATCTGATCGGATCCTGAAACGCCAATACAAGCAAGGCGGCGTTGGCGCTCTCCTCGCATGGAAATATGCGGCTGCGCATACTGACTCTTTACGCGCGCGGCGCTGCGCTTACTTCCCCCGCACCTTCCGAAGCGCCTCTTCCTGCGCGGCGATCACCTTATCACACCACGCGTCGAATTCCGAATCCTCCACCTGGCATTCCGGATGGCTTAAAATGTACGCCGCGGCTTCCCTCGCGCCCTGGTCGAAGCGCACCGTGGCGGTGAAATCCGGTACCAGGCGCTTCAGCTTACTGTTGTCGAAGACCACGCTGTGAGTCTTGTCGCCCAGAAGCCCGTCGCCCAGCCCGTCCGGCGCCGCGGCCGCCAGGAACGCCGACGATACGTAATACGGCTTTAACGTAACTCCCAGCGCATGGGCCACGATCTGATGGATCTGATTCCAGGTCAGCGTCTCGTCCCCGGTGATCTGCACCGCCTCGCCGACGGCGTGGATATTTCCGATCAGACCCACGAACGCCTTCGCGAAATCCCGGCTGTGGGTCAGCGTCCACAGAGACGTGCCGTCGCCGTGGATCAGCACCGG
>CANPYE010000032.1 GCA_947588005.1 uncultured Lachnospiraceae bacterium | reverse complement strand
TTTATCTATCATTTTGCTATTTTTTACTACCTTTAATCGTTTTTAAGACTACATCACCTGTTCCCGCCAACGTTCATCTGCCATCCAAACTTAACCCTTGAATCCCCATGGAAAATACAGTATAATATAAGATATGATTTTATGCCCGCAGACAGGCAGGGCATCACAGGCAAAGGAGCGCATTTATGGATATGATCACAGTAAGAGAACTATACCGCAGCAGGGAGAATTATTTTGACAAGGAGATCACCGTCGGCGGCTGGGTCAGGAGCATCCGCGACTCGAAGGCGTTCGGTTTTATCGTCGTCAGCGACGGGTCGTATTTCGAGACGCTGCAGGTGGTATTTCATGATACCATGGAGAATTTCGAGGAGATCCGCAAGCTGAACGTGGGCGCGGCCATCATCGTGACCGGTACCCTGGTAGCGACGCCGGAGGCGAAGCAGCCGTTTGAGATCCAGGCTTCGGAAATCGCCGTGGAAGGCACGTCGGCGCCGGACTATCCGCTGCAGAAGAAACGGCACAGCTTCGAATATCTGCGGACCATTTCCCATCTCCGTCCCCGGACGAATACGTTCCAGGCCGTGTTCCGCGTCCGCTCCCTGATCGCCTACGCGATCCATAAGTTCTTCCAGGAGCGGGATTTCGTCTATGTGCATACGCCGCTTATTACGGCCAGCGACTGTGAAGGCGCCGGCGAGATGTTCCATGTGACGACGCTCGACCCGGATAACCTTCCCCGGACCGCGGACGGAGCGGTGGATTACACGCAGGATTTCTTCGGCAAGCACACCAGCCTGACCGTCAGCGGCCAGTTAAACGGCGAAACCTACGCGATGGCGTTCCGCAATATCTATACCTTCGGCCCCACGTTCCGCGCGGAAAATTCCAACACCACGCGGCATGCGGCGGAATTCTGGATGATCGAGCCGGAGATCGCCTTCGCCGACTTAAACGACAACATGGCGCTGGCCGAAAGCATGCTCAAATATATTATCAATTATGTGCTGGAGAACGCGCCGGAGGAGATGAATTTCTTCAACCAGTTTGTGGACAAAGGCCTTCTGGACCGTCTGCACGGCGTTGTAAATTCCGAGTTCGGCCATGTGACCTACACCGAGGCCATCGAGCTTCTGGAGAAGAATAATGATCATTTCGATTATAAGGTATTCTGGGGCTGCGACCTGCAGACGGAGCATGAGCGGTACCTGACCGAGCAGATCTTTAAACGCCCGGTGTTCGTCACCGACTACCCGAAGGAGATCAAAGCCTTCTATATGAAGATGAACGACGACGATAAGACCGTGGCGGCCATGGACTGCCTGGTGCCGGGCATCGGCGAGATCATCGGCGGCAGTCAGCGTGAGGACGACTACGATAAGCTGCTTAAACGGATGCGGGAGCTGGGTCTTAAGGAAGAAGACTATCAGTTCTATCTGGACCTGCGCAAATACGGCTCCACCCGTCACGCCGGCTTCGGGCTGGGCTTCGAGCGCTGCGTCATGTACCTGACCGGCATGGGCAACATCCGCGACGTCATTCCGTTCCCGAGAACCGTGAAAAATTGCGACCTATGAGCAGTGCGAAATTGGCCCTCCTGCAAGCCGTGTCGTGCTTGCACGTAAGCGGCCTGCAGGAGGGCCAATTTCATAGGGCGAATGCCCTCGCGCGAAAAAGCCGCAGGCTTTTGAGCCGCGCACTGCGGGCTCGCGTATCAATTTGAGCCGCGCACTGCGGACCTGCACACACAAGAACCTGGGAGGCTGATAACCCATGAAATTCCTTCACACCGCCGATATCCACTGGGGCATGGCGCCGGACGGCGACCGCCCCTGGTGCAAAGAGCGGACACAGGCGATCAAAGATACATTTGCGCAGATCATCGACCTGGCGCGGACGCGGGAGGTGGATTTCCTGTTCATCTCCGGCGATCTGTTCCACCGCCAGCCGCTTCTTAAGGATCTGAAGGAGATCAATTATCTCTTTTCGACGATTCCTTCCGTCCATGTGGTCCTGATCGCCGGCAACCACGACCGGATCCGGCCCAATTCGGCGGTTCTGAGCTTTAACTGGGCCCCCAATGTCACCTATCTTATGAGCGGGGAGATGGAGAGCGTTTTCTTCGCGGACTGCAGCACGGAAGTCCACGGTTTCAGCTATCACACAGCGGAGATCCGCGACGGACTGCCTGCGGACCGGCTGGAGGTGTCCTTCGACGGCCGCATCCATATCCTGCTGCTTCACGGCGGCGACACGGCCCATCTGCCGCTGGACAAAGGCGCCCTCGCCGCCTCCAACTACTCCTATATCGCCCTGGGCCACATCCATAAGCCGGAGATCGTCGCGGAAAACAAGGCCGCCTTTCCCGGTTCCCCGGAGCCTTTGGACCAGACGGAGACCGGCCCCCACGGCGTATTCCTCGGCAATATCAATCCGGTGACCCGTCAGGTGGACTCCCTGGAGTTTGTACGGCTCTGCCGCGCCCAGTATATCCCCCTGATCGTCAACATCACGACTCATACGACGAACACGGAGCTGGAGCTTAAGATCACGCAGGAAATCCGCAAACGCGGCCCCCAGCACATTTACCGTTTCCGTATCCGCGGCATGCGGGACCCGGATATTGAATTTGATTTTGAGAATCTCATTTCCAGATTTCGGATCGTGGAGATCACCGACGAGTCAGAGCCGCAGTACGATTTCAGCGCCCTGTTCGCCGAACATCCAAGCGATATGATCGGCTTCTACATCCGGGCCTTCGATAAGCCGGATCCGAGCCCGGTGGAGAAAAAAGCGCTCTACTACGGCATCAACGCGCTCTTACGTACCACGGACGAAAGGAGTTAATCCATGAAATTCCTGGAACTTCAAATAAAAGGCTTTGGGAAATTCCATGACCGCAGCATTTCATTTACAGACGGTATTAACGTGATCTACGGCAGGAATGAAGCCGGCAAATCCACGATCCACACCTTCATCCGCTGCATGCTTTTCGGCTTAAAGCCCCAGCGGGGCAAGGCCGCCAGAAAGGACCTATACAGCCAGTACGAACCCTGGGAGAACAGCGGCACGTACGAAGGCGCCCTGCGGCTGGAGCACGAGGGACATATCTACCGCATCGAGCGGTGTTTCCGCAAGGATAAGAAGGAGCTTCATATCATCGACGAGACCCTGGGGCGGGAGATGGAAGCCACCGACGCTTTCATGAAGGAGCTGCTTGGCGGCCTGAGCGAGACCGCCTACAATAATACCATCAGCATCGGCCAGCTGAAAAGCGCCACCGACGGAGGCATGGTCTCGGAGCTGAAGAATTACATAGCCAATATGAACACCTCCGGCAATATGGCCCTGAATATCACGAAGGCTTCCGCGTTTTTGAAAGCGCAGAAGAAAGAGCTGGAGGGCCAGCTGGTCCCGGAGGCGGCCCGATCCTACACCACGCTTCTGGGCGAGATCAAAGCCATCGAGAAGGATATCGCCGCTCCAGAATACGAGAACCGCCTGCCGGAATTTACGAAGCTTAAGCTGGACACGCGGGCGGAGATCGAGAAGAAGCAGGCGAATAAGGAAGAAATGCTCCAGAAAGCGGCCAGAGGACGGCAGCTTCTGGATGAGAACCATTTTAAGGATCTGAACTCGATCGAAGAATACGAAAACCAGACGGAGAGCATTTTCCGGGACTACCGGGAAATAAAGGCCGCTACGGAAAAGCGCTCCCGGAAGGTGATGACGGTGGTATTTTACGTGCTGGCCGTGCTTCTGGCCGCCGGCGCCATCGGTCTTGCCGTTATGGGCAGCAGCGTCGCGATCCTGCAGAATGTAAACCTCTCCTCCATCGTCGCCATGGCGGCCGGAGCGGGAATCGCGGCAATCCTCTGCTGCGGAGCAGGGACCGCTCTCCTTCTGCGGACCAGACGGCTCAACCGGGAACTGCTTCTCGGCAGCCAGGCGCTGCATGAGACCTTCCACCGGCATATCGGCGACTCCGACCTGTCGGATCAGGCTCTGGAAGCCTTCCGTGCCAGAATGGCGGAATTTAAACGTCTTACCACTGCCACCGAACAGTCCGAAGCAGCTGTGACGGCGCTTTCGGGCGAGATCGCTTCCCTCAACACGAAGCAGCTCGACTGCAGCGACGCCATTGAAAAGCAGCAGAAGCTTCAGTGGGAGCTGGAAAAGAAGCTGGAACTTCTTGGGAATTACAAGAACCAGATGGAATCGTTAAAGCATACGCTGGCGGAGAATGCGCGTGTCTCCGAAGAACTGGCGGCCATCGATCTGGCCCAGGAGACTTTAAACGACCTGTCCATGTCCATCCGGGATTCCTTCGGGCTGTATCTGAACAAGACGGCCTCCGACCTGGTGTCCGGAATTACCGGCGGCATCTATTCCAGCATGAGCATCGACGAGAATTTAAACGCCTTCATGAATACTCCGACAAAGCTGGTCCCCATCGAGCAGGTATCCAGCGGCACTATGGATCAGATCTATCTGGCGCTCAGACTGGCGGCGGCCAGGCTGATCCAGGGCGATAAGGAGGATATGCCGCTGATCTTCGACGACAGCTTCGTCCTCTACGACGATGAGCGCTTAAAGAGCGCGCTGAAATGGCTGTCCCGCTCCTACAGCGGCCAGCTGATCATTTTCACCTGCCATCAGCGGGAGGCGCAGATGCTGACGGCCAACCAGATCGAGTATAATCTGATACGGATCTGAGGGCAGAATGTGTACCGGCCGATGCCGCGCATAGATGCAGGCCCGGCAGCAGCGCCGCATATAGGCACCGCCCGCGCGGCAGAGCGCGTCACGGCAGTAAATAAGCCGGAGAAGCGATTCCCCGGCTTTTGTCTTTTTCCGTACACGCAGGGCGCCAATGACGCCCTGCGTGTATTGCTTATTCTTCTTCAAACTGATCTTTGCCCACATAGCACATCGGGCAGACCCAGTCGTCCGGAAGATCACTAAATTCAGTTCCGGGCTCGATTCCGTTATCCGGATCGCCCTCCTCAGGATCATACACATAGCCGCACACCAGACATACATATTTTTTCATTGTGGATATCCTCCTTTTCACTTTGGAACGGAAAAGCTTGTTTCCCTTTCCATTTTCTCTAGTCTACCACAAAATTATTTAATATACCACTATCTAAATCATTTATTTTCTGATATGCTCATGTAAGCAGGAAAACGTAAACAAAAGGAGGCTGCTTCATCATGAATTTCCGAATCGAACGTGCCGTCGCCGAAGATTATCAGCTCTTTGCCGACATAATCCAGAGCGTCTGGCGCGGCATGGATCATAAAGACTGGTATCTGGCGGACAATTCCGACTATACCTGCCACATGCTCACTTCCGGCGAGGGTCTTGGCTATAAGGCCATAGAGGCCGAAACCGGCGATGTTGCCGGCGTCTTTCTGGCAGTGATCCCCGGATTTTCCGAGGAAAATATGGGCCGCGATGCCGGACTTGCGGAGGATGAGCTCCCCAAAGTCGCCCATATGGACACGGCCGCGGTGCTTCCCCAGTACCGGGGCCATCAGCTCCAGTACCG
Source organism: uncultured Lachnospiraceae bacterium (assembly GCA_947588005.1). Classification (GTDB taxonomy): domain Bacteria; phylum Bacillota; class Clostridia; order Lachnospirales; family Lachnospiraceae; genus UBA3402. Next base: position 18,949 of record CANPYE010000032.1, on the reverse strand, counting down.
CCTGATGCAGGCCGCTGAGGCGGATCTGCGGGCGATGGGCTTCCGCTATCTCATGGGCACGATCCACCCGGATAATATGTACAGCATGAATAACGCGATGAAGCAGGGATATCGGATCATCGGCGAAAAGCTAAAGCACGGCGGAAAGAGACGGGCGATCCTCATGAAGGAACTGACGTGATCACGAACAATATCCCTTCTGTTCCGCCAGGCTGCCGCCGCAGCGCAGCGTTTCTCTCATTCACATTTCTTCCTTCCAATGGAGCCGGTGCAGTTCTCCTTTAAGCGTCATTTTCTCGAACCCGTTCTGCCGCAGCGCCTCGTAAAGAACGATGGCGACGGAATTGGACAGGTTCAGAGAACGGATGTCGCCCCACATGGGGATCCGCACGCAGTTCTCCTGGTTCTCCACAAGGATTTCCTCGGGGATCCCGGCGCTCTCCTTGCCGAATAGGATCCAGGCGTCCGGGTCATAATGAACGTCCGTATAAAGCTTCCGGCCTTTCGTCGTCGCCATGTAAATGCGCTCGCCGGGATGGCGGGCCAGGAAATCCTCGTAATCATCATAGACAGTCACATCCAGCTTATCCCAATAATCCAGTCCGGCGCGCTTTAACATCCGCTCGTTCAGCTGAAAGCCAAGCGGACGGATCAGATGGAGGCGCGTGTTGGTCGCGACGCAGGTGCGGCCGATATTGCCGGTGTTGGCCGGCATCTCCGGCTCAAGAAGTACGATGTTCACAGAATTTTCCTTTCCGGGCCGCCAATGTGCCTCACTCCTGCAGCGGTCCTGCAGCTGTTATCTGCCTATAAGCCGAAAGCCTGCTGCCATTTTCCTGCCGCCGCCCTCTGTGCGTGCCGCGCACGTTCCCTCTCAGACGGCCGCCTGCTCTTTATCCAGTCGTTCCACAAATTTTGCCATCCGCCCCAGCGCTTCCTTCAGGCTCTTGAGCGAATACGCGTAGGAAACCCGCAGGTACCCGTCTCCGCATGCACCGAACGCGCTTCCCGGCACTACGGCCACCTTCTCCTCCTGCAGGAACCGGTTTGCAAATTCATCCGACGACATGCCGAACCTCTTGATGCTGGGGAATGCGTAAAAGGCGCCTTCCGGTTCGAAGCAGTCCAGGCCCATTTCCTTAAACGCATTCAGCACGAAGCGGCGTCTCTGGTCGTAGGACTCCCGCATCATCTCCACGTCCGCGTCGCCGTCCCGCAGCGCCGCCACAGCCGCGTACTGGCTGGTCGTCGGAGCGCACATGATCGCGAACTGATGGATCTTTAACATCTGCTTTAAGATCACCTTCGGCGCAGCCGCGTAGCCAAGCCGCCAGCCGGTCATGGCGTAGGATTTGGAAAAGCCGTTGATCAGCACGGTCCGATCCTTCATCCCCGGCAGGGCCGCGATGGACACATGGCGCTTATCGCCAAAGGTCAGTTCACAGTAGATCTCGTCGGAGATCACGAACAGATCTTTCTCGACCACGATCCGCGCGATCTTCTCCAGCTCCTCCCGGCGCATGACCGCTCCAGTCGGATTATTGGGAAACGGCATGATCAGTATCTTGGTCTTATCCGTTATCTTCTCAAGCAGTTTCTCCGGCGTCAGCTTAAACTGGTCCTTTTCCTCCAGTTCGATCGCCACCGGGGTACCGCCTGCCAAAATCGTGCAGGGTACGTAGGATACAAAGCAGGGCTGCGGGATCAGCACCTCGTCGCCCGGATCCAGCATGGCCCGCAGGGCAATATCGATCGCCTCGCTGCCTCCCACGGTCACCAGGATCTCCGATTCCGGCTGATAACTCAAATCGCAGCGCCTGTACAGATAATTGCATATTTCCCGGCGCAGCTCCTTAAGGCCGGCGTTGGCGGTGTAAAATGTGCGGCCTTTTTCCAGGGAGTAAATACCCTCCTCCCGCACATGCCACGGCGTATCAAAATCCGGCTCGCCCACGCCAAGGGAGATGGCGTCCTTCATCTCGCTGACAATATCAAAGAATTTGCGGATGCCGGATGGTTCGATCTGGACGATCGTTTCGGAAAGCGGATTTCTCATGGGGTGACCAGCATCCTTTCATCTTGAATTTCTTCAACCAGGGCGGTGCCGTGATCCTTGTATTTCTTCAGAACGAAATGGGTAGCGGTACTCAAGACGGAATCCAGCGTGGACAGCTTGCTGGAGACGAACAGGGCTACCTCCTTCATGGTCTTTCCCTCAATAAACACCGTAAAGTCATAAGCGCCGGACATCAGATAGACCGCGTTCACCTCATTGTACTGGTAAATGCGCTCGGCGATCTTGTCAAAGCCCATGCCTCTCTGGGGCGTTACCTTGACCTCGATCAAAGCCATGACCTTCTCCTCAGAGGTATTGTCCCAATTGATCAGGGTGTGATAACCGCAGATAATGTGCTCCTTCTCCATATCGGCGATGGCATTGGCGACAGCGGCTTCGCTCTCGCCTAACAGGACCGCCAGATCCTTAAGGTCGATACGGGCATTCTTCTCCAGGATCGCTAAAATCTTTTCTCTCATGGTTTTTATGTCCTCCTCTTTTTCTGTCTTATTTCTACCTCCAGCGCCGCGTCTCAGGCGATCTGATCCTATGCCTCAGGCGCTTTCTCCGGCCCCGCCGGTTCTGCGCCTCAGACGCGTAAGTTCATCTTCTCTGGGCCGTTCCATGAATCCGCGTACATCTCCATATGTAACCTCGCGGGTAATCCCCTCGCAGACGCTTCCGACGACCGCGGCCGCGATTCCTTCCGCCGCAAGCCTCTCCGCAAGCCGCCCGCCATTATCCGCCGCCAGCACAACGCAGCCGTCGGACAGCAGCCGGTACGGATTCAGTCCATAATATTCGCAGATCTCAATGGTTCCCTGTTTCACGGGAATTCTCCGCAGATCGACGGTGAAGCCCAGCAAATATGCCCCGGACAGATTCCAAAGGGCGGTATAGATACCGCCCTCCCCTGCTTCCTCCCATTCGGACGCCCCGAGAGCGGCCCAATACGAGGAGAGCGTCACCGGCTCTCCGCCCGCATCGAAATACGTCTGACATTCCGCCGGAGTCCTGCCCGGCGCATTTACTGCGCGGATGCGCTCCGTCAGGGAATCGTCCCTCTGCAATTCTTCTATATAGGACGCCGCAAACCTCTGCTTCAGCTCCTTCGCACGCTCTGCGGCGATCCGGCAGGAGCCTGCCAGGCCCGCGTAACCAGCCACGACCAGATCCTGGCCGGGCCGCATGGTTCCTCTGCTTTCTCTCTCGATACGTCTCATTTTCCACGCCTCAGCTATGCTCTGACGGCTCTTGCGTCTGCGGCTCTTGCGTCTGCGGCTCTTGCGCCGGCGGCCCGGTCTGCGGCTCTTGCGCCGGCGCCGCTTCATCCGCAGGAATCCATGTTTCTGTTTTGGCCCCCGGCATGTTCTCCGGCATTTCCGCACCCAACATGTTCTCCGACGTTCTTGGCTCTGGCATACTTTCCGGCGTTTCCGCGCCCAACATGTTCTCCGACGTTCTCGGCTCCGGCATACTTTCCGGCGTTTCCGCACCCGGCATGTTCTCCGACGTTCTCACCTCCGGCATACTCTCCGACGCTTCCGCCGCCGACGGACCCACCCGGTAGACCGCCGGAGACGCTTCATAGGTATCTGTATGAAGCAATGTCCGCTCTACCTCCACGCCGTCCACGCGGACGCATTTCCACAGACGGGACTTCCGGCCCGTGTGGGACGCCTGCACCTTCACCTTCGCGCCCGGAGCCAGCGAGCTGTCGTAACGGCTCACCGCTTCCGGCGGGGGCGTAGTTCCCAGCGTCTCCGATATATATTCGACCGTGCGGTTCGCCGGTCTGGTCTCCTGACCGTAGATCGTGAAGGTCAGCGTCTTTCCGGACGTGCCTCCCTCTATATACACCGGTGTATCATACGGATTCGTGATCTTAATATCCTTATACGTCCCCGCGATCGCCGCGTCCCTGGACGGCGGAACATACGTGACGATCATGGAATGGTTCTCCCGCTCGGTAATCTCCAGCTCTGCCAGCAGAGCCGCGTTATACAGCGTGGTCGCGATCTGGCATACGCCGCCGCCCACACTGTCCACCACCTGACCATTCTCATAGGCCGCCGCAGTGGCGTATCCGTTAGCCGTGGTAAACGGCTGCATACACGCGTAGCCCGACAGCGTCTCTCCGGGCATCAGCACCGTTCCGTTGATCTTGCCGGAGCCCACCTGCAGATTCGCAGCCCGGCTCCTGCTGCTGCTCGAAAAATCCGTCGAATACGTTCCCAGAACATCCTGAATCGCGGACAGCATCTCCGTCGTCCGGGACGGCACGACCGTCTTCATCACGGCCGCTGTTCTGACCGGCTCCTTAAGGCCCGTCTCCGCCGCTTCAAGGATCGCCTTTCGGAGCGCTTCCCCGGTCGCCTCCGCGTCCACTGCCGTTCCGTCCTGAGACGGCGTCACAACAAAGGTCCCGTTCTCCCGGGTAATGGAGGCGTCCGCCGCGGCCACGGCATATCCGGCGCACGCAGATTCCACATATTCCTTCACGCCGGCAGGCGGAAGCGTAAACTCCAGCTTTACATCCACCGGCGACATCTCCAGATCCTTCTGCTTCACATAGCGCTCGATCATATTGCCGGTCTCGTACTCCCTAACGGCATCGGCTGCCGCATGATCGCTGGCCCAGGTAAGCCCCAGCGCCGCCGCGTCCGTCTCCACCGAACTCCCGGCCACGTCGATGATCACCTTCTGCCCCGCTATGGAAGCCACATATTCCTGAATCTTCTTCTCTGCTTCCCCGATCTCAAGTCCGCTTATATCCTGTCCCCCCACGGACAGGCCCTGCGGAACCGCTGCGCGGCTCTCCGGCGGCACATCCAGAATCAGGCAGTACGCCAACACGGCAAATCCGGCACATTTCCAGGCTTTCCGCATAATCTCTCCTTCATATGCCGGTCCGCCTGCCCCCCTGCGCCGCTCAGCCGGTTTCCGATCCGTACGTATCATGCGGCCGATACAAAGGTATCCCGCAAAGGGACTCACCCCTGCCTTCCGCACGCCGTTACGGTCAGAAATTCAGCGATCCGAGCACCATGGGAGCGACCATGGCCAGAACCAGCAGAATCACGATGATCGAAGATACGATCTTCTTCGTCTTCTTATTATTGAAATCAAACACAGTTCCTCACCTCTTTATTCTTTCTCAAATGTTTCTTCTTATTCTTCTGTACTGTGCAATAATTTTATCCGTCAATCTCGAAGTTTCATTACGGGAAAGGTAGTCAATATCCACAGTCAGGTCTATTCTATGATATTTTGCCAATTCGCGCAAGACTTCTTTTTGTCTTTTTGAAGCCGGCTGCTCTTTTTTCACGCGATAGATCAGCGGCTGCGGGAAAAATAATTTCGCTGCGTCCGCACCGCCGTCCGTTTCCCCGTACCGCGCCCGGATCGCCTGATAAAGCGCGTGAGCCGCTTGGGCGTCCCCCATGGCGCGATGGGCGCACTTAAGCCCCACCTGAAAATACGCGCACACCGGCCCCAGACTTTTCGAAAGTTCCTCCGGCATAAACGCCCGGCAGAGCCGCAGCGTATCCAGCCCCTTCCTCTCAAATTCCAGGCCGCAGTTAACCGCCGCGTGCTTTAAGAAGCTGTAATCGAAAAGGATATTATGTCCCAGAAGCGGCAGGCCATCCGTAAATTCCACGTACTCCCCGATGACCTGTCCGATATCCGGCGCATCCGTAAGCATTGCGTCCTCGATTCCGGTCAGGCCGGTTATTCTCTCGTCCAGCAGCTGATGCGGATTAACAAATGTAGTCTTCTCCTCCGCGATCCGCCCGCCGGTCACCTTAATGGCGGCGATTTCGATGATCTTGTCCGTCTTCGGATTCAGTCCGGTCGTTTCCAGATCGACAGCCACGTAGGAATCCGGAAGCGTTCTCTCGTTTCCGGTCTCTGCCGGCTTCTTTTCGGCATCCAGCCACCTGGATGCTGCACTTTCCGGCTCCTTTTCGGCATCCAGATGCTTCGCCGCCGCCCTTTTAGGCTCCTTCGCCGCGCCAGTACCTTCCGCCGCTCCGCCGCGATCCGGCGCGGTCATCCATTTCTCCATTATCTGCTTCCTACACGCGGATCTTCATCACGCGCCCCGTAGCATTGTACGGATAATAGCGGACGCCCGCCGCGTCAAACATCCGCTTGGACGCCCGGGTGCCCGGACTGTCCGCATACTTGTCGTCCGCGTAAATGACCGTCTTGATCCCCGCCTGAATAATGGCCTTGGCGCACTCATTGCATGGGAATAATGTCACATACAGCTTGCTGCCCTCCAGACTGCCTCCCCGGTAATTCAGGATCGCGTTCAGCTCGCTGTGGGCCACATAGACATACTTGGCGTTGTAGGGATCGCCGTCCGCGTTCTCCCGGTTCCAGGGGAACTCGTCGTCAGAACAGCCAATGGGCAGGCCGTTGTAGCCCATAGACATAATCTTGTTGCTGGCGCTGACGATGCAGCAGCCCACCTGCGTGTTCGGATCCTTGGAACGCATACCGGACAACTCCGCGACCCCCATGAAATACTCGTCCCAGGAAATATAATCCGTTCGTTTTTTGCTCTCAGCCATATTGCCGATCCCCTTCTTTTTTATCTTACTCACACCGGCCCTTCGTCCCGGCGGACACTGCCGCCGCAAAACAGCCTGCACGTCTACGCCTGCCGCAGATCGACCCACGCATCTACGCCTGCCGAAAAACGGCCCGCACGTCTATGCATGCCGCAGATCGACCCGCGCATCTACGCCTGCCGCAGATCAGTCAGCTCATCTATCCCTTCCGTCCTGCGTCTTCGCAGTAAATAATATGATACCCCGCCGCCTTGGTCAGGCGGTTCATGATCGCCTGTCCCAGATGGTCGCGCGCGAAGCTTTCCGAATAAATGAAATCCACGCCCAGCTCGTCAAACTCCCGCAGCACCGCGAATAGGCTGTGGGCGACGGCTGCCTGGCTGGCCCGCAGCCCCACGCTGCGGACGATTCCCGCCGGATAGCGGTCCTTCGTCTCGTCCGTACAGAGAATCCCGACGCGATGGCCTTCCGCCAGCCGTTCACGGGTCAGGCTGTTGATCGTGTCGATAACGGTATCGCTGACCGCCGATCCTGCCGTTTCATGTTCCGCTGGTACCACCTCGGACACACCAATGCCGGATGCCGCTGCTTTATGCTCCGCCGAAACCGCTTCGATCGCACTGCTGTCGGAAAACGCCGCCTCATGCTCCTCCGATGCCGCTTCGATTGCTCCGCTGTCGGAAAACGCCGTTTCCTGCTCAGCCGTCGTCATGGACGCACGGCCGCCAGAAACCGCTGCTTCGCCCCCGCCCGGCCGGGTGGCTTCCACCAGCACCAGCTCTGCCTTCGGCGCATAGTGCCGGTACTTCATCCCCGGAGCCTTCGGCTTTACATCCGCCGCCACCGGTCCGGCGATCGCCGGATCGACAGCCACTTCGCCCACCACGTCCCGCAGCATCTCCATCGTAACCGCCCCCGGCCGCAGAAGCATGGGGATTTCTCCGGTCACATCTATGATCGTGGACTCCACGCCGATCCCTACGGGGCCGCCGTCCAGGATCATATCGATCCTCCCGTTCATGTCCTCGATCACATGCTGCGCCGTCGTCGGACTGGGCCGTCCGGACAGATTGGCGCTGGGCGCCGCCACCGGCACTCCCGCCAGCGCGATCATCCGGTTCGCGACCGGGTCGTCCGGCATCCGCACCGCCACCGTATCCAGTCCCCCGGTAGTACTGTAAGGCACAATATCGCTCTTATCAAATATCATCGTCAGCGGCCCCGGCCAGAACGCTTCCATCAGCTTCCGCGCCGTTTCCGGCACCTTCCGTACCAACGGCTTAAGCTCCGTCGCCGCGGAGATATGCAGGATCAGCGGATTGTCCGATGGCCGTCCTTTCGCCGCATAGATCTTTCTTGCCGCCGCATCGTCCAGGCCGTTGGCCCCAAGTCCGTATACCGTCTCCGTCGGAAATGCCACGAGCCCGCCGTCCAGCAGGATCTGCGCCGCTTCCGCAAGAAGCGCGTCAAGCTTCTCATTGCGCGCCGTGTTCCCGTCCGAAGCAGTTCCAGCCGGCCATTCTTCCAGTCCCAGCTTTTCTCTGTCTATCAAAACAACTTTTGTGTCCATACTGCTCCAAGCCCTTAATTCCGATATTCCAGCAGGCCGTCTGCTGCCAATATGGACAGTATACTTCTTTCCGGGTTTTATGTAAAGTCAAAAACCGGTTCTTTTTTTCTCTTATTTTCTCTATAATTAAGAGAATCTCTTTATTCGGAGCCTTCTCTTGAAAGCAAAGCTGTTCCGCGCGGAATTTTTTATGATGGTTCTGATGCTCATTCTTGTCTTCCAGCTGTCACGGCAGGCGGCCGCCATTGCCTCCGCCGCGCCAGCCGGCGTTTCCGTCACATCCTCCGGCCGCGCAGGCGCAGCTTCCGTGCCGCCGGCCGCGTCTTCTGACAGTACAGATCCCCTCTCCGCATCATGGGCAGAACGCCTCCGCGCCATTCTCTCTCCATCCGGGCAGACTGCGGACACGCATCCGGCAAGGCCTGTCGTCGTCCTCGACAGCGGTCACGGCGGCTTCGACCCCGGCAAGATTGCCGCAGACGGTTCTTTGGAAAAAGATATTAACCTTCAGATTGCCCTGCGGGTAAAGCAATATCTGGAAGCCTCTGACGTAGACGTCGTTATGACACGCGACACGGACACCGGTCTTTACAGCGAATCCGATTCCAACAAAAAATCAGCCGACATGCGAAACCGCTGTCAGCTGATCAACGACGTCTCCCCCGATCTGGCAGTCAGCATCCATCAGAACAGCTATCACGAGGAATATGTGAAAGGCGCCCAGGTATTCTATTATAAGGATTCCGAAAACGGAAAACGTCTGGCGGAAATCCTCCAGAAGCGCTTCGGCCGCGTCTCAGACGGCGCCGGCGCCCGCTCCGCCAAAGCCAACGACAGCTACTACCTTCTTTTGCACGTCAAAAGCCCCATCGTTATCGCAGAATGCGGCTTCCTAAGCAACTGGTCGGAAGCGGCGCTTCTGAATACAGAGGAATACCAGGACCGCGTAGCCTGGACGATTCATATGGGGATCATGGAGTATCTGAATACGCGGTGAGCCAAAACCGTCCCCTTATTCATCGTCACGGCGAAATACATTATAATCACAGACCGCGTCTTCCAGAATCTCCTCCAGATACGTTCCGAGAATGTCCTCCCGGTTGTATTCCTGCCATACCACATAACCCCAGGAATCAAGCGCTTCCTGCCGGATCTCCTGCGCCTTCCCGGCTACCGCGTAGACGTTCAGCCAGGCGTAGAAATCCGACATGATATCCCGGTCTTCCTCAGAAAGAGCATTCTCGCCGATCTCCTCAAACGCCTGGTCATAAAACGTCGTCTGAAGGTATTCGCTGGCATAATTATCAAAATATTCCAGATTCACATCCGGGTTGCCGTGACGCTCGGCCCATGCCGCCACATCCAGCTTCTCCGTGTGATAATCATATGTTTGGGGGCTGAAATATTTCAGCACTCCATACTGACAGGGCGCCATCGACAGGCAGCTTGTAACGATCTCATCAATATCATATGTCTGGGATGAACGGTAATGCTGGACATGAAGATGTCCGCTTAAAAACAGCGTAACTCCCCAGTCGTCCAGAATCTGCTCCAGTTCTTCCGCGTGCTCTATGGTGCAGTCACTCTCATAGATACGGCTCTCATCCAGCAGATTATGATGAGCGACTGCGATCACGGAACGATTGGAGTGCCATGCTTCTTCCAGACAGTCCTCCATCCATTCATAGGTCTCCGGACGGATCATTCCGCCTTCCTGGCTCCCATTCTCATACTGGCAGCTGTCCAGCATCAGAAGCCATGTGCCGTCCGGAAGCTCGTAGACATAACTTAAGGAAGCCAGATCACGGCTTACCGCCTCGTCATATCCATAATCCCCGTAAATCTCGGCAAACTGCTCCGCATTCGTCGTCTCCGCGGGAACAACTGTTTCCCCGTCATATGCAGCAGCCGCCGGATTATTGATATCGTGGTTGCCGGGTATGACCACTACATCCACCCCGGCCCTTTCCGCGCGCGCCAGCTTATTCGCCAGTGCCTGATGACTCAGATATTCTCCGTTCAGGGACAGATCACCGCTTAGAATAAGCGCCTGGGGCTTTCTTTCCACAACCACGTCCAGAAACGTGTCCAGAATCTCCCACACGTACGGCGTTACCTTGCCGTCGCCCTTCTCCGACATCTCTTCAAACGCCTCTCCGAAATCCGTCAGCTCCTTGGCCAGATAATGAATGTCCGTCGCGATAAATATTTCCGGGTTCATCGCCGTTTCCGGCGCATGCGGCAGCTCCAGCGAATCTACAACGACGTCACCCGACGTCGGCACGCCGCCCCCCGGTCCGACCGAATCGCCGATCACAGCAGCCCCCTCCGGCTCGGACGCGGTCTCCGCCGTTTCCGCCGTCTCCTGCTCCGACTTCGATCCGTAATATCCTGAACAGCCTGCCAACAGAAGCATTGCGGCAAGCAGTACGGCAATCTTTCGTTTTCTCATCTGCTCATGCCCCTCATTTGTTCATATTCACGATATCCCAGATTTCTTCCGTGTCAAGACCAAGCTTCCAGCCGGCCACGCCGGCCAGACCGTATTCCCCGATCAGATCCATCTTCAGCTCAAGCGACCGTTCGTCCTCCAGCCAGATCGTCTGCACGCCGTTATCGGTCGCCAGCTCCCCGTAATACAGTCCCAGCTCATCCTGCCAATACAGCGGAACATCATTGTCTTCCACCCACTTCCGGGCCGCTTCAAGACCGAGCGCTGAAGAAGTGACCGTCCCCGCCGTATCATCCCAGCGTCTGGTATAGAAAGGAACCGCGTTGATCACCTTCTGCGCGGGCACCTCCGCCAGCGTATCCTTAATGCCGTCCTCTACGAACGGCAGCGACGCGGTCGGCCCCGGATCGCCGCCGGCGTAATGCTCATCATAGCCCATGATGATCAAATAGTCAGCCACCCGGCCCTGCTCCGCCCGGTTGTATCCGCGGGTGAAATCTGACGGCACATAATTATCCACCGACAGGATCAGGCCGTTATTCCGGCACGCAACCGACAGCTCCCGGATAAACTGGACGTAATGAGGCTGCGCCTCCTTGGAAATACTTTCGATATCCAGGTTGATCCCGTCAAATCCATACTCCTGCGCTTCCTCCATCAGCCCGTCCACAAGCGCCCTGCGCACGGACGTCCTGGCAAACAGAACCGCAGAGTTTACATTCTCGCCTTTATTGAAATTATCAAGAACCGCCCATACCTGAAGCCCTAAAGCATGAGCCTTATACACATACTCCCGGCTGGCGAAGGATTCGAAGCCGCCGTTATTATCCGTCAGCATCAGCCATGTAGGAGCAATCACGTTGACCGCGCCCTGCGTACGCGCGATCAGGCGGTCAAAATCGTCATTATCTTCTTCCTTAAGCGTCTGGTGCCAGACAAGGCAGACCGGCTTCCCCAGCGACAGACTGGTGTATTCCGGCGCGGCAAAGGTACTGACCTGCGCCTTCTCGGAGATCTCCTGTATGTGCTTATGCTGGATCCAGCCTATGTATCCGTCCGATGTCCGCACCAGCGACCACTCCTCGCCGGTCTCCAGAACGGTAAATTCTCCGCCCTCCGCTATGGTTGTCAGGATCGGACTCTTGATGCCGCCCCGGACGCGCACAGGCGCTTCCTTCATCACTGTCCCCACCGTCTGCGGATCCCAACGGTCGTAGAGGAAGAACCGGTTGACCGGCGTCGTGAAAAGCTCCGAACGGATATCCGTATAGCTGGCGATCAGCCCGGCCGACAGCCAGACTCCGTCGTCCTCCGCCAGCAGAAGGGGCCGTCCGCTGCTTCCTGTCGTCCTCTTGTCCGCGTAGACGATCGTATCCGGCAGCGTATAGACCAGAAGCTTCTCATTCTCGTCCCAATAGAACTTCTCGTTCAGATTCTCGTTCACCCAGGCGATGGGCAGGTAAGCCTGGCCGTCGCGGACGATCACACGGATCCCGCTCAAACGCTCGTCATTATAATAAAAGGCGGTATCTTCGCCTGATACGCCAAGAACTTCCCCCACATCCGCCAGCTCCTTAGTCGGAATATAGCGGTCAATATATCTTGCCGCAACGACGCCGCCAGCGATCAGCAGCAGCAAAAGGAACACAACTATAGCCGGAATCACTGTACGTTTCAAATAAATTCCTCCTGATGTATAGCATTCGCGCACGGTTCAGTTCGGTTTTTTGTCCTCACTCCGCTCGGACGCCGAACCGGCGCGGGTATAATCTCTGTCGAAAATTATAACACACTTTTATCCCGCAACTTCTTAAATTTTCTTTAATTCCCACCCACCCTTCGCCCCACTTTGCCGGCTGCAGACGGAAGATGATGCTCCCCGGGGCCCCACTTTGACTTTCGGCGCCGGCCGCCCCGCGCTCCCCGAACGGGCGGCGAAACGGCCCGGCGCCGGCGGTTCTACCGGTTATAGACCCGGTCGAACCGTATTTCCCTCAGACGGCCTTCCTGCGCCCCTACATAATCGCACATATAGAAGGACCCGTCCTCATTGACCTGAAATATCTTTTCCCAGTCTCCATCCTCCGGCACCAGGCCGTCGATATAGACCGGAATTCCTCTGGCCTCATATTTCTTAAGACCGTTCACATACTGGTTCCTCTCCTCCTGAAGATATTCGTCCATCGCTTTTCCTGCTCCCCACTGCTCCTCTCCCTTCCCGGAGGTTATGCGTGACACATCGCTGGGAAAGGAAATGTCACAGAATCGTCTCCATAAATTCCATCACCTGCCGCGTGACAGTGAACGCGTCCGCTGAAAGCGGAATCCGCCGCACAGCCGGTCTGCGCCTCTTATTCCATCTGTTTCTGGATTCCTCGCTGCCGAAAGCCGCAAGGCATAGCCAGCCGTTCTTCTCCGCGCATTCCTCCCATGACCGCGGCTTCCCGGACGCCTCCGTCTGCCACTCGCTGAAGGAAACTGTCAGAAGGACCCTGTGACATCTGAGTAACTCCCGGCTGTCCTGCTCCCCCAGACTCCCGAAATCGATCAGGATCTCCTCATAGCCCTGGTGGAGGCATTCAGCCAGTACATCCCCGGCGGACTTCGGATAGAAGTCCACCTCCTGAATCCGGTAGCGGTTCTCCGCTTCCGAAAGTCCTGTGCAGACGCTTCCGAACCTGGCGAAATCTCCATGGCCGTTCCACTCCAGAACCGCCGTCCTGCGTCCGCATACGCCGCACAGATAATTGGCCGCCAGAAGGCACAGATGCGTCGTTCCCACCGCACGGCCCGTTCCCGCTACACCGATGATCCTCGGTTCCCCCACGGTATTTTTCTTCCTGTGAATAAATCCCATCGCCCCTTTCTCTCCTCCTTAAGATACCCGGCCATAAGCGCCGCGTAAAACGTTTCCGCCCTCTGATCCGGATGAAACGGATCCGGAAAATACGGCGCCTGCAGAATGCGCGCCTGTCCCATCCGGGCCGGCTGCCGCAGAGCGCCCCAAACCGCGTGATTAAAGAGAAGAACCAAACCGCCGTCCGCCGTCATCCGGTTCGGCCGTGCTGCCGGAGAAGCCGAAACAGCGTCCTGCAGTTTCTTAAGGATCCCGGCCAGTTCCGGACCGTCCCACCATTTGCCGCCGCATACGGCCAGAAGCAGCGTTCTTCTCCCGTCCTCCCGTCCGGCAGCGGACGCTTCGGCTGCTTCCGCAAGCCCATCTCCGTAATCCCGCACGATCACCGGATAGAAGCTTTCCTTAAGCCGCACCGCCTCGCCGTAGCGCGGCTTCATCGGCAGCTTCATGATGGTATGGATCCCGTAGGAATCGGCCGGTATTCCCAGCCGCTTTCCCATCGCCCTGACATCCCCGGAGCGGTTGCGCTCCTCATAGAGCGCCGTATGTCCATGCCGGTTCAGCCATGCGGCAAGGCCGATGGCGATATGGGTAACTCCCGCGCCCGGACGGACCGAGGCAAGAGCGATCGTAAGAGATGGCAAATGCGATTGACGCAGACACTCTGTGTTGGAGTGCAGACCGCCAAGCGCCTCCCCCACTTCCTCCGCCGATCCGTAGCGCAGACCGGCGTCATGACTGAGACACCTGCGGATAATGGCTCCCAGCCCGCCGGGAACCGATGCTGATAACCCCTCTCTCTGCACCTCTCCGGCCGCCATATAGGACAGTACCGCTCCGATCTGATAGACGTCCGTGCGGACGTCCAGATAACCGCCCTCCCGCTGCTCCGGCGCGGCAAAGCCTATCGTGCCGTAGCGTTCCGCGGCCTCATTGGCCCCTGTGAGCGTATCGGAATGGTCAAAATCCAACAGCTTCACCTGCCCATGACATATCAGCAGGTTCCTGGGCTGCAGATCAAGATATAAAATAGGGATCGTCTCTGCTGAGTGCAGATATTGAACCAGGCCGCAAATCTGGATGCCATACCGAATGACGGCGTCCCGGTTCAGAGGACCTCGCGCATGCACGAGATCGTAGAGCGAGTCTCCTTCAAGAAACTCTTCCATGAGATAACTGTACTGACTGTCTTCTTCGAGATCGTATACAATGGGAATACAGGGATGCCGCAGACGCTTGAGAAGCAGCGCTTCCCGGCGGAACTGTTCATAACACGATGAAGCTTTGGGAACCCGCTTGATGGCCCGGTAGGCGTCCAGCTCCAGATGCCTCGCCAGATACACGGTACCGCTTCGTCCCTGCCCCAGAATACGGATCAGCTGGTATTTTCCAAACAGAATGGTGTCCTTGGTAAGTCACCCCCTTCTGTCAATACCACCTCTTACAGACTCCATTTTAATATAAACGGTTCCGTTTCGCAACGGAAAAATTAAAAATTCCAAAATTTTTTCTAAAAAAACCTACATAGGAATTGATATTTGACCGTAACATATAGTATATTTAGAGTGACGTATTTTATTCGCCTGTAAGAAAGGATGTGATCCTGTATGAAAATAGAGCGTATCAATGAAAACCAAATCCGCTGCACGCTGACGAGCTTCGACCTAAGCGTGCGCAACCTCAACCTGCGCGAGCTGGCCTACGGCAGTGAGAAGGCGAGAGGTCTGTTCCACGAAATGATTCAGAAAGCTTCGAATGAAGTTGGCTTCGACGCGGAGGACATTCCGTTAATGGTGGAAGCCATTCCGCTGTCCAATGAGAGCGTTATGCTGGTCATTACCAAGATCGAGGACCCGGAGGAGCTGGACACGCGGTTCTCCCGGTTCTCACCGGCTGCCGAGGACGATTCCGATACACTGAATGAATTAGCCAGCGAGCTGCTGGAGGGAGCCGACGGTCTGGCAAGACTTCTGGGGATCCCGATGGAGCTGGCGGATCCGGCGGCGACGGCCGGCGGCGCTTCCGCCGATACGGAGGATGAGCAGCAGAAAACGGCGGTCCGGATCTATACCTTCGACAGCCTGGACCGCGTCTCGGATGCGGCCAGAGCCTGCGGTGATCTGTATGACGGCACAAACACCCTCTACAAGAAGCCGGATACCTCCCAATACTATCTGGTGGTGACCCGCGAGGGTACGGATGAGCTGAGCTTCAGCCGCGTTTGCAATATTCTGGCCGAGTACGGCACGAAGCTCCGCCACGAATACGCCAGCGAAGCCTACTATGAGGAACATTATCAGGCCGTGTGCCGCGGGAAAGCGCTGCAGGTGATGCGGAATATTTAATACCTGCCTGAGACGCCCGGTTCCTTACCGCCCGATATTGCTCCCAATTTTGTACATTTGTATATACATTTTCCTCTTGAATATTTTGTGAATCTGTTATAGAATGATTACACATGTAAAGAATATTGAAGGAGGTATTCATTATGGCACGTGTAATTAGCGACGCTTGCGTATCCTGCGGAACCTGCGAGGGTGAGTGCCCGGTTGGCGCTATCTCCCAGGGCGACGGACAGTACGTAGTAGATGCCGACACCTGCATCGATTGCGGAGCCTGCGAAGCAGCCTGCCCGACAGGAGCTATCAGCGAAGCCTGATCAAGACCTACATAACGCCCTTCCCGTAACGCTATGGGAAGGGCGTTTTGCTGTGAAAAGCTTCCGGGCAGCGGCACAGACCGCAGGCTCGCCTGCAGGGCTGCGCCGATATCCGGAAGCCAGCATGCATGAGCAAGCCGGCATTCGCCGGCTGCGAATGCACGCGCCGGCCGCAAAAGCGGCCTTTTCAAAGCTTCCGGGCAGAAAGGAGTAAAATATGACAGCCAGCAAAAAGCCCCTCATCGGCCTCACCACATCCCACGATATCAAGACAGACGAAACCATACAGGCCCCCTACTGCCCCCGCGCCATCCTGGCGGCGGGCGGCATTCCGGTGATCCTGCCGCTTGAGGCCTCTGAGGACGACCTGCGGCAGCTTGTCGCCACGCTCGACGGGTTTCTGTTCACCGGCGGTCCGGACGTCCATCCCTTCCTTTTCGGAGAAGACACCCGTGCAGGCTGCGGAAGCGTTTCCGTAAAGCGCGACCGGATGGAGCTTATGCTTCTTAAACTCGCGATGGAGCAGAAGAAACCCATTATGGGCATCTGCCGCGGTATCCAGCTGATCAATATCGGCCTAGGCGGCACCATTTATCAGGATATCCCCTCACAGACGGATCGGGCCTTTCCCATCGCCCATCAACAGCCATTCCCTCACCGGGTACCGTCCCATACGGTAAAGATCACGGAGGACAGCCTGTTGGCGGACGTGATCAGCGGTAAATTCCCGGAAACGGCTCCCCACGCGGACCGATCCCTCAGCCAGACCGTCATCCGCGTCAACAGCACGCACCATCAGGCGGTCCGCGACACTGCTCCGCCGCTTACGGCGTGCGCCTTCGCCCCCGACGGTATTATCGAGGGCGTGGCGATGAAGGATTATCCGTATCTGATCGGCGTACAGTGGCACCCGGAATACCTCTGGGAGGAGGATCCGGCCGCGATGAACCTGTTCAAAGCGTTTGTGAAAGCGGCAGCTGTACAGTCCCTGAACTGAGCTGCCGCGCCCGGCGTCTCAGAACAGCTTCCTTCCGCTCCTGCCGAACCTCTTTTTCCTGAAAAACGGAGTTTTTGTGGCCGCGGCTTCCGCCCGGCCTTTTCCTTTATTCTGATAAGCGCGGATCGTTTCATCCAGCTGCTTGAACCGTTCTTCCTCTTTCTCGTCGCTGACTCGCAGAAGATATTCCACTTCCTTCATGACCCGGTCGGTCACATTTTCACTGACCGCGCCGCTGACATCCTCGGTGATCTCCTGGCTGATCCGGGCCATATTGGCCTCGACAGCCTGTCCGATGATATGGTTCATGATCTCCTGGAAACGGGCCATCTTCTCCTCGGCGTTCAGAACCTGCGCCGGCTTCGGCTCCCCCGCGGGAACCAAACTGCCCTCCATGCCGTCTTCCGCTTCATCACCGTCATATTCCAGCCGGACCCGCTTTTCGTCCTCCGTACCGGCGTCTTGAGCGCCTGCCGCGTCATCCCGCATAGCCTGTCCGCCTTCATCCTGACCTTTCAGCCGCTCTGCTTCACTCTGCCGCTCCGCTCCGCCCGCGGCCTTCTCCTTGGTCAGCTCCGCTCTCGCGTGATTTTCCTTCCAGGCTGCTTTCATTTCTTCCTCCATAAGATCTTCGGTGATGGTAATGTTCTCCATCGCGCCCGACATTTTGTTCAAGGCGTTCCTGATCGCCTTCAGCTGGTACCCCCTGTCCTTCAGATCCCGAATCTGACAGAACAGGCGTATATGGTAATCCGTGTAATACCGGTGTCCCATATCATTGCGTGGAATGGCAAGCTCCAGCTCGTCCTCCCAGTAGCGGAGGACATGCGTTTCCACCCCAACCTGCCTGGCCGCGTCCGATATCAAGTAGCGTGCCTCAGCCATTCAAACCTCTCCTTTAGGCGACGTGATTTCGTACCTTGTTACTATACATATGCGTTGAGAATGGATATTATGCCTGAATGAAGCAGAATAGAGTGAAAGCGAAAACATCCGCAAAACACCGGAGGCCGCAGGCAGCAGCAGCGCAGAGGAACAGAAAGGCCGCCGGATGATCCCGGCAGCCTCATGTATTCCTTTATTCTGCCAGTAACGGCATGTTCACTTAAACACGCCGTTACTGTTCTGTTATTTCACATTAATGTCCCGCCATTCTCCCGTTATTGTCGCGCCACATTCAAAAACCGTGTGATATCCGGCCGCCACAGCAGGTTCACCGTCCCGATGGGGCCGTTGCGCTGCTTGGCGATGATCACTTCCGCCGTATCCTTGGCATCAGAATCTTTATTATAGTAATCGTCGCGGTAGAGGAACATGACCACGTCCGCGTCCTGCTCGATAGCTCCTGACTCGCGCAGGTCCGAAAGCATGGGCCTGTGGTCCTGACGGCTCTCGCAGGCGCGGCTCAGCTGGGACAGCGCCACCACCGGAGCCTTGATCTCGCGGGCCAGCGCTTTAAGCGACCGGGATATCTCGGAGATCTCCTGCTGCCGGTTATCGCTTGCGCGGCCGCTGCCGCTCATCAGCTGCAGGTAATCAATGATCACCATATCCAGCCCCCGCTCCAGCTTCAGCTTCCTGCATTTGGAGCGAAGCTCCGTCACAGTAATACCCGGCGTGTCGTCGATGACCATGTTCGAACTGCCGATCAGTCCTACCGCCTCCACGACGGCGTCCCACTCGGCGTCCGTTAAGTTGCCGGTGCGCAGCTTCTGGGTATTCACATTGGATTCCATGGCGATCATACGCTGCACCAGCTGCTCCTTGGACATCTCAAG
>CANPYE010000031.1 GCA_947588005.1 uncultured Lachnospiraceae bacterium | reverse complement strand
ATAGGGAATATTGTCCATAAATGCGTCGTAGACCGCCGCAAATCCGCTGTAAGCGTCCATTCCGTTTCTTCCCTTCGCCATGCAGGCCCGCAGATCCGTCTTTTTCGCCGAACAGCGCCCAGCCGGCATATCCGGCCCCTCTGCCGCACAATGCCTGACCGGCATATTCGACCTTCCACCGCACAATGCACGGCCACCATATCCGGCCCTTCCGCCCGCACATACGCAAAAAGTCTGCCGTCGGCAGGCTTTTTGATCTCTTTCCTACTGATTCCGGCCGCAGCACTTCTTGTACTTCTTGCCGCTGCCGCACGGGCACGGGTCGTTGGGGAATATCTTCTTCGCCTTGCGGACCGTCCCGGAGGCCTTCTGCTCCCGATACAGCTCTTTACGCCGCTCCTCGCTTAAGATATTATCCCAGGCCGGCAGCTCATAAAGCCAGTTCGCCTTAGCCGCCACCATATTATAATAGAGCTTCTCCGGGTCGATCTCGATCTTCACCTCGGTGTCTTCATCCATGGTCTCGATCGGATTCTCATAGCCCTTCAGGCTCTCATTGATCCCATCCAGGAAGCCGGTCATAATCAGGATCTCCGTATTATACTTCTCCGCCAGCTCCTTCACTGTGCCGGTGACCGCCTTCTCAGGCTCCGCCAGAATCTGCTCATAAATACCCTTCTCGATCGCAAAATAGCCGGACCACATCTGCTCCCTGCGCTTCTCGTCCAGCTCATTGCCGTATGCCATATTCCGCCATGTTTCCAGTAATGCCATGTCAATTCCTTCCTTCTTTGTATATTTCATGAGCCATATCCAGTATATAACAAGCAGGCTGATTTTGCAATCAGATTCCGCATTATTCCGATTTCGGCTTTTCCTGTCCGAATTGAGACTGCAGTTTCTGAAGCTGAAGCTCCTTCGAATACATCTCCATCACTCTCTCCAAATTGCGGCACATCTCGTACACTTCCCCATACATGGGCCGAAATTCCGGATATGCCCGGATTACCTTTTCCACCCACTCCGGTTCGTCCAGTGCCAGAAATGCCAGCCATGCGTCCCGTTTGCTTCTAATACCTTTATTTTGAAGGATTTCTCTCATGATGTCAAGCGGAATAAAGAAATATTCCTCCAGCAGCAAATCGCGTCGCAATCCATCTCAATCCATCTTTCAGGTATTTACAGACAATGCAGTTTTGATGTACAATACGATGAGAGCGTCACTGGCGCTCTCATCGCATGGAAATACGAGGGGAGCGTCACTGGCGCTCTCCTCGCATGGAAATAAAAGCTGTGAATAAGCTGATTTTCTCTCCAAACACAGAGCGGAGGTAGCGAATATGGTAATGCCAGAATTTAACGCTGAACTGCACGATAAAACTACACGTGAAATAGGATATAAAGAAGGTTTTACGGACGGCGAGCAAGCCTGTCTGGCAGGCGCAGGGCTGAATGATTGATCAGAGAGCTCCCTTTTTCTAAACTCCCGCCTAGATTCGTCAGCACGTCCTGGAATCATCCTGGCAGTCATTTTTCATTATTATCCAATCACAAAATGTCGTCCGATGGCATTCCAAAGAACAATTCAGGAATTTTTCAAAATATATTACTCTCTGTGTATAAACCGCTCATAAACGGACATACTGTGATTAGTACGAAAGAGAAGATTAATACTTATCCTCCCCTTTTTAGCCGGTTCCACTGCCTATGCGCGGTGGAACCGGTATTTTTAAAGAATAAAGACTGGTTCCACTGCAAAACCACAGTGGAACCATTTCCTTTAACTCAGGAGATCGGTACGACCATATCGCACCTCGCCCGTGCGCCCGTTTCTTCAAAATAAACTCTTTCCAGCGGAATCCATTCGTCAAAGAACCGCTGCGCCTTCTCAGCCGAATTGCGGTGCAATATCCGTTCCCGCTGAAGCTTGGGCGTTATATCCAGAAACACCGCAAAATCATAATACGCCGCAAGCTTCGGGTGCATCGAATACGCCCCTTCCACGATCACAAGCTTTTCGGGAGAGATCCGCTCCGCCTCGGCCAGCGACATGGAAGAACAGTCAAATCTCCGATAGCGGACCGTTTCGCCCCGGCTCAGCGGCTTAAGCACTTCTGACAGGAAGCGTTCCCAGTCAACATTTCCTCCGGCCTCCGCAAAGCGTTCGGGCGTTCTCTGCTCCGGCCGGAGGAAGAAATCGTCCATATGAAATACCGTGCAGCCGTAGATTTCCTTAAGCAATCCGCCCAACGTCGTCTTGCCGCTTGCGCTGCCTCCTTCAATGGAGGCAATAACCTTTCCTTTTGCAAGCCTTTTATCGAGTTCATCAAACAGCGGCCGGAAATATTCCCTCTCCAAAGAGTTTTGTTCCATGATTCTCACCCTTCATCCCGCAGATTGATCACCTTCGGGTTATCCAGAAGCATCACCAGCACCGGGATCAGCACGATCTGGACAATGATACCGGGAACCGCGTTGAGAACCGCGCCGGAAAGGAAAGCGGCAAAGGTAAAGCCGGTGCCTTTGATGCCGGTGCATATAAGCATCGCCGCGCCCCAGACCAGTCTTCCGGCGATCATGGCTGTCAGAAGCGAAACGTATATGTACGGCTTCTTCCGCGGGAGCGCCCGGTGCATCAGCCCGGCGACCGCGCCGTAAGCGGCAAGCTCAAACGTCATACAGACCGCCTGCGGGAACAGCGGCGGCATGCCAAGCGTGACCGAACGGAAAAGCGGCGCGATCAGGCCGACGGCCAGTCCCCACTGCCATCCGCAGATAAAGCCGCAGAGCAGCACAGGAATATGCATCGGACACAGCATGGAGCCGATCTCCTTGATCTGTCCGGTCAGAAACGGCATAACATAGGCGAGCGCCAGGAAAAAGGCGGCAAGAACCATTTTCAGTAAGCTATTACGTTTTTTCATCATGAACTTCCTTCCTGAATGCAATAAAAGTACCACTACCTCTTCAGAGATAATGATACCTTCACAGCATCGTTTGTTCGTATTTTTATTTTATAAATGACTGGAAGCTTCTGCTTCCGGGCTGTTCTTCTGAACAACACATAAATCCTAGCATAAAATCTGCGAGCCGTCAAGCTTAAACTTCTCTGTTCAGTCTCTGTTCAGTCTGTTCGGTCCTTTGTCAAAATGCCTTCCACCTTCGCGACGGCGTCCGCGATCAGTGCGCCGGCATTCAGGTTCGGCACTCCCGCGACCAGATTATCGCACCGGTTAAGCGGTATCAGGATCCGGACGGCGTCCGCCCTGGCGACAGCGAGCGCCATTTTTTCCGTTACCTCCCCGAGAAGCGAATCCGCGATGACGATACCGATCGGGCCGATAATGATATCGGCGCTGCGGCAGGCTACCGCGACCGGGTTTTCGCCCGTAGCGACGTTCTTCGCTCCTGCTTTCAGCATCGCTGCGGACGCGGCGGCATTGGTTCCGATCGCGGTCAGTTCTGCGTCGGGAAATCTGGTTGTAATTTCTTTCACAAGCTGGGCGCCAAGTCTTCCGCCCTGCCCATCGATGATCGTGATATTCATAGCCGGTCTCCAGTTCTTTTTCGTCCAAAGTTTGTTCTTTTCATCCAATTATACTCTGTTCAGGACAAACTATCAATTACACCGCTGTTGCTTTTGTCCTCATAAGAAATCCACCATTTACCTTAAGCTTTATTTACACAGCAGGCACGCGCACTCACAATGTTCCGTGTGCGGAAAAAGATCATACGGCCACGCTTCCCCTGCCCGGTAGCCGAACTGCTTAAAAACCTTTAAATCCCTGGCCAGCGTCTCTGGATTGCAGGAAATATACACCACCCGCGAGGGCTTCAGCGCTGCCGCGGCGCGGATGAATTCCTCCGTACTTCCGCTTCTGGGCGGATCCATGAAAATCACGTCCGCGCGTTCTCCCTGGGCCGCCATGCCGGTCATAAAGGCCGTCGCGTCGTTCTGGTAAAACTGGATATTCTCCGTCTGGTTGCGCTTCGCGTTGGCGGCGGCGTCCCGCACTGCGTCCGGATTCAGTTCCACGCCAATCACACGGCCCGCCTTCGCGGCGGCTATGATTCCGATGGTTCCCGTACCGCAGTAAGCGTCGATCACCGTTTCACGACCGGTCAGATCGGCCAGCTCCAAAGCCTTTGCATAAAGCTTCTCCGTCTGCACCGGATTCACCTGATAAAAGGACTTGCTGGAAATACGGAACCGGCAGCCGCACAGCTCATCCTCAATATAGCCTTTGCCATAAAGCACTCTCTCCTTATCCCCCAGCACCATGCTGGTGGAGCGGTCGTTCTGGTTCTGGATGACCGTGGTGATCTCCGGGTGGCGGTTCCGCAGCGCCTTTACGAAATTATTGCGGGAGGGAAATACCGGCGAAGCCGTCACCAGCACCACCATGATCTCCCCGGTGGCGAAGCCGCGCTTCACCAGAACATGGCGAAGAAGGCCGAAGCCTGTGTCCTCGTCGTAGGTCCTGATCTTAAAGGATCCCGCCAGTTCCCGCACGGTTCCGATGATCTCGTCCGCCTTCTCGTCCTCGATCATGCAGGACTTCACCGGTACGATCCGATGGCTCCCCTCCTGGTATACGCCGGAAATGATCTCGCCCTTTCGGAACCCGAACACGGCGTGCACTTTGTTCCGGTAATGAAACGGTTTCTCCATCCCGGTGATGGGCTGTACTTTGCAGGCGCCGCCCAGAAGCCGTTCCACACTGCGCTGCTTACGTTTCAGTTGCTCGTCGTAAGGAATGTCCAGCATCTGGCAGCCGCCGCATTTTCCGAATGCGGGGCAGATTGCTTTCCGTCCGTCAGTCTCCTGTTTTTCCGTTTTTTCCTGCGCTGATATGGCCCTTTGTCGTGATCCAAATTCACCAAGACGCTGCGATTTCTTTGGGCTCTGAGACGCGCCTGTCTTTTGCGGTATCTTTGTCCTCTGCGGTTCTTCTGTCTTCTGCGATCCTGCCGCTTTCTGCCGCGTTTCTGCCTTCCGCGGCGCCGCCCCCTGCGCCGACTTCTTATCTGTATTTCTCTTATTCCTGTTGTCCATGATGATCCCCGTAATAAACACGTATTTCTTTAAGACATACCATCTGTCGTTAAACCAGCAAGCATCTCTTAGCGCCCATATTAATTATTGAATATCACCGTTGCATTTTCCGCTCTTTTTTGTATAATAATCTCGTGCGCTGCCGCTGTAAATCGGCAGCGGCTTCCAAAGCATCTGCCGGACAGATACCGCCCACGGCAGAGCAAATAACAAATCTACTTCACACAAGGAGAAACAAATGGAAGATTTTTACATAGATCCGACGCTCTACACCGGCCGTCCCGCGGACGTATCCGGCCGTCTCCCGCGCGAGGTCCGCACCTACGACCTGCTGGACCGGCTGGACATTCCTTATGTGCGGCTGGATCATACGGCTACCTACACCATCGACGCCTGCCACGATATTGACAGGCGGCTTGGCATCGAGATCTGCAAGAATCTCTTTCTCTGCAACGCCCAGAAGACCAGCTTTTATCTTCTGATGATGCCGGGAGAGAAGAAATTCCGCACCGCCGTTCTCTCCAAAGAGATCGGCAGCGCCCGCCTGTCCTTCGCATCCGCCGAATACATGGAGGAATTTCTGGATATCACACCCGGTTCCGTAAGCATCCTGGGACTGATGAACGACCATGACCGCCGGGTACGGCTGCTGATTGATGAGGACGTCATTAACGGCCACGAATACATCGGCTGCCATCCCTGCGTCAATACCTCCAGCCTGCGGATCAGGACTGCGGATATCCTGGAGAAATTCCTTCCATATGTGGAGCATCCGTATACAGTAGTAAAGCTGTGAAACCCACGGCAGATGCGCTTCCCCTCCACACAATTATGTGTTCCAAAGGAACCGCATCTGCCGCACCACCGTTTTCTTTTCTCTACCTGTTTTGCGTCACCGACCACCACAGCGTTCCAGCAATTACCGGCGTTATATCCAGTCACATCTGTTCGCTGACTCCATTTCCCGTCAGCAGATCCGGCGCCCTGCCGGTTCGGTCAGCCCGCATCTCAGACTTCCCTCGTCGCTTCCTTAAGCCACGCCTTCTCGTCCTCATCCAGGTACGGCGAGATCTTCTCATAGACCTGCTTATGGTATTCATTTAAATATTCAATGTCCCGCTTCTCCATCAGCGACACATCCAGCGCGTCCAGATCGATCGGAACATAAGTCAGATACTCAAATTCCATGAACTGGCCGTACTCATTCTTCTCCGCCTTTTTGCAGACCAGAAGATTCTCCGTGCGGACGCCGTGGCTCCCCTCAATGTAGACGCCCGGCTCGTCGGAGCAGACCATGCCTTCCTCGAAGGCGGCCCATTCCGTCCGCTCCGGAACCGCCTTCCAGCGGAAGCCCACAGGCGCCTCGTGGACGTTCAGCAGATATCCGACGCCGTGTCCGGTCCCGTGGTTGAAATTAAGTCCCCGGCTCCAAAACGGCTCTCTGGCTACATAATCCAACGTCATGCCGCTGCTGCCGTAGAGGAATTTCACATGCCCCAGACGCAGCATACTCATGGCGACCAGCGTGAAATGCTCCCGTTCCTCGGCGGTAAGCGGCCCCATGGCGATGGTCCGGGTGATATCCGTGGTTCCCTCGTAATACTGGCCGCCGGAATCCACCAGATACAGTCCCTTCGGCTCGATTGCCGCGTCCGATTCCGGCGTAGCCGAATAATGGCACATAGCCGCGTTGGGGCCGTAGGCGGAGATCGTATCGAAGCTCAGGCCCAGATTGCCGTCCTGCTGCCTTCGCAGCTCCTCCAGATAATCGGAGACGCTGATCTCAGTCATCGGGATCTTACCGATATTCTTCTTCATCCAGTAGATGAATTTCGTCACCGCCACGCCGTCCTTGATATGGGCCCGGCGCATATTCTCCACCTCGGTCGGATTCTTCACCGCTTTGGCAAGCGTGGTCGGGTTGGTCTTATCGATGATCTTATTGCTGCCGTCCAGATTGCTGACCAGCGCGTAATTCGTTCTGGCAAGCTGCATCAGAACGCTTTCGTTTCGAAAGGACTTCACAAACTCGTAAATGTCGTTATAGGGCTTCACAGTCACGCCCATTCCCTGAAGATAGTCCCGCACCTCACCGTTCAACGTCTTCTCATTAATGAACAGATACAGTTCATCCTCTGTCACGACCGCGTAGGACAGCACCACCGGATTGCAGGGCACGTCGCTGCCGCGGATATTTAAGAGCCAGACGATATCATCCATACTGGTCAGAATATGGACCGTGGCCTTTAACTCCTTCATCTTCCCCCGCAGTTCGGCGATCTTTTGGGCGGCGGATTTGCCGGTGAATTTTTCATCCAGGATCCACACCGGCTCGGCGGAAAGCGCCGGACGGTCCGTCCAGATCTCGCCCACCAGATCCAGCTCATAGGAAAATGTGATCTTCTTTTCTTCCAGTTTTGCAGCAAGCTTCTTTCCTTCCTGGCTGCTGACCACCCGGCCGTCAAAGCCTAAAACGCCGCCTGCAGGCAGCGCGTCCGCCAGATAGTCCTCGATCTCCGGCACGCCTTCTTCCCCCATTTTCATAAGAGTAAAGCCGCTGCCCGCAAGTTCCTTCGCCGCCTGGACAAAATACCTTCCGTCTGTCCAGAGACACGCCGCGTCTGCCGTCACCACGGCGGTCCCGGCAGAGCCGGTAAAGCCTGTCAGAAAGCGGCGGCATTTGAAATAGCCGTCCACGTATTCGGACAAATGGAAATCCGACGTCGGCACCATATAGGCGTCCACGCTGCGCTCTGTCATCAAACTGCGAAGCTTCTGAAGATTCTCGTTCATAGTCTGCATTCTCCTTTTCCTGCGAAAAGCGCACCTTCGGGTCTGTAACTGCATATCTCCCGCAGCCGGACGAACGTCAGCGCACTTTCGCGATATTCTTCTATTTTTGTCCGGCTTTGCCGGATACTGTCCCTGTTCAAGCAGCATTCCAAAGCAGAACGAACAGACGCCTGCTGAAACATCCGCTGCCTTACTTATTAAGACCTTCGCTGTATTCAGACCTTCTCTGTATCCGGCCCTTTACAGCAGCCAGGCCTTCCCCGGCTTACACATCCTCGATCAGCCCCAGCGCCACGCACGCCTTATACACGCCGTCCTCGGCGATATCGGCCGTCACATAGTCGGCCACTGCCTTTAATTCCTCCGGCGCGTTTCCCATGGCGACGCCGCAGCCGACCTCCTGAAGGATCGCGTAATCGTTCATACTGTCCCCGAAGGCATAGCATTTGCTAATATCCACCCCCAGATAATCGCAGAGGCGCTTAAGGCCGACCGCCTTGGATTTCTCCTTCTCCATGAGGTCGGCGCCCAGCCGCGACGCGATCAACGGGCAGTCCAGCTCCGGGAACGCCTCCGCGATCTTTGCCGCGCCTTCCTCCCGGCCTATGTAGATCATGGTCCGCACCGGATAATCCAGCGCCTCCCACGGATCCTTAAAATTCCTCATACTCTCGCCCCAGCGCAGGGTATCGATCTCCACCACCTTGTCAGGATGGGTAAAATAATCCTCCGTACCCGTGAGCCAGCCGATGGCCAGATCCTCTTTCTCGCCGAATTCCAGAAGCCTCCGAATCAATTCCTTCGGCATAAAGGTCTCGTAGATCAGCTTATCGCCTACCGTGATCTTTGTTCCGTCGTTATGGACGATCGCGTCCGGACGGATGATATCCCGGTAAATGCTGCTGTTCGGCGTATCCATATCCCGCGCCGTTCCCAGTACAATAGAATAATTCTCACGCAGCTTATCTATCGCCGCAAGAGCGCTGTCCGGAATCGTCATTGTCGCGTGATTTAAAAGTGTCATATCCAGATCAAAGCTGACGATTGGTTTCATTCAAACTCCTTTCACGTAATCTCTTACTCAAACAGTTAATTTTCATCTTATCCGCACTTTTATTTCCATCTCCCGGACACACCCGGATTCGATACCCAGCCGTTCTAAGCATTCTCCGTTTCCCCGTCTTCCGGCTGCATCAGGGTCTCGATATAGGTCCAGATCTCCTCGCGCCCCTGCTTGCTCAGTGCGGAAAACGGCAGGAGCACATCGTCCTTTTCCATCTCCAGGCTTTCCCGGATAAGCTTCAGCTGCTTTGCCGTCTGGCTGCGGTTAATCTTGTCCAGCTTCGTAGCGATCACGACCGGCCTAAAGCCGTTATAGACGATCCAGTCGTACATGGTCTTATCGTTGGCAGACGGCTCGTGGCGGATATCCACCAGCAGAAATACGCAAAGAAGCGACCTGGAGCGGTGAAGATAATCCTCGATCATTTTCCCCCAGGACTGCTTGACGGCTACGGCGATCTTCGTGTATCCGTAACCCGGAAGGTCCACGTAGTAAAACGCGTCGTTGACATGGTAGAAGTTCACAGTCTGGGTCTTGCCCGGCTGAGAGGATGTCCGCGCCAGGGACTTCCGGTTCATCAGCGCGTTGATCAGGGAGGATTTCCCTACGTTGGACTTGCCGGCAAAGGCAAATTCCGGCTGGTCATGAACCGGGAGACGGCTGGTGACGCCGCATACGGTCTCCAATTCAGCATTCTTAATAATCATAAAACTCTTGTCCTTTCCTGTGCTGTCATGCCGCGGCACGATCTGCCGCAAGCCGCTTCGCTGCCCCGGTTTTCGGCCGGTTTTCGGCCGCTCCGCTCGGTCTTCTGCATAAAAACCCGAGCCGACTAATCCGTCTGCTCCTGCTGCTTCTCCTCTTGTCCCGCCGCCGCATTCCGGTTTCCATCGCCGACAAATGCTTCCGCGATCACTTCTTCCATATCCTTCACATAAAGGATGCTCAGCCCGCGCGTGATCTCCTTCGACAGCTCCGCGATATCCGGCCGGTTCTTATCCGGCACCAGGACGCGGCGGATATGCGCCATCTTGGCGGCAAGAATCTTTTCCTTTAAGCCGCCGATGGGCAGGACGCGGCCGCGGAGCGTGATCTCTCCGGTCATGGCCAGCTTACAGTCCACGGCGCGGCCGGTAACGGCGGACAGCATGGCCGTAGCCATGGTGATACCGGCGGACGGCCCGTCCTTGGGCACGGCTCCCTCCGGAATATGGATATGCAGATTATGCTTTTCAAAATATTCGTCGTCCACGCCGTACCGCGGGCAGACGGAGCGGACATACGTCATGGCAATCTGGGCGGACTCCTTCATCACATCGCCCATCTGGCCGGTCATCTTAAGCTCCCCTTTGCCCGGCATGGTGTTGACCTCGATCTGCAGCGTGTCGCCTCCCACGCTGGTCCAGGCCAGGCCGCGGACGATGCCGACCTGGTCCTCCTCGTTGGCGTCCTCGAAGGAGACCCGCTCCTTGCCGAGATATTTCTCCAGATTGGATTCGGTAACGCGAACCTTATGGGGCATTGTCTTCCTGTGTTCCGCGGCCGTCTGTCTGCCGGCGGTTCCGGCACTTTCGGCTCCTCCCCGGCCTTGGCTCTCCAGATACTCTCGCGCCGCCTTCCGGCAGATATCGCCGATGCGCCGCTCCAGATTGCGGACGCCCGCCTCGCGGGTGTAATTATGGATGATCTTCTTTAACGCGCCGTCGCTGATCGCAAGCTGGTCTTCGGTCAGTCCGCTGCGCTCCAACTGCTTTCCCACCAGATAATCCCGGCCGATATGGAATTTCTCATTCTCCGTATAGCTGTTGACCTCGATGACCTCCATGCGGTCCAGAAGCGGCCGGGGGATCGTCTGGGTCGTGTTGGCCGTCGCGATGAAAAGCACCTGCGACAGATCGATGGGCGTCTCCACATAATGGTCACGGAAGCGTACGTTCTGCTCGCCATCCAGCACTTCCAGAAGCGCCGAGGACGTGTCGCCCTTATAGTCGCTCCCCACCTTGTCGATCTCGTCCAGCAGCATGAGCGGATTGCAGACGCCGGCCTGCCTTAAGCCCTCTACCAGGCGTCCCGGCATGGCTCCCACATAGGTCTTTCTGTGCCCCCGGATCTCCGCCTCATCCCGGACGCCTCCCAGACTGATGCGGACGTATTTCTTATTCAATGCTCTGGCGACCGAGCGGGCGATGGACGTCTTGCCGGTGCCCGGAGGCCCCACCAGACAGAGAATCGGGCCGTTGCCCTTCTTCGTCAGCGTGCGGACGGCCAGATATTCCAGCACCCTTTCCTTCACCTTCTCCAGGCCGTAATGGTCTTCATTTAAAATCTCCTCGGCGTGGACAATATCGTTGTTGTCACGGGACGCCTTCTTCCACGGAAGCTCTAAAAGCGTCTCGATATACATACGGAGCACATTGGCCTCCTGGCTGGACGCGGGCATGCTCTCAAAGCGGGCGATCTCCTTCTGCAGCTTCTCCTTCGTCTCCTTATCCGCCTTAAGATCCGCTAACTGCCGCCGGTACTCATCCGCCTCCGTGGACGGATTGTCCTCGCCCAGTTCCACCCGGATCAGCCGCATCTGCTCGCGCAGGATATAGTCCTTCTGGTTCTTATTAATAGAGTTTTTCACCTTCTCCGAAAATTCCTGCTTAATGCGCGCTACCTCCACCTCGTTCATCAGATGGCGCGCCAGCACCTCGTAGCGGCTTCCGGAAAAGATCGCCTCCAGATACTCCTGCCGGACCGTATAGTCCCACGGAACCTGCACGGCGATCTGCAGCATCAGCTCGTCCAGATCCTGGATCGCGGTCAGATTCGGGATCACGTCATGCGCGAATTTAGGATTCTCCTGTCCGTATTCCCGAAGCTTGTCCTTCAATATCCGCGCCATAGCCTCCCGCGAGGCGTAATCCATCTCCGCCCCTTTCACATATGGCAGATTCGCGATCTCGCCGGTCAGCATGGGCTCCGTCTCATCTATGCAGAGAAGCTCCGCCATCTGCAGTCCTTCCACCATAACGCGGACGATATTGCCCGGCATCTTCACCAGCTGCTTCACCTCGGCAATAGTCCCGATATGGAACAGATCCGCCTGCTCCGGCTCAGACACATCCGGGGAGCGCTGAGTCAGCAGGAAAATCTTCTGGTCGCTGACCATGGCTTTCTCCACGGCCGTGATCGATTTCCTGCGGCTGATATCAAAATGAACCATCATCGTCGGCAGAACCGTCAGGCCCCGCAGCGCGATGACAGGCATTGTCTTAACCGTATCTTCCATTGTCTTTCCTCCCATACAGGATAACCACATATTGCGCCGGCCTCAGACGCGCCGCCGGCGCCGCATCCCGCATGCTGTCGTAATTTTACCATGTCCTCCGGACATGTTCCCTCCGGGGGATGCGCACGGTTCGGTCCGGTGTTTTGTCCTCGCTTTGCTCGGACACCGAACCGGCGCAGGTATAATCTCTGACGAGAATTTTACCATGTCTCCCCAAAGGATGTGCAGGATCCACCCCGGAACGTTCCGTCCTGCCGGTCGGACGCGGAACACGCGCCGGCGCCGTTTAAGCTGTCAGGAAAGGGTGGGAACAAATGCGCCCCACCCTTCTATCTCTCTGCCGGCCTTACGCGATCTCTCCCGGCTTATCCTTCTTGAACTTTCTGGCAAATGACATCTTCGGGACCTCTGTGTCCCGGCGCACGATATCCGCTTCGCCGGTTCCGTCGATCACGTCCTTCGTGATTGTGCAGATTCCCACGGTTCCGTCCGACGGGATCTCATACATCAGATCCATCATCGACTTCTCCATGATCGAACGCAGGCCTCTGGCCCCGGTCTTATGCTCCATGGCCAGGCGCGCCACCTCTAAGAGCGCCTCGTCCGTAAATTCCAGCTTCACGTCGTCCAGTTCAAACAGCTTCTGGTACTGCTTCACCAGCGCGTCCTTCGGCTCCCGTAAGATCCGAAGAAGCGCTTCCTCGGTCAGCAGCTCCAGCGCCACCGTGATGGGCATACGCCCGATAAACTCCGGGATCAGTCCGTACTTGATCAGGTCTCCTGCCTGCACCTGCTTAAGAAGCTTGTCGATATCCGAGTTGTTCCGATCCACGATCTCGGAATTGAAACCGATGGAGCCGGTATTTAAGCGGTTCTCGATGATCTTCTCCAGGCCGTCGAAGGCGCCGCCGCAGATGAATAAAATGTTGGTCGTATCGATCTGCAGCACTTCCTGATGGGGATGCTTACGGCCGCCCTGAGGCGGAACGTTGGCAACGGTGCCTTCCAGGATTTTTAAGAGAGCCTGCTGCACGCCCTCGCCGGATACGTCCCGGGTGATGGACACATTCTCCGACTTCTTGCCGATCTTGTCGATCTCATCCACATAGATGATTCCGTACTCCGCGCGGTGGATATCGTAATCCGCCGCCTGTATCAGCTTCAGAAGGATATTCTCCACATCCTCGCCCACATAGCCGGCCTCGGTCAGCGCCGTGGCGTCCGCGATGGCGAAGGGAACATTCAGGATCTTCGCCAGCGTCTGGGCCAGGTAGGTCTTGCCGCTTCCGGTAGGCCCCAGCATCAGGATATTGCTTTTCTGTACGTTCACTTCCGTGTTCTTTATGGAAGTAACTCTCTTGTAATGATTGTATACCGCTACGGAGAGGACCTTCTTGGCGTCCTCCTGACCGATCACATACTCGTCCAGAAACGCCTTGATCTCCTTAGGCTTCAGTAAATTGATGTCGTTCAGACCCGCATTGCTCTGCTCCTGATCCTCCATCTCCTCGTCGAGGATCTCGGCGCAAAGGTCGATACACTCGTCGCAGATGAATACATTGTTCGTACCCGCGATCAGCTTGCGCACCTGATCCTGGGTCTTCCCGCAGAAGGAACAGCGGATCTTATCATCCATTCTTCCCGGCATACTATCACCTCGCTTTCCTTAAATAGCCCCCGTCAGTGCTTCGCGATAACCGCGTCGATCAGTCCGTAGGCTTTGGCCTCCTCAGCCGTCATGTAATTATCGCGCTCCGTATCCCTCTCGATGACCTCGATGGGCTGGCCGGTATTAGCCGCCAGAAGCTCGTTCATCTTCTTCTTGGTCTTCATGATCTGCTCCGCCACGATACCGATATCCGTGGCCTGTCCCTGCGCGCCGCCGGAAGGCTGATGGATCATGACCTCCGCGTTGGGCAGCGCGTAGCGCTTGCCCCTGGCGCCGCCGGCCAGAAGGAAGGCCCCCATGCTGGCCGCCATGCCGATGCAGACGGTGGAAACATCGCACTTGATGTAATTCATCGTATCGTAGATCGCAAGTCCCGCGGTGATCACGCCGCCCGGGCTATTGATATAAAGGTTGATGTCCTTGGTCGGATCCTCCGACTCCAGAAACAGAAGCTGGGCCACCACCAGGCTGGCCGTCACTTCATTCACTTCTTCCCCCAGGAAGATAATGCGGTCCTCCAGCAGACGGGAGTAGATGTCATAGGAACGCTCCCCGCGGCTGGTGGCCTTAACTACGTATGGAACTAAACTCATAAATGTTTACCTCCGTTATTCTATCTTTCTTCTTACCGGCCTTTCGCGCTGTCCGCTTATAACATCGATCAGACCAGCTTCGCCTCTGCCACCACGAAATCGATTGCTTCCTGCACAGCCAGATCTTCTTTCACCTGCTTGATGCCGGTCCCGCCCAGACGCTCCTTCACCTGGTCCGCTTCCAGCTTGAAGTTGGCGGCCATGGCGTTGATCTCCCGGTCCACCGCTTCTTCATCCGGCTCGATGTTCTCCGCCTTCACGACAGCCTCCATGACCAGCCTGGTGCGGATTCGCTGCTCCGCCTGCGGCTTAAGCTGCTCCGCAAACTGATCCGCGGTCATGCCGGTATATTTCAGATACTGGTCGAAAGCCAGTCCCTGGCTCTGCATCCGGTAAGCGTAGTCATTGAGCATATTGCGGGCCTCGGTCTCGATCATAGCGTCCGGAATCTCCAGAGTCGCGTTCTCGACCACCTTCGCCACCACGCGGTTCTCATTCTCCGCAGCCGCCTGACGGCCCCTGGTTTCCTCAAGCTTCGCCCTTACGTCCTTCTTATACTCCTCCAGGGTCTCAAATTCGGACACCTCGCCGGCGAACTCATCGTCCAGCTCCGGAAGCTCCTTCACCTTGATCTCCTTAATCTTCACCTTGAACAGGGCGGGCTTTCCGGCCAGCTCCTTCACCTGGTAATTCTCCGGGAAGGTCACGTTGACCTCGCACTCGTCTCCGGTATTCCTGCCGATCAGCTGCTCCTCGAAGTTATCGATGAAAGAATGGGAACCGATGGTCAGCGGATAGTCCTCGCCCTTGCCGCCTTCGAACGTCTCACCGTCCACAAAGCCTTCGAAATCGATCACGGTCTGGTCGCCGTCAGCCACCGGACGGTCCTCTACCGTCACCAGGCGGGAGTTCTGGTCCTGCACGCGCTTAAGCTCCGCTTCCACATCCTCATCGGTCACTTCCGCGGCAGCCTTCTCCACCTCTACGCCCTTGTACTCGCCGAGGGTCACTTCCGGCTTCACAGCCACGGTCGCAGTATAAATGAACGGCTTGCCCTTCTCGATCTGCACCACGTCCACATCCGGGCGGGATACGATCTCGAGACCGCTCTCCTCCACCGCGTCCGCGTAGGTCTCGTCCATCGCGATATTGGCGGCGTCTTCAAAAAGCACCTCCACGCCGTACATCTTCTCCACCATCTGCAGCGGCGCCTTGCCCCTGCGGAAACCCGGAATATTGAAACGGTTCTTATTCCTGTCAAATGCGGTCTTGATCGCCGCGTCAAACTGCTCCGCCGGCACCTCGATGGTCAGCTTCGCCATGTTCTTCTCCAGATTTTCTACCTGTAAACTCATGCTCCTAATGTTCCTCCTTAAACTAAACGTGAATCATGTATGTGAACCGCCGTTTCCAGATGGGCGCGTCACTTCAAATTAGCATTATAGCATAGGTCTTTCGTAAATACAAGGAAATTTCGCAGGGATTTGCGAACATTTGCGGACAGGTCCGCACCGGTCAGTTCACAGATTTTGCCAGTGCCCTGCGAAATTATTCCCCCGCATGGATCGTATTCTTCACGCTGATCTGCTTCCATTTTCCGGAATGGTACCGCATGCCCATCAAAAGCGTACGCATACACTGGTCCGCGACCAGAGCGATCCACGCGCCCCAGAGACCCAGGTGGAAAACGCTGATCAGCGCGATGCAGACCAGAGAGCGCACGCCCAGCACCGTGATCGCCGTCACGATCGCAGTATAGCGGGTGTCCCCCGCACCGCGCAGACCACCGGAAACGATGAACTGATCCGCCTGGAAAGGCTGGCTGGCCGCCAGAAGGATCAAAATCGGCGCGCCCAGGGCGATGACCTCCGCCGAATCCTTGAACATGCCGATAATTTCTTCATTAAAGAAGACCATTAAGGCCATTAAGACAAATGACGCCGCGATACCCAGGTTTCTCGTCAGACGCATATAGACCGCCGACATGTCGTAGCGGCGCTTGCCGATGGACTGGCCCATCAGCGTCGTGGCCGCGTTGGCGAAGGCCTGACCCATCATGAAGCTCATGGACTGGATGCTCATGCACACCTGATGGGTCGCGTAGATCAGATCGCCGAGGCCTGTGACCTGACGGGTGTAAATGATAATGCCGGCCCGCATGAAAAGCTGCTCCAGCATCGAAGGAACGCCGATGCCGACCACACGGTTCATCAGATCCCTGTCGAAGCGGAATTTCTCCTTAAAATCCAGATAGACATAGTGTTTCTTTCCGAAGGATACCCACATGGCGATTCCGAAGGCCACCGTCTGGCCGATGATCGTCGCCCACGACGCGCCGGCCACGCCCATTTTCGGGACGCCGAAATGGCCGTAGATCATGATATAGTTAAAGAGCAGGTTGACCACGTTGGCGATGGTGTTGTAGATCATCGGCGTCCGGGTATCTCCGATTCCCCGCAGGGCCGCCGTTACGGTGATGGCGAGGCACAGCGGGATAAATCCGTACAGCTGGATCCGCAGGTAATCGTCGCCCAGCTTCAGGGTCTCCCCGCTGATGCCGGTTCCGCCCATGAACCGGATCATCTGCTCGCAGAAGACCAGGCCCAGCACCATGAACAGAAGCGACATGAACAGATTCAGGATCATAGCGTGCTTGAAGACCAGATTGGAGCGTTCCCGGTTCTGCTGTCCGCGGAAGCGGGCGATCAT
Source organism: uncultured Lachnospiraceae bacterium (assembly GCA_947588005.1). Classification (GTDB taxonomy): domain Bacteria; phylum Bacillota; class Clostridia; order Lachnospirales; family Lachnospiraceae; genus UBA3402. The sequence goes on along the minus strand of CANPYE010000031.1, from coordinate 8,204 downwards.
AGCCGTGGCGCCTACGTTCAGCGCCTGGACCATCGTCATAAGAAGGAATTTGGGCTGCGCCGCCAGACCCACGGCCGCCAGGGCGTTGATCCCTTCCTGTCCGGGGAGCCGCCCGACCATGATCTGATCGGCAATACTGGTCAGCTGGGTCAGCACCAGCTCCACCAGGCTGGGCCAGGCGATCAGGATGATGTCCCGATAGATCCGATCCTTCCGGACGCCCTCCGGGATGCGGATCCGGCCGATCGGGCCGCCCAACTCCTGTTCCGACGGATTCCCGTAAGGCAGATCGTCCAGGACGACGCGGACGGTCTTTCCCTCTGTTTCTCTTTCACGATTCATTCTGCGGATACCTTCTTTCTTCTTCGGTATCTGGCCGGCGGCATGGGGCGCTGCCGGCCGGATGTACGATTTCTTTTGAAATTATGCGAATATATGATATACTTATTTCAGGAAAATGATTGACTGCCCAAGGAGGTTCTTCTATGGAAATCGAACGCAAATATCTTGTCAGTACACCGCCGGCCGGCTACCAAAACTGGCCGTTTCATCAGATCGAGCAGGCTTACCTCTGCACCTCGCCCACGGTGCGCATCCGCCGGGAAGACGATACGTACTACATGACCTACAAAGGCAGCGGGCTTCTGGCCCGCGAGGAATATAACCTTCCTCTGACGAAAGAAGCTTACGCGCATCTGCTTGCGAAAGCGGACGGAAGGATCCTTACAAAGAAACGGTATCTGCTTCCGCTGCGGAATGCTTACGGCGCGGCGCGTGACATGGATTCCGGCACTGCGTCTGATGCCGCAGATCCTGGTACTGCGTCTGATGCCGTCGCCTCTCAGACAGATACCGCGGATTCTGTCTCCAGCAGTTCTGGGAGAGACTCTGCTATTTTGGACAGGCGTCCGGCAGGCGCCATGGAGCTTACTGTCGAAATGGACGTCTTTGAAGGCGCCTATGAGGGCCTGATCCTGGCCGAAGTGGAATTCCCCACGGAAGAAGCGGCCCTTGCCTTCACGCCGCCGGACTGGTTCGGCCGGGATGTAACATTTACCGGCGAATACTCCAACAGCCGGCTGGCATCTTTTTCAGAAAACGGGCTGATATGATCCTGTTCGTCATATCAGCCCCCAACTGATCCTGAATTACACTTAGATTATCCGGCATTTTATCTCCCAAATCCGTTTCGCCGGCTTCCACGGAACTTTTCCCTGAATCTGCAGCTGCCCCGGAACTTTTCCCTGAATCTGCAGCTTCCCCGGAGCTTTTCCCTGAATCTGCGGCTGCCCCGAAGCTTCTCCGCCCCGGTTTGCGCCGCTTTCTGTTCGGCTACTCAAGCTCGTCCAGCTCATCCTCGCCGATCAGCTCGTCAAACTCCTCGTCATCCAGAAGTTCGTCGAACGCGTCCGCGACGATCTCGTACTCGTCGTCGTCCTCAATATTGTCCAGCTCCGGCTGACCGTCTGTCTCCGAATAACGGTACAGATAGACCTCGCCGGTGTCCGCGTCCTCGCCTTCCGTCGGCAGCAGCGCAATATAATCGCGGCCGCCCGCCTCAAAGATCGTCAATACCACACATTCCAGCTCGGTATTGTCGTCCAGCGTGAGGGTCACGGTCATCTCCTCGTCTCTTTCTTCATTCTCCATCGTCATAATCATTCCTCTCTGCCGCCTCCGCGGCTCTGCCATACTGCGGTTCCCAGATTCCCTGCATTTCCACTCTATCAGACCGGCAGGAGAAACGCAAGGACTTTTTATGCATTCCGGATATTTTCCCGGTATCACCGCCGCGCCGCGGCACTTATCCTGAAAATTCTACCACAGACGTTCCTTGAGCGGACTCACCCCTGCGGTTAAAGATACTCCTCCACAAACCGGGACACTTCCTGCTTTTTGCCGTAGCGCTCTTTCGCCCAGCAGACATGGAGCCGGTCCTTCGCGCGGGTCATGGCCACGTAGAACATCCGCCGTTCCTCCTCCAGATCCGCGTCCAGCACCGCCTTTCGGTGGGGCGTAACGCCTTCATTTGCATCCAGAATATAAACTACGGAAAATTCCAGTCCCTTCGATCCGTGCATCGTCATTAACGACACGCCCTCATGGGCGGCCCGCTGGGCCTGCGCCTGCTCCTGGAGCTTCTTTCTGTAATCCTCCATGTGGCTGAACCAGGCCTCCATCGTCTTATAATTCGCCGCGCTTTCCTGCAGCTGATCCAGCGTTTCCGTAAGCTCTTCCGGCTTTAAGCGCCGGTAAAGGGCGTATTCCTTAATGTAATTGTCATAACCGACTGCCTTGCGGATATAGTTGACCGCGGCCGCAGGCGGCATGGTCTTAAGCATCATCAGATCGTACTTAAGCTGTTCGATCCGCTCTATCATCCAGCGCTTATCCTGATAAAAGGACTCTATCCGGTCCCAGGATACCGCCGCGTCCTCCAGCGCGTCCCGGCTGATATAGCGGTTGGGGCGGTTGATGATCTGCAAAATGTTGCCGCGGCTTAAGTCTCCCCGGGCCGCATTTATGTAAGCAAGCACATTTTGGGAGATCCAGTGGTCGTAGAGATTCGGCAGGCTGTCCTTCATTGTAAACGGAATATTAAATTCCATCAGCTTCTCGATCATCAGCCGGGGATTTAAATTTGTCCGGTAAAGGATCGCGATGTCCTCCAGCCGGTACCCGGCCTGCACGTAACCCTTGATCTCGTCCACGATCCGCAGCGTCTCTGCCTGGGCATCGGCGCTTACGCAGGTAACGACCGGGCGGCCGTGCCCTCTCGCCGCCTCCAGCTTCTTGTCATAGCGCTTTTTATTATGGCGGATCAGGCGGGATGCTGTCTCCACGATCTCGATGGTCGAGCGGTAATTGACACCTAAAAGCACGGTCTTCGTTTCCGGGTAGTCCTTCGGAAAACCCAGCATGATCTCCGGCCTGGAGCCGCGGAAGCGGTACACCGACTGGTCGTCGTCGCCGACGATAAACAGATTGTCCTGGGGCTTTGCCAGCATCCGCACGATCTCGTACTGAACCTTATTAATATCCTGGAACTCATCAATCAGCACGTATGTGTACTTGCGCTGCCAAGCCGCCAGAATGTCGGGCCGCTTCGTGAAAAGCTCGTAACACATGACCAGCATGTCGTCGAAATCCAGCAGGTTCGCCCGCCGCATCCGTTCCTCATAACCAGCGTAGATCTCCTTAAACATCTCCTCGGAACAGTTCTGGGAATAGTAATGCGCCAGATCCACCATCTCACTTTTGACGAAGCTGATCTCCCCCAGCACCGCGGAAATGAAATCGTGCTCGTCCTCGATCTCCAGCTTTAACTTTTCCACCATTTCCCGCACGAAGCGGGTCCGCTGTTCCTCACGGACGATGTTGGACGCCTGATAGCGGTAGGCGTATTTTAGGATCGTAAAGAAAATAGAATGGAAGGTGCCGAAGCTGACGCGGGATGCCGCGCGGGACAGCTCTCGCCGGCGCTGCGCCTGCGCCGCCGCTTCATTTCCGGCCTGCGGCGCTCCGCCGGCCTTCCGCGCAGAAACACTTGCCGGCGCTTTGCTTCCATTCTGCTGGACTTCGCTGGCTTTCTGCACAGAGCCGTTTGCCGCCGCACTGTTTCCGTCCTGCGGCGCCCCGCCGGCGTTCTGCGCAGAAACACCGTCCGCTGCGGCTGCTTCTGTCTCGTCGTTCATCAGCTTCTCGAACCGCTCCTGCATCTCCCGGGCGGCCGCCCGGGTAAACGTGATCACCAGAATGGACGACGGATCCACGCCGCATTCCTCCACCAGATATTTCACCCGGTGGGTGATTACCGTGGTCTTGCCGGAGCCGGGCCCCGCAAGCACCATCATCGGTCCGTCCTTATGCGTAATCGCCTCTTTCTGAGACGGATGAAACTCTCGCAATAATTATTCCTCCCTGAAACTGCCGGCTCCCCGACACCGACTGCCTCGGCTCTATTTCATCTTTCTGAATCAATCCGCGCCGATTATCACATTTTCCTATCGCGTCATTCGCCGCCAACACCCGGACTGCCGGTTATCACCGGCTCCCTCTCCTGTCGCCGCAGCGAACCGCTCCCGCACTCCGCTGCCGGTTACCACAGCGGCGTTCTCCCTCCCCGCCGCAGCCGCGAATTCTCTTTCACATCACAGATATTTTCCCGTAATACTCTCCCGATTCCCCCGGATCTCCTCCGGCGTCCCGCAGGCCACGACGCGGCCTCCGTGTACGCCGCCGCCCGGTCCCATATCGATACAGTAATCGGAATTGCGGATCACGTCCAGGTCGTGCTCAATGACGATCACCGTCGCGCCGCTCTCCGTAAGACGCCGAAACACTTTAAGAAGCGTCAGAACGTCCAGCGGATGGAGACCGATGGTCGGCTCGTCGAAGACAAATACCGCGTCCTCCTGGCCCCGGCCCATCTCGCTGGCCAGCTTCAGCCTCTGGGCTTCCCCGCCGGAAAGCCCCGGCGTCTCCTCTCCCAAGGTCAGATAGCCAAGGCCCAGATCGTGCAGGACCTGGAGTTTCCGAAAGACATTGGGCAGATCCCGGCAGACCTCCATCGCTTCGTCCACGCTTCGGTCCATCAGTTCCGGAAGCGAAAGCGGCCGTCCCGCGCCCTTCTTCGGAATCCGGCGGATGCGGTACGCTTCCTTCGAATACCGGCTTCCGCGGCACTCCGGACAGGGAATATCCACATCCGGCAGAAACTGTACGTCCAGGCTGATCGATCCGGTCCCGTCACAGACCGGGCACCGCAGATTTCCGGTATTATAGGAGAAATCCCCCGCCTTATAGTCTCCGTTCTTCGCGTCCTCCGTCCTGGCGTAGACCTTGCGCAGTTCGTCGTGCACATCCGCGTAGGTAGCCACCGTGGAGCGGACGTTGATGCCGATCGGCGCGGCGTCGATCAGCTTGACGCTGCGGATCCCTTCCGCCGAAACCGACCGTATATGTTCCGGAAAATGCTCTCCGCTCACCATGCACTGCAGCGCCGGAATCAGACTCTCCAGCACCATCGTGGTCTTTCCCGAGCCGGACACTCCGGTAACGGCGATCAGCCTCCCCTTCGGGAAATCCACTTCCAAAGGCTGCACGGTATGAATCGGACCAGTGGAAAGATGAATCCGTCCAAGCGAAAATATCTCATCCGGGCGAAGCTCGTGACGCAGCCGGACGGCCGACCGTCCGGACAGGAAACCGCCGATCTTCGAAGCCGGATCCTTTTCGATCTGTGCGATCTCTCCCTCCGCGATCACATTTCCCCCGCCGGCGCCGGCTTCCGGTCCCAGCTCAATTAGCCAGTCCGCGTGGGAAAGGATCGTCGTGTCGTGGTCCACCAGGATCACTGAATTTCCGTCCGCCACCAGATCGTCCATCACGCCGGTGACGCCCTCGATATTCTGCGGATGCAGGCCGATGGAAGGCTCGTCCAGCACATACAAAACGCCGGTCGTGCGGTTGCGGACGGCCCGCGCCAGCTGCATCCGCTGGCGCTCCCCGGTGGAAAGCGTGGACGCTTCCCGGTCCAGGCTCAGATAAGAAAGTCCCAGATCCATAAGCCGCTTCGCGGCGTGCAGAAACGACTCGCAGATGCTCTCCGCCATCGGCCGCATTTCCTCCGGCAGGGAAACCGGTACGCCTTCCACCCACTCGATCAGGTCTGAAAGCGTCATCCGGCAGACCTCCGCAAGCGAGAGCCCGCGAAGCTTCGGCGCCCGGGCCGCGTCCGACAGCCGGCTTCCGCCGCATTCCGGGCACGGACCGACTTTCAGGAATTTCTCCACACGCTTCATTCCCTTCTCGTCCTTCACATGGGAAAGCGCGTTCTCCACCGTATAAATCGCGTTAAAATACGTAAAATCCATTTCTCCGGCGGTATTGGTCTTCTCATTATGGTAAAGCAGATGATATTTCTTCGCCGGACCGTGGAACACCAAATCCTTCTCCCGCTCCGTCAGATCCCGAAACGGTACGTCCGTGCGCACGCCCACATGGTCCCTGGCAATGTCCTTCATCAGCGACCACATAAGCGCCTGCCACGGCGCCACCGCCCCCTCGTCGATCGTGAGGGAATCGTCGGGCACCAGCGTGGACTCGTCCACGGTCCGGACCGTCCCGGTCCCGTCGCAGCGGCGGCAGGCCCCGGTGGAATTAAACGACAGCTCCTCCGCTCCCGGAGCATAAAAATGCGCCCCGCAGTCCGGACACACCAGTTCAAGGCCGGCGGCCACATTCAGGGAAGGCGGCAGATAATGCCCGTTCGGACAGCGATGGGAAGCAAGCCGGGAATACATAAGCCGCAGGCTGTTTAAAAGCTCTGTCCCGGTCCCGAAGGTACTACGGATCCCGGGAACTCCCGGTCTCTGGCGCAGGGCCAGAGAGGCCGGAACATAGAGGATCTCATCGACCTGGGCTTTCTCCGCCTGCGTCATGCGCCGCCTTGTATAAGTGGAAAGCGATTCCAGATAGCGCCTCGACCCTTCTGCGTACAGGACCCCCAGCGCCAATGACGATTTCCCCGAACCGGAAACGCCGGCGATCCCGACGATCCGGTTCAGAGGGATATCCACATCGATATTCTTCAGATTATGCACCCGCGCTCCCCGCACCTCAATGTGGGTGGGTGCTTTGATCTTTTCCATAACTCTGATCCTTTGACACTCCGTATTCTTTCATTTATCAACCCGCGGCTGCGCGCCGCGGGAGCCGCCTCAGCCGCGCGAACATTTCTCCGCATCGATCGCCAGCACCAGCATCAGGGCGCACAGCGCGTCCGCCGGATCGCGCACATCGATCACATACGTATCCGTCAGGTGCAGAAGCTCCTTCGAGACCGACGCCACCTGCTGCCCTGAGGTGTTTATGATCCTGTAATCCCACCCGGGGAAATCCCCATCCACGTGCCAGCCGTTGCACTCGATATTGTAATGCGGCGTAAAAAAGGAAAGTTCCTTGCTGATGCAGCCCACATACCGCGTCCCCAGATACATCTCAAACTTCGGAAGGAACGTCAGGACCCGCTCCTGTACCGTACCAACCTCCGCTCCCTGCGCGTCGAATATTTTCAGACAATGACCCCAGGACAGCTGTCCCTTCACCACATACACGGTCTCGCCCGCTTCATTATAGATATCATACGAATCGAACCACGAAAAGAACCTTTGCTTAAACAGAAGCCGCATCCGCCAATATTCCTTTCACAAAATTACGCATCCCAGTCTGCGGTATCCGCGCCAAACGCCTCCGCCGCGCTTTTCAGCCTTTCAATAAAGAGACCGCTGTTTTTGCCGCTCATCACGCGCATGACCTCATAGAGATCTGGCGACTGCTGCCTGCCGCAGACCGCGATCCGGATCACCATCGACACGTCGCCGACGCTCCCCTTCCACTTCTCCGGCTCCGAACGGTAAAGCTTCGTATCCGGGCAGTAGCCGAGACCGGCGGCCAGCGCTTTGACGCCCTCGAACCACGCGGCGCTGTCTGCTTCCAGCACAGTGTGGGACGCATTTCCAAACTGCTTACGCTGCCGGTAATAAGCCCGGAGGATTTCCGCCGCAGCGGCGTCCGCCATGCCTTCCGGCGCGGTATAATCCGGCATAAAAATCTCCGGATAGAAGAAACTCATATACGGCTTCACCTCGCTCCAGACAGCGAAATCCTTGCGCGGCTTCTTCCCGCCGCGGCCGATCGCCAGAATCGAACGGGCGTAGTCCGGATCTTCCTCAAGAAGCGCCGCGAAGGCGGGATCGAATTCCCGCGCCCAGTCGCAGACGCCATCGTAGACCTGTTCAGCGGTCATACGGCTGATCACGTCCTTGGAGACGTCGCGCAGCTTGTTCTCATCAAACAGCGCGCCGGCCGGATTCATTTTCTTCGGTGAGAACTTAAAATCGCCTACCGGCGCCATCGGATTCGCCCTGCGCCAGTCCTCGAAATTCGAATTCAGGATCGTCATGATATACTCATAGACCGACTGGGTGGGATAACCCTGCTCCCGGTAGAAGGAAAGCGCCAGCTCCGGGTCCTTCCGCTTGGAAAGCTTCCGCTTGGAATTGCCGTCCATCTTCTGAAGCGTCCCCACATGCAGGTATTTAGGCAGCTTAAAGCCCAGCGCAGCCGTAAGCTGGATATGCAGCGGCAGGCTGGAAAGCCATTCGTCGCCGCGCACCACATGGGTCGTCCGCATCAGATGG
>CANPYE010000030.1 GCA_947588005.1 uncultured Lachnospiraceae bacterium | reverse complement strand
TCGATATCAGATCCCCTCAAACCATTGATTTTACGTGGTTTTCTCAATATCTGTCACCAACTTTTAGAGAAGAGCCCCAAAAAGATTGTCCATTGATCAGGTGAACTTGTACCCCCCTGAATCTAACAACATCCACATAATACGCTGGCTGGTAACTATGCCGTTTTTGATTATTTTTTTAATGAATTGCTTCATTTTCTATATTCTCCCATCTCACTATTTTAAAAATATACTCGACTATCTTGCTTACAACACTGTCCTCGTTATTTGCATCATAATAAAATGTTCGGATACTAGGATTCATAGGCCAGTTGGCTTCCAGACGGAATAAATCTGAAAACTCATAATCATGATTATCAACACATATGATATTGGCATCAGAAAATGCGATCAGGTCCATAAATCCACTCCTTGCACCAACAACTGCTCCACAGGCCTCACATAGGGATAATGCCTCATCAAGTGGAAATGTAATACCCAAAGTACCTTCAAGTGGCTTTTGGGCGCCTACAACCGAACATATTATGGAAAAATCTTTTGCTATCAACTTATCTGCAATATTCTGAAAAAAGGATATTGGCGTTTGATTGCAACTGTTTGCATATGGATTTATTAAAATTATCTTTTTCAAATTTATTATTCCATGATCATACAATTTCTTTAGTGAATCTTTGGGTTCGGTTTTTACACAAATTGCTGGAGTTGTATCTTGTGGTATACGATAAACCGCCTTCGTTAGCGATGAAAACAGAAAGGCACTAGGATTAATAAGAAGTCTCGTCCCACGAAAATACACAGAAGCATTTACATGAAATGCCTCCCGATATTTCTGTCGAAATCGATCTCCAAATTCTGAATAGTAAAAAATATTTAATTGCTTGTTTTTCTTATAAGAAATATCGATCAATTTGCTTTCATCGATATCAAAACACTGATAGAGAGAATCCTTAGAATTAATCGTTAAAATGGCCCAGTCTTTAACATCATACATCTCCACCCACTTTTTTAAAAACGCAAGCATAAATACTCTGTCTCCAATGCCTATATCCGCAGAAATCAATATTGTTCCCGGATGTTCATTGAGCATTTTTTTGGCGGTCTTCCAGCCTTCAAAAATCATCAAAAAATGAATCCATATTTTTTTGAGTTTGAGTAATGTACCTTTGAAACTTTTCACTATAATTATCAATTTCACTATACCATTTTTACGATGCAATTATGGGAACATCCTTTGTTAATTCCATCAGTTGCTTTATACGCTTGTATTAGAATAATAGTTTTCCCTATTCTCTTTCCTATTCCTTTAAAACATCTACTATTCAACGAATCCTAAAGGAAGTGTATCCAAATTCTCAAAAATAACCATTACTGAATGCTTATTATAAATTAAATTGGCAACTAAACCAATTACTGAAGGATATCCAATTATTTCCCCGAAATGGAAACCAGAATTTTCATACATTATCCTCAATCTTCTAGAACTACTTTTTCCAGACAATCCTATCAATTATGTCTGTATAGCTCTGAATAATCTTCACCACCTTATCACTTGTATTCTCATCCACATAATCTGGTGTCGGAACTCCGCAATATCCATTTCGGTTCATCTCCACTGCTATGGAAAACGCCTGCAAAAGGCTCTTTTCTTCAATCCCTGCCAAAATAAACAATCCCTTATCAAGCGCTTCCGGACGTTCCGTACTCGTTCTTATGCATACGGCCGGAAACGGCTTCCCTATGCTTGTATAAAAGCTGCTTTCTTCCGGTAACGTTCCGCTGTCTGATACTACACAGAAAGCATTCATTTGCAAACAGTTATAGTCATGAAAACCTAGCGGTTCATGCTGGATCACACGCTTATCAAGTTTGAACCCCAAAGCTTCAATCCGTTTTCTGCTTCGTGGGTGACAACTATATAGAATCGGCATATTGTATGTCTCTGCAAGCCGGTTAACAGCAGTAAACAACTTGATAAAATTATCTTCCGTATCGATATTTTCTTCACGATGCGCAGAAAGAAGGATATATCCGCCCTTTTTCAGTCCGAGACGTTCATGCACGTCCGACGCTTCTATTTTCGCCAGATTCTTGTGCAGAACCTCTGCCATAGGCGAACCGGTTACATATGTACGTTCCTTTGGCATTCCGCATTCAGCAAGGTATCGCCTCGCATGTTCTGAATATGCAAGATTAACATCACTGATAATATCAACTATCCTGCGGTTCGTTTCTTCCGGCAGGCACTCGTCTTTACAGCGATTACCAGCCTCCATATGAAAAATAGGAATATGCAGCCGCTTTGCACCGATAACAGAAAGGCAGCTGTTCGTATCCCCGAGTACCAAAACCGCGTCCGGTTTAATATCAACCATCAATTTATATGATTTCGCAATGATATTTCCCATGGCTTCTCCAAGATCCACCCCGACCGCATCCAGGTAAACATCCGGATCATCGAGTTCAAGATCACGGAAAAATATCCCGTTGAGGTTATAATCATAGTTCTGCCCGGTATGCGCAAGGATAGTATCAAAGAACATGCGGCATTTTTTAATCACCTCGGACAATCGGATGATCTCCGGGCGTGTACCGACGATAATAAGCAGTTTCAGTTTGCCGTTGTTTTGGAACCCTGCCATTTATACTTCCTCCCTGTATGTATCCGGCCTGGCAGGATCAAACCGCTCATTGGCCCACATGACCGTTACAAGCTTCTCCGTTTTACTCAGATTAATGATATTATGCACATATCCTGGGAGCATGTGAACTGCCTCCAGCTTATCTCCCGACACTTCTGTCTCAATCACTTCATCCGTACCGAGCCTGCGTTCCTGAATCAGCCCATGTCCTGACACAACAATGAAAAACTCCCATTTCGTATGATGCCAGTGCTGTCCTTTCGTGATCCCGGGTTCTGAGATATTTACACTGAACTGCCCGCAGTTTTCCGTCTTCAGTAATTCTGTAAAACTACCTCTGGAATCAATATTCATTTTCAGCGGAAACGAAATCTTTTCCTTGGGAAGGTAAGAAAGATATGTGGAATACAGTTTTTTTACAAAACCACTTTGCGGCATCTCCGGCAACATGAGCGTCTGCGGCTGATCATGAAACTGATAAAGCAAATCAACAATTCCACCAAGCGTAACTTTATGGGTAACCGGGACATAACAGAACTTACCATTCGTGCAGGACACAGGCGTAATCCCATCATATTCGCAGCGGTGCGGCGTGTCACACAAACAACACAGCATCTCATCGATAATGTCATCTATATGAGCAAGTTCCAGTTCCGTATTTCTGTTATTCACCTGTACTGGCAGATCATGCGCGATATTGTAACAGAACGTAGCGACTGCACTGTTATAATTGGGACGGCACCATTTCCCGAACATATTGGGGAACCGGTAAATATATACGTCAGTCCCTGTTTCTTTCGCATAATCAAACAGCAGGTTCTCCCCTGCCTGCTTCGATCTGCCATAGTCACTCTGTCCGTATCTGCCGATCAGGGTCGCCTGAATAGAACTTGACAGCATAATCGGGCATTTGTTCCCATGACTTTTGAGTATATTTAGCAGTTTTTCACCGAAACCAAAATTGCCCTCCATGAATTCTGCATTATCTTTCGGTCGGTTAATACCAGCAAGATTAAAAACGAAATCACAGTGTGCGCAATATGTATCAAGTTCTTCAGAAGTGCCGTCAACATCATATTCATATATTTCTTCTATTTCCAGTTTGCATCTTCGATCTTTTCCATCACGTATATTTTTGAAAGTCTCTGTCAGGTTACGTCCGAAAAAGCCCTTGGCACCAGTAATTAATACGCGCATATACTCACTCTTTCAATATTTTTCTTAACAACAAATAGCTTTTATGAACAACCATTACTTGTTTACATAGAACCTACACTACTAATTTGACAAAGTATATAATTTCAGGTATTCCTTATACTTTTCTGACTGTTCAAATTCTCTGGCACGCTCAAGGCATGCTTCTTTTAAATACGGTCTTGTTTTTGCAATACGTTCTATTTCCTTCTCTAAGTTGTCGATATCACCCGCCTCGACAATACTCCCGCATTTCTCATTTATACACTCTGGACTCCCACCAGTTCTATATGTGACAACTGGAGTTCCACATGCTAAAGCTTCAATATTAACAAGCCCAAAGACTTCTTCTCTCGTAGGATTTACAAATAAATCTGCAGCTGTATATATTTCAGCTAGATCACGTTGACTCTGTGTCCTGCGAATGGAAATTATATTGGATGGGAGAATCCTATCTGCTTTATCATCTGTTCCAACAAGCACAATCTTATATTTTTCCTGATCAAGTCTCTGGGACAGTTTTATAAAAACATCAAGCCCTTTTTTATTATTCCATCCATAAGACACCCCAAGAATCATAAATTTGTTACCCACTTTATACTTATCCTTAAAATTATTGTCTGTTGGCCTAAACACAGATAAATCAATCCCATTATGAACAACTTTGACCGGATAATCTTTTAAGAATGATTGCTTAACAAGATCCGCAAGCCAATATGACGGAGTTACAATTGTCAAATCCTTCACACCATTAAACCATTTTTTCTTTTTTTTCCACATGGTTTTCGTTCTATCTACATATGTCTCAGGATATGTATTCAACTGTGGACATTTATCGCAACCTGTTTTCCATTTACTGCAGCCAATCATCGTAAAATGAGGACACTGACCAGTAAATGTCCAGCAATCGTGCAATGTCCATATAACACGAATATTATTCTTCTTTATATAGTTGAACAAGCATGGAATATTAATAAACCATCCATGTATATTATGAAGATGTATAATATCTGGTTGTAAACGATCTATAATTTTCAGATATCGTTTTGTTGACATATATGAAAAACAGCCGGTAAATCCAGTGAATCGACTTAGCATCATATGCGTAAACTTATCAATACCACAACCTATTTTTATATTATCACTCGGAAGTTCTTTCATTGGGTGATAAGAATATCCTGTTGAAGTAACCGGCATTATACCTGCAATTTTGCATTGTTCCGCTATTCCTACCATTATTTTGGCTGTACTCCCATAAGGTACAGCATTTATCATAACAACTGTCAGCATATTCATAGTAAAAAATCCTTAGTTCAAAATTTGAGAAAATATTGTATGATACTCTGTAAACGACTCCCACATTGGGTTTGTAAAAAAGCTATAATATCTTAATATATAAATTGTAAAAATTAGTATTGGAAACATATATTTATTTATCAATCTGTATCTTTGATCTGCTGTCGCTATTAATGATCTATTCATCTTTATAATCATTGGGATAGAAACGACAGAAAAAATGTCAAAATACATTTGAAACCTTGTAAACATGCTTAAACGATAAGCAAGTATTGAAAGCATACATCCAATCAAATATAATTTAGTAAACGCTAATGTAGTTCCTTTCATTTTTCGAATATTTAGCATGATATATCCCAAAAATACCAGTGATAATAAAGTCGCACGCAGCGAATTTCCAGTTCTAAGGGAAGCATAGTATGCATAATTGGGTATCTTGAAAAAATCAAGCCCAAGCTGAACAAATAGATTGAAAAACCCTTCAACAAAAACCAACACTAACAATCCCGCGATTGCTACAGTCAACTGAAATCTGCTGACCATTTTATCATTTGCCACAAAGTAAAACAGGAACAGTATCAGCGCTGACTTGTGAAACAGTGAGGCAATAATTATGCATAAGATATAGGGTATTAAACGTCGCTTTATAGAAAAATGGATAGCAATAATAAAAAAAGCCGCCGCAAGTGTTTGACGAATCGCTGATAATGACATCAAAAACAAATAGGGATTGATACAGTAAATCAGTAAAGAAATATGTCTATAATTTTCATCTACATAATTGATAATTAAATAATATATCGGAATCATGGAAATCAATGACGAAACTGCCACAAAAACATAAAATGATGGGCATATTTTGGTAAGCGCCACAAACAATAAATCGGTTAACGTCGGAACCCCATTATTTCGAATTTGAATATCGTTCCCTAAATAACTCATGTAATCATTGCCAAAATCATATCTGAGCATGGCAAACAGAATTAATATTGTAAATGCTAGAATAAAGCAAGTTTTTTTGTTTTTCTTTATTGAAGCGATAAATGTAGATAGCAAAAATGTTGTATGGACCATCATATCACCTTTTCAAGCATACGTTTAATGACCCCACTGGCTGTGAGGTTGCGCATTGCATATTCTATGAAAGCATTATATTTCAATGAACAATCAGGACACGACAAGGCTTCTTTTATAGAAGCACCTATCGCATCTATCTCATTTCCATCTTCACCAATACAAAATACAAAATCTTTATATACTGCAGGCATTCCTGAAAGATTATGTGCTACTACCGGAACGCCAACCGTTAGATATTCAAGATTCTTTGATGGGAAAGAATATTTGGCATATTCTTCATTATTCTGCCGTGGATTTACCAAAACATCTGCTTTATGCTGCCATTCCCGACTTTCTTCCGGAGACACTTGCCCAACTGCAATTATCCTTGAATCGTTATTAGTGCATTGCTTTATGTACGAATCCAATTCTCCTCTCCCACACAGAACTAATCTGTAATTTGTATCAGGTATTTTCTTAAAAGCATCAATTAAATTTTTAACGCCATATTTCTGACTCATTTTCCCAGTATATACTATATATTTCGTGATACTTTGGGTTTTTACATTATTAAAAGAACGCTTCAAAAAATCATCTTCCAGTATTCCCTCAACAATTATGGTCCTTTTATCTAATGTATCTATTTTGTTTTTCATTTGTTCTGTCAGTAAAACGTAAGAATCAACATCTTTATTCATTTTTCTAAAATGCCATATATCAACCTTTTTTCCGATCTTATACAGTATACTGACATGGGCGTTCAAATTCATATATTGTGGCAAATCAGGAACAATGAGACATATTTTGATATAAGGATCTTTCTTTTTCGCATACAACGCTGCTTCAAGAAAAGGTGTGTGTATCGAATAAATAACTATCCTTTTTTCTTTATCACATAAGTCGATAAACTTATTCAATGCCTTTTTCAACGCATGGGCTCGTGATAAATTACGAAATCCCCAGATATTCAAAAAACCGACATATTGACAATCTTTAGACACTGGAAAAGTTTTAAATGTTATTAACTTACTGGCGTTTGGATAACAACCAACGAATGGTGCGGAGAGTATCGAGAAATCATATTTTTCAAAAGAAAGCTTTCTGAATCCCTCGATCATCTTTTTCTGAAATATATTTGCAGAATATTCAATCGGTGCTTTTGCGTTCTGAATAATCTCTGTTTCCACATCATTTTCATAATAACCACACAAAAATAATATTGTCACTTTCTCATCACCTACTCTATCAACTTTTCTCTTTGCATCTTCGCCAGCTCTTCCTGCACATAATCCGTCGTCAATATTTTCTGCACTACACCGTCCACATCCAGACGGTTTGTATTATGGCTGGTGTACGCCTCATCCGCCATTGTATGTACCTGTCCTTTGACAAAGAACCGGTCATAGTTCAGATCCCGCCCATCCGCCGCGATCCGGAAATATTTCCCCATATCCTCGCTGCGCAGACGTTCCTCGCGAGTCATCAGCGTCTCATACAGCTTCTCCCCATGCCGTGTCCCGATGATCTTCACTTCCGTCTCACCGAATACCTTCTGCACTGCTGCTGCCAAGTCCCCAATCGTAGACGCATCTGCCTTCTGAATGAACAGATCCCCCGGCTGTGCATGCTCCATGGCGAACCGGACCAGTTCCACCGCCTCATTCAGATTCATTAGGAAACGCGTCATGTTGGGATCCGTAATCGTGATTGGTCGGCCGGATCTGATCTGATCGATAAACAGCGGGATCACAGAACCCCGGCTGCACATGACATTACCGTACCGGGTACAGCAGATCACTGTACCGCCTCTCTCAGCTGCTACCCTGGCGTTGGCCGATATGACATGCTCCATCATCGCTTTCGAGATACCCATGGCGTTGATCGGATAGGCCGCCTTGTCCGTAGAGAGACAGACCACCCTTTTCACGCCGCAGTCGATAGCCGCATGGAGCATGTTGTTGGTTCCTTCCACGTTCGTGCGGACCGCCTCCATCGGGAAAAACTCGCAGCTTGGCACCTGCTTGAGCGCCGCAGCATGGAAGATATAGTCAACACCAGGCATAGCATCATAGAGGGACTGGATATTACGTACATCTCCTACATAAAATTTGACTTTATTGGCATACTCTGGATACTGAGCCTGCAGCTCATGCCGCATATCGTCCTGCTTCTTCTCATCCCGTGAGAAGATACGGATCTGCTCGATATCCGTAGTCAAAAAATGCTTCAGCACCGTATGGCCGAAGCTTCCAGTTCCCCCCGTGATCATGAGAGTCTTATTCGCAAATACCGACATAGTCTTTCTCTCCTGTCATTTCTGTGAATTTATTTTCAAGTCGTTTCATAAAGATATCTTTTCTGAAATTATCTATGAAATATCTGCGGCCAGCCTGTCCGCAGTCTTGATACTTTGCAGGATTGGTAATAAAGTCTTTCATAGCCGCGGCCATAGCTTTTATGTCATTTGCCGCCACGCAGATCCCGCAGCCGGATTCTTCTATCACCTTCCGGGCTGAGCCGTCTATCATCCCGATGATTGGTTTCCCCGCAGCCATATAGCCCTGGACCTTTGAGGGAAGCGTATAACCGATCGCATTATCTGCCGTGAGGGACACCAGACATGCGTCTGCCAGGCGGTAGAATTCCGGCATTTCTTCTACAGGACGCCTGCCATAAGTTTTTATGATATTTTCAAGGCCCTTCTCACGGATTACTTCTTTTAGTTTATCCAGGCAGGAACCATCCCCTACAAAATGCACCCGGAATCCCGGAATATCCCGTATCATCTCAATCGCAGATACGACTGCCTGTAGGTTCTGCGCGTATCCCAGATTCCCCATAAACACGAAATCCACCGTATCATCCGCTGGCGTGAAATCCTCCTTCAGATACGACTCATCCGCGAACGCCGGCAGATATTCTAGGCTGTTCCTGTCCAACCCGTGAGCCCGCGTCAGATAATCCACGAAGCTCGACGACTGGCACAGCACCCTGTCCGCCGATTTATATACATACCGGCTGACCCGTTTCATGATACGGAACAGCAGGTTCTTTTCGCTTTTTATATATACCTTCAAGGATTCCGGCCACTGATCGCAGCAGTACAGAAGCACCGGAATTTTGTGCTGTTTGGCATATTTTAAGCCGGGCAGCGCCATGAGAACAGGCGATAGCTGGTAGATGAAAACCAAATCATAATCTTCCTTTAGCTTTCCGACTTTATATAGCGCCGACAGAGTGAAACTCATGTAATTGGCCGCCAGCCAGAAAATTCCCTTCCTCCGGCCGATCTCAAAGCATCTCAGGACATGGACGCCATTGATCCACTCGTCACGGTGGCCTTTCTTATATTCCTCCGGCACGATTCCAAGCGGATAATTCGGCAGTCCGGCCAGCACAGTAATCTCGATCCCCTCAGCCGCCAGCTGCTCCGCGATAGGCGTAATCTGGAAATTTTCCGGATAATAATGCTGGCATACAATCAGAACCCTCATCTCAATCCTTTGTTCAAAGCCTTTCTTTATAACTATTTGTCTCTACTAATTACAAAAACTCCCCAGCCGGATACTTTCCTGTATCCAGCTGGGGAGTCTCCATTTTGTATATGCTCAATAATCAAATATCCCCTGAATCGCATCCGTTATATCCATGATCACCTCATAAGGGATTCTTCCAATTCTTTTAAATCCCCGATACCGCAGATCAACCAGACGCATCTGCTCGCACAGAACGTCCCCTTTCATTTCTTCTGTCCCTATCGCGATATGCAGCGGATCTTGAAAGGCATCTTCTATGATCGGACACAGGATCGCCTGCTCCGTCATATTAAAATAATTCTTACTGACGATCAAATAGCAGCCCTTTAATCCTTCCGCTTTGATGATGTCTCCCTGCTCTATGGTCACCGGCTACCACTTCTCCCTTCCTACGGGCTCCCCCCAGTCAAATTCTTCATATGGTCCCAGCTTCCCGCCAAAACTTTTGGCCCGTTCTTCCAAGGTACGATGCTGCTTCGGTAGCGCCGCTCCTTCTTCATCTAGATCCGGCATACTCGCCAGTTCATCCATCAGTTCTATCTCTCCTTTACTGGATTCTCTTTCTGCGTTCCGCAGCTTCATAAAAAGTTGGTAAGCGGCACGGTAGCGATCCAGCCTGTCGATTTCCTCCATAGTAAGTATTCCATACTCGCCATGTCCGTTTCTCGTCAGATACACACGATGGTATGTGTCCACCTCTTTTAGTAAATCGGAATAATTCCTGAGATCTGATATCGGTTTAATATTTGGCATGTTCATCACTCCTCTGCCTCTATCATATACGATATCGGTTATAAACGCAAGTGTATTCACATGTGAATTTACGCGCGATATTTCTGATTTTGATTTCGGTCTATGATCACTCCTCCATGCATCCGCCTATTTTGTGGCACTATATTTCGTGCGCCGCGCTCTCCTGTGCGATAGATGCACTCATTTCCTCCCCAAACCCTTCTGTACTTTCCTTCATAAACAACACCTTAATGGTCTGGAGAATGATCTCTATATCCAGCATCACCGAATAGTTCTGTATATACATCAGATCCAGCTTCAGCTTGTCATATGCCGTCGTATTATACTTCCCATACACCTGCGCATATCCGGTCAGTCCACCCTTCACCTTCATCCGGTACGGGAACTCCGGGATCTCCTTCGTGTACAGTTCCACATGCTCCACCCGCTCCGGCCGCGGCCCCACAATACTCATATCTCCCTTCAGGATATTCAGTATCTGCGGCAGCTCGTCGATCCGCGTCGAGCGGATAATTCTCCCCACCGGCGTGATCCGCGGATCCTTATCCGTTGCCGGAATGGAATGCCCTTCCTTCTCCGCATCCACGATCATGCTCCGGAACTTGCAAATGGAGAATACTTTTCCATCCTTCGTACATCGATCCTGCCGGAAGAACACTGGGCCTCCGTCATACACTTTGATCGCGACAGCCGTAACGATAAATACCGGCGACAGGATGACCAGCGCCGCCAGTGACAATATGATATCCATTAACCGCTTCACAAATCTCTGGTCAAAGGTCAAGCCCACGTTTCTTGAAAGCAGCAGCGGCGTATCGAACAGATGCAGCTTCTCCGCGCTCCGCAGTAAGATGTCCGAGATCTTCGGCGTCGTGTAGGTCCGCACCGATTTTCCATAGCAGTATTTCAGGAGCAGATTGCGGATATGCGAAGGAATATCGCAGATGACCACGCCTTCGTACTGATCAATCTTCTTTTTTATGTCTTCTAATTCGGCCCGCGCTCTGCCTGAAGACGTTTTGTCCATATTTTCACTGCTGGTTCTGCTCACATCAGCGCTGCCGATTCGCTCTGTCCAGCATATAGCGTTCCTGCCATTCGCCTCATTCGTCGTCTCAGCCGTATTTTCCATTCCAACCGCAGCACGGACCGGATTTTCCACACCGGCCGCATCCGCCTGCTCCACGGCATTCCAGTCCGCATCCGCGCTGATATGTATCGCTTCTCCAACCACGAATCGGTCATTGCGGGTACTCATTTTCCCCATCAGACTGGCTGCCGGATGTTCCCCATATATTAAAAGAACCCGCCTCGGCGGGTAAAGGATCCTGTATAATCTTGTGCTGATCGTACTCCAGATGCAGATGACTACAAACTGCACAGCAGTCATTGCCAGAAGCGGCCCCACATTCAGGAAATGCTTTGTCAGAAGCGTGATCTGCAGGTAGATCATGAAGTTAGCGCACAAGCCCGCCAATGTCTGCGAATAGATCATGTTCCTGGTCCGCATGTAGCCGACCCGCCAGCCGCCGTAGATGATATTGAAAATGACCAGCAGGAGGCCGTATACCGCCACCATCAGCCAGTGACCGGTGCGGTTATACGGAACTTCCATATGCTGGTTATAATAGTTCACCCACACATACCAGTAGGCCACCATTTCCAGCGACAGTATGACCACGCCAATCAAAAACCTGACGATACGTTTGTACTGCTCGTACCGGTTTCGTTTCATATCCGCCAAAATCGACTATCTCCTTTGTATTTCTCACACCGCCGCCGGCGCCCTACCGCTGACTGCACCGGCGCTCGCCGCGCCCGCGGTTTCTATTCCCGCATGTGCAGGCGTTATCAGGGAACCCTCGCCTCTTGGCAGTATCGTCACGCTCTCGCGGCAGCGGTAGGTATTCTTTCCTTCCGCGTCCTTCCTGATCTCCAGCAGCATATAGTGGCCGGCGCCCGGCGGCTTAAGCAGCATTTCCTTTCCATGGTACAGAACCGGCTGCACCACATCTTCCTTCGTCATGATTCCCAGCGGAATCACGGTGTCCTCGCCCCACAGACGTCTGCGGGTTTTGGCGCAGCGGCTGGAAAAGCGGATTTTCTCAATGCTGTCCGCCAGATACTCGAGCGGCCCGCACACCCGGTAAAGGCTGCTGTCATCCGACTCCCGAAGTACGTACGACGCGCGGACGATATGATCATTTCCGGAAAGAGCTTCCAGAAACCGGGCGTCCTTTTCCATCAGCGGGAACATGGATAAATACCCGGCCGCAATCAGCCGGGAAACAGCCGGTATTTTCTCCAGGCGGCCCAACAGCGGCTCCGCCTCCTTACAGGTAAGGAAAACGCAGCCGTCAAAGAGTATTTCCTGCTCAATGATGCTGCGCTGCTGGCGTCTTAAATTCCGTTCATTGTAAAGTACAAATACATCTTCATACATGTATGGCGGCACGGTGCGCCGGATCTCTTTCACAAGCGCTTCCTCTCCGCCGCGCCAGGTCTTTAATTTGTACCAGAGCATCGCTTTCCTCCTCCCGTATCATGCGCCCCGTTCCAGCCTTCGGACTGCCTCCGCCGCCAGATCCACCGGGATTTCTCGTTCAAACATATGCACACGGATCGATACCGTATCCCCTCTGACCTGCCGGACAATGGCTGTATTTCCCTCAAAGGGTCCGTCGATGACTGCCACCCGATCGCCTTCGTTAAGCGGAACTTTCTGTTCGCAGGCGGCTGGATTCATATATTTTCCCGGAACGTCGATCTGCGCTTCCACCTTCCCGTACGTCATCTCCCGGCGAATATCGTCGTTCAGGATAATGCCCATCCGCACGATTTTCTCCTGGCCCGCGATCCGCAGACTGACGTTCGCATAACGGTCACGGAACCGGTATTTCTGGATGCGGTCCCTGCATTTTTCAAGCGGTCCCGACAGATAGGAAACATGGTTCTTTCCATCCGTCGCCGCATAGGTCAGGCGCACCACGCGGTCAGCGTCCATCATTTCCAGCAAAAACTCCGCCTCTCCCTCAAAAAGCGGCGTGAAGGCAAATGCCCCGCTTGCCATGATCTTTGTCATGGACGGGATCATTTTC
This sequence comes from uncultured Lachnospiraceae bacterium, assembly GCA_947588005.1. Taxonomy (GTDB): domain Bacteria; phylum Bacillota; class Clostridia; order Lachnospirales; family Lachnospiraceae; genus UBA3402. The sequence continues at coordinate 12,144 of CANPYE010000030.1, read as the reverse complement.
AGACACTGAAACAGCCGGTCAACCTTATCTGTTGAAATAAATATGTATCCGGGGAACAGCCTTAATATATGGATCTGATTCTCCTGCCTGCGGTCCCGCAGCTGCTCATAATATGCAACGAAGCATTCTCCGTAGCAGTTTTGGGGCACCTGCCGGCAGATCATCTTCACAAGCTGTTCTTCTTTTCCCGTATAAGTCTGTATCACGTACCACAGCATTTCCGATGCCGCTCCCCTCTGCTGTTCTTCATTACGGCGGTCCTGACGGCGCCGTCGTATTCTGCAGGCATTTCCAGCCTCCCGCAAGGGCAGGCTTCGCCATTCCGTCCTGTCCCTTCGGTCAGCCCGGATGCCCGCTGCCATATAGGATATGCCTGAGGCATAGCGTCCCTCTGCATCCCATTGCGGGACACGATCAGAGACCCCTGCCTTCCGATTCCGGCATATGCTGTGGCCGTTATGACCCCCATCAGAAGAAACGTCTCCACAAGGCTCACGAATCTCGTCCGGGTTTTTTAGTCTTGATAAGGCTTCCTTACAGCTTTCAGAGGATTTAGGAAGTATAATAATCCTGAGATCCGCACAGCATAGTTAGTAACGTATGCGCATGCCTGACTGCGGACCGTGTCGTGGAGTAGCCAACTCTACGACTTTTTCACGGAAATACACGCTTTTCGGCCTATCCGGTCATCTACTAAACCGCCTTATTCAACCTCTCAATCCGATCGGTCCATCCGTCTCCATTCGGCCACTTTATTCGACACTCCTACCCAACCGCCATCAGCGCCGACAGCTTCTGCATATTTCTCCGCTTCAGCTCCATCGTTGGGTGGACGTAGCGGTTCATCGTTATGCTGACGTTCGCGTGCCCAAGGATCTCGCTCAGGCTCTTTACATCGAAATTCATTTCCACGCACCGCGTCGCAAACGTATGACGGAGCGCATGGAAATTGATATGTTCCATTCCGAGCTGCTTTAGCACCCTGTCAAAATGCCTCTCCATCGTCCGCGGCTCCACATAAGCCTCCGGCGTGCCGCTCAGGACATACCCGCTTCGCCCCTTCCGGCAGGAAAACAGGATCCGCATCAGCTCCCTCGGTATCGGTATCCGGCGGACGGAGCTGCGGCTCTTTGGGAATGTGATAACGACCTTTGTCCTCCGCTCCGGGTCGTCCTTCGTCTGGATCCGCTGCATCGTCCCATGCACATAGATCGTCTGCTCCGTGAAGGAGATGTCGTTCCACGTAAGGGCGCACACCTCCCCCAGCCGCAGACCGGTGAAAATGCAGATCAATAGCCCCAGATTCCGGTCCGAAGGGTTCATCCGCAGGTACCGGCACAGCCGGTCCTGCTCTTTCCTTGTCAGGCAGTTCGTTTCTTTTGTTTCCTTTTTGATCGTGATCGTGGAAATATTGGATGGCAAGGACGCCCCGCAGGCAGAGGCGTAATCGAAAATACGCCGCAGGACGGACATGATATCCGTGACGGTCTTCGGCGAAAGCCCGCTTTTCTTTTTCCCCCCGGCAGAAAGCAGCCTGCCGCAGAAGGCTTCGATCGTCTCCCTTGTAAGCGCGCTCCATTCCATTCCGCCCAGTTCCGGGAGGATATACGAATACAGCAGGTTCCAGTATTTCATGTAGGTGGACTCCTTCACATTCCGCTTCGCGGCGTCCAGCCATTTCTCCGCGTATTCTTTCAGAAGGGCGGTATCACGTGCGGGTACGGATGGGGCTTCCTCCGGCGCTTCAGACCAGCAGGGCAGGAAAAGGAGCTTTCCGTCCTCCTGTTCCTCCACGATATAGCGCCGCCCCTTTTGCGGGCCGGTTTTCAGATACTCTTTCAGCATGTTTTCCAGCATAAATAACACCCTCCTTTAGATGTAAAACAGTTCCGTATTCTTTTGGACATTGCTTTGCCGGCCGCAAATTTCCTACAAAAAATATTAAGATTTTCCTTCATATTTTTTCAAAGAGGCCGTATTGACAAATCGGCGCTTCTTTTGTACAATCATCTCGATAAAGGAATATTACGGTTTTAAGAGGCTGTCGTAGAGTTGGCTACTCCACGACAGCTTTTATCTTATCCGCCCTGAAACTCCGCTCCCCGGCGGCCGCTTCGGCCGGAATTGGCGCCGCGTATTTTCATTGTTGCAATAAATTTCGGAAAAGGAAAGAAAATATGGTTTCCTCGAAATAATCTGAAACTGATATTGGACGCATCCGGGATTCGCATCCCCGTCAGGCTATATCGCCGTACGGAGTTAAAATGCAGTTTGTTTTAATCTACATGATTCAACCTTTCACAACTTGTTAAGTTGCCGCTATAATACCACATTTTTGTAACTTGTTAAGGTGTTTTTCTTGATTGTATAACCACTTTATGCTATTATAAAGTTACTGCAAAAGAGGAGGTTCAACATGACTATCGGCGAACGTATCAAATCAATTCGAAAAAAGATAGGTATCAGTCAAGTAGATTTTGCTGATAGGATAGGCGTCTCCAAACAAACCTTATATAAATATGAGAACAATATCATAACAAACATTCCTTCTGATAAAATTGAAGCTATTGCTTCGATTGCACATGTCTCGCCTGCTTTCATTATGGGATGGATAGACTCAAAGAATTTTCTTTCCATAGAAAATGCCTTCCCAATAGAATTAAAACGTTCCCCCATGTCCGGAGAAATCTCTTGTGGGAAGCCTCGATGCACTGATGAAGATAGAAAGAACTATGTCATAGTCGGGCCAGATATTAAAGCTGACTTCTGCCTCCGTGCCAAAGATGATAGTATGATTAACGCTAGAATACATGACGGGGATATCGTATTTATAAGGAAACAGGATATTGTTGAAAACGGTGAAATAGCCGCAGTTATGGTAAATAATAATGATGAGGCCACGTTAAGGCGCATTTACTATTATCAGGAAAAAGCTCTGATGATTTTGAGACCGGAAAATTCAAATTACCAAGATCTAATTTATACTGGAGAAGAATTAAACCAAGTGTATATTCTAGGAAAGGCTATTGCTTTCCAGAGCGATGTGAAATAGCTAATGGATTTCATTATTTTATGACGGCCTTATCTCCACTTCTAGTAACACGTTCACTCTTACGAGTTTATATATGCCCCTCGATTCCTGGCAAAAAAATTATGATGCAGTAAAACAATTGCGTCAGCAATTAAAAATAGACTATGGATTTTATCTCAATCAAGAAATGCACACAAAACATTTCCTTACTGACAAAAATCCATATCGAGATTACGAATGGACTCCTTCGCAAAAGAATGAAATTCTAAAGAAATTCGCCGTTATGATTGCCTCTCTGGATATTAAAATAATCAATGTAATAATTGACAAAGAGAATATTGTTACGGACAATTATAACATTCTGGAGAAAGCACTAACATATAATATCCAGAGAATTGAAAACGACAGTGATGGAAACAAGAAATTTACTAAATCACCAAGCTTCCTGCATTGTCTTTTCAGCAGCTTCAACCATCGCTTCGAGCGGTTCCATGACTTCATCTGAAGATTTACGAATACTTTGAGGGAGTTATGCAACACGAAATGCAAAACGAAAATGAAAAAAGCCCGCAACCACGGACTTTTTCAATGGAGCATATGGGATTCGAACCCACGACCTTTTGAATGCCATTCAAACGCGCTCCCAACTGCGCTAATGCCCCACGCTCTTTCCCGCATCGGAGCAAGGGATGCCCCGGCGGAATCGGTACTTTAAGAGAATACCACAAAAAATGCATTTTGTACAGTAGAATTTTTCATTTTTTCAATTTTTTCAATTTTTTCCGCCTCCCTTTTCCGCTCTTTTTCAAAAAATGATTGAGCGCCGCCCAAAAACGTGTATAATAAAGGGAATGGAGTGTCCGCCGGACACGCCGAATACATAATCAAGGAGCGTCATCTCATGCATATAATCAACCGGAACAGCCCCTGCTGGTGCGGCAGCGGACTAAAATACAAGAAATGCCACTACGATTTCGACCAGAAAATTGCGTCCATCCAGTATCGGGGGCATCTCGTTCCCGACCACAGTATGATCAAGACGCCGGCCCAGATCGCCGCCATCCGCGAGAGCGCAAAGGTAAATATCGCTGTGCTGGACTACGTAGCGGAACATATCAGGGCCGGCGTTGCCACCGAAGAAATCGACGAATGGGTCGCGAAGGAAACCGCCCGGTACGGCGCCATTCCCGCGCCGTTAGGCTACGAAGGCTTCCCAAAGAACGTCTGCACCTCCATCAATGAAGTGGTCTGCCACGGCATCCCCTCTCCGAACCGGGTGCTTAAGGACGGCGACATCATCAATGTGGACTGCTCTACCATTCTCAACGGCTATTTCTCCGATTCCTCCCGGATGTTTATGATCGGAAATGTCTCTGAGGAAAACCGGAAGCTGGTAGAAGTCACCCGGGAAAGCATGTATCTGGGTCTTGAACAGGTGAAGCCCTGGGGGTTCTTAGGCGACATGGCGCAGGCGGTCAACGACCACGCCAAAGCCAACGGCTATCAGGTCGTCCGCGACATCGGCGGCCACGGCGTCGGCCTGGAATTTCACGAGGACCCGTGGGTCAGCTATGTCTCCTCAAGAGGCGAGGATATGCTGATGGTCCCCGGCATGATGTTCACCATCGAACCGATGATCAACATGGGCACCTGGGAGGTCGTCATAGACGACGAGGACGGCTGGACCGTCACCACCGCTGACGGCAAACCCTCCGCCCAGTGGGAGATTCAGGTACTCGTCACCGAGACCGGCCACGAGATCATTTCCTACTAAATCTCTTTCGGACGACTCTCAGTGCAGCGCTTTCTTCTTCCAACTGCCCTTCGCATAGAAGAACGCCGTGATCAGCGCACCCAGCACCCACGATGCCAGCAGCGAGATCCACAGGCAGTGATAATCTCCCTGCGGCGTCTCCGCGGTTCTGGTCGCGAACGCGATCCCGTAAGCCAGCGGCACGCGGATCGCTACGGTTGTCAGAAGGGAGATCCACATAGGCGTTATCGTATCTCCCGCGCCGCGCATTACGCCGGAAAGGCTCTGGGTTACCGCCATCGCGATATAGCCTACTGCCAGAATATTCATCATCCGGGCGCTCAGATCCACAAGCGCCTCCGTTTCCGTAAAGATTGCCATCAGATTATGCCCAAACAGCACGATCGCTCCCGTAACCACCGCCGAAGTACAGGCCGCGATCAGGGTTCCCTGCTTCGCGCCCTTCTTCACACGGTCGAAATCCCCCGCTCCCACATTCTGTCCGGCGTAAGTGGTCATGGCCGTTCCAAAGGAGAAATTCGGCATCATCGCGAAACCGTCCACCCTCATGATGATCACGTTGGCAGCGATGACCATTTCTCCGAAGCTGTTGGTCAGGGACTGCACCACGACCATCGCCAGGGAAAAGATCGCCTGGGTCACGCCGGAAGGCAGGCCCAGTTTCAGCACCGTCACCATGCTCCGGCTGGGCGTAAAATATTTCAGCTTAAAATCAAAGTATTCCGTCATTTTCCGCAGCTTGAACACGCACAGGATCGCGGACACCATCTGCGCGATGACCGTCGCCAGGGCCACGCCCGAGACGCCCATCTTAAAGCCGGCCACGAACCATATATCCAGAACGATATTTAAGACCGTTGCGATCAGAAGATAGACCAGGGCCGATACCGAATCTCCCAGTCCGCGCAGGATACCGGTCAGGATATTATAGTAAGCCAGTCCGGCAATTCCCCACAGAAGGATGAGGAGATAGGAAGTACACCAGTCGATAATACTGGCCGGCGTGTCCAGAAGCTCAAGAATCGGCCGGATCGCCACCGAGCCTGCGAGCATCAGCAGAATACAGGCCGCGCCTGTCAGCACCAGGGAACTGCCGATGGTGCGGGACAGATTCTCCCGATCCCTGGAACCGTAATACTGGGACACCATGATGCTGGCGCCCATGGAAATACCCACGAACAGGACCAGCAGAAGGTTAAAGATCGGGCTCGCGCTGCCGACGGCCGCCAGCGCGTTGTCGCCGACATACCGGCCGACGACGATGCTGTCTACCGTATTATAAAGCTGCTGGGCGATGTTGCCGATCAGCATCGGGATCGTAAACAGCACGATCTTCTCCCAGGGCCGCCCTTCCGTCATATCTACCTGTCCGAATAGTTTCTTAACCGCTGCTAACATGAATATCTTCCACCTTCTAAATATAATACTGCTTCGCCGGACTTTGCCTGCGGCCGCACAAAAGGAATCTTGTCTTTGCGGCCGAACCCCGGCATCGAGCACAACAAAAGGGCCTTATGCCCCCCTGTTGTTCATCCGCTTTCCGTGAATATCTGCCGGAACGGACTATATTACCTATCATATAGCTTTTATCCGAAATTGACAAGCAGAAAATGCGATTTTCCGCGACGATTTTTCAGTGCAACACTAACGGCAACTTTTCTGCCGGAGCTTTTAGAAGTGGAAGTTAACTTTTCACTTCACGCGACGATTTTTCCGCGCCGGTTTTTCGGGTTTTTCACGAATCTTCCCGCGTCATTCTGCGGCAGCGCCGTCTACCAGTTGTTCACCGCGTGCTCCGCGAACGATACTATATTTTTCACATCCAGCTTCGTACCGTCGTCCAGCACCACAGTCCCGGCGAATGTCCCGAACATCTGATGGGTACAGTTATCCACCCACAGAAGTTTGATCTGCGTCGTCCGGTCGTACACCGGCGTAAGCGTCAGACTGAGCCTCCCGTCCAGATCTGTCAGGCGCCACGGATCCATATAGTTCTCTCCCAGGTGAAATTCCACCTTTCCCAGCTTGTGGGAGGCGCCTTTATAGAAAATGATATTCTCGCTGGCGGTGTCCGTGTTGCCGAAACCGCAGCCCAGGTTAAAACCAAACATTTCCCCATTCAGGTAACCGGCGCCATTGCTCCAGTACCACTCGTTATGGAACGGCCAAACGCCGCGGCCCCAATCCAGGATCCCGAAGGAATCGCTCCTGTCAAAATGCCATTCATCATAACCTAATTTGATGTAACCTTCCGCGATCATACAGTTGATCTTATGGTTATAGTAGAAGGCGTGATCGTATTCGTCAAACGGCAGGTTTATTACGATGGAATCCGGATTCTTCCGCGCCAGAAGGATGCGCGCCTCCAGATCCTTCCCGTCCTGCGCGTTTTTCCAGCGGCAGGTCAGGACCCGCTTCTGATCCCTGGTCTCGAAACGCATCATCACGCCGTTTTGCTCATAAACCAGCAGATTGTCCTTCTCCGCATTCTCCGGCATATGGAGCCGGCTAAACACCAGCGGAAGAATCCGGCTGGCGTCGATGTATTTCTCTCCCTTCGCGAAATCAAACAGCATCAGGCTTACCTGACCGGCGTAAGCCGCATGGCCGATGGTCATCTGCAGGCACAGATGATCGTTGGTCACCTGATAGAAATCCCATTCCTTGATCCGCCACGGCGGCGCCTTGATGGCGCTGCGTTTATAGACGAGGGTACTCCTGCGGGAGAATCCGGGGATCGGGCGGCCCTTTGCGTCCAGCACCGGGCCCTGCTCGAAAATTTCTTTTTCCAGTGATTGTTTCGTCATGTTCACATCCTCCTTCAAACACTCCGTCACACGGTTCCTGCCGCCTGTCTTTCCCTGCTCAGCCTTCCCGCCTTCCATAACGGCGCCAGCGTCAGAAGCGTCAGGAGCGCCGAGATCGCGAACAGGCTGGGAGCCGGCACCATGCCCATGACGCCGTTTACTTCCATTTCCACGCCGAGACGGTTGATTACCTGCGTGGCAATTGCAGGCCCAATGATCATCGGCACGCATACGAAAAAGATCTGCTTGATCCCCTCGAACTGTCCTCTCTGCTCCTCCGGATACAGATTCTTGATCCAGGCCGTGGTGGCCTGAAGCACCAGGATATAGCCGATGCCCGCGCCGAAGATACCGACCAGGAGAACTGCGACCTGCTGGCTTACGCTGACCAGAAGAAGGCCGGCCGTATTGCAGGCCAATGCCGCGCCGATCACCTGCGCCATGCGGCCTTTGTCGATAAAGCGGGCCGCCGGGATCGTCATGACCGACGCCGCGATCAGCCCCACGCCCTGCAGGATGCCGGTCATCCCATAGTCATAGCCCATATAATTGACGAAATAGATGGTGATATATGGAAAATACACGTTGAACCCGATAAAATAGACCGTCATCACCAGAAATACCCAGAACAGCTCCCGGTTCCCGCGGACCGTGCTCCACTTAAAGACCGACAGGAACTGGTGCCAGAAGCCTTTCTCATCCCGCTTCGGCCTAAGCCCCGGCGCGTCCTCCAGCGTAAACAGACCAAGAACGCCCATGGCTGCCACAATGGCGCCCATCAGCCCGAAGAACGCGAAGAAATCGATCCGATCAATGATCACGCCCGATACTACGGCCCCGAAGATCGTAGCGAACACTGGCATCACCGCCAGCGCGCCGCCCAGCGTCCCCCGGTTGCTCTCGTCGGAAATATCCGTGGTCCACGGCGAGAAGCCGCCGTCATTCCCCACGGAACCGAAGAAGCTCATAACCGCGTCCATCAGCACGACGGCCGCAGCCGCGATGAGCAGCGGATCCTTCGGCAGCAGCTCGGTCGCGCCGAACAGGAATGTAAACAGTCCCCAGAGAATATAACCCACGCAGATAAACGGTTTACGCCTGCCGATCCGGTCGCCCCAGGTGCCGATCAGAAACGCGCAGAATGTGGATACGGCGGCGCTGACGCCGACCATCCACGATACGATCGCCGGTTCCGGCGCGATCTTGTCATAGACAAATGTGTTGAACCAGGAATTCTCCACGTTCCAGCAGATCTGCCCGGTCATGCCGAGAACCCAGATCAGAGTCCAGTTCCTGCGGCTGATCTTCTTCATACTCATCCCCTCCATCCGAAAAACAGCGCTGTCATTGGCTACCCTGTTATTTTAGCACAATTTGGAAATTATTCCCACTGTTTTCGGAGGAAATGTGAAATTTTTTATCAACAAAATTTTGAACGGCCTATTCTTCCGTGCAGACGATAGACGTACAAAAAATGCCGCACGAGCAGGCAATGACAGCGTCACCGGCGCGTTTTTTGCATACTGACGTAATACAGAAAAATCTGCGGCAAACCATCAAGATAAGCTTCCTTCAATGAATCGCGCCGACCCGCTGCCGCGCCTTTGCTTCCGCCTGATAGCGGCGGGACATGCGGAATGCGGCATACTCGATCTGGCCGCTGTCCGCCCGCTTAAGCAGGAAGACGCCTTCTCTATCGATCACTCCGGCCACGGCCAGCAGTTCGCCGCCGGCCTTCACCAGCTCCCCGGCCGTATCGGTGCTGCCGAACAATGCGTCGGACAGCTCCGCGGACAGGACGCAGGCGGGCAGATGCCAGCTGAGAGCCGGCGTTCCTCCAGATGCGCCGGTTTCCAAGGCGTCCTTTTTCAATACCGCAGCTGCTCCAGCTTCTTTTGAGTCCTCGGCCATGCCGTTATCCACTGCACTGCTGCCAGCTGCACCGCTGCCAGCCGTACCATCTCCCGCCGCGCCTTTGCCGGCCGTACCACCTCCAGCTGCACCGTCTCCTGCCGCACCTCCGGCGGCTGCACCACCATCCGCCGCACCGTCTCCCGCCGCGCCGCCGGCGGCTGCGCCCCCACCTATGCCTTCCGCATACGGCAGGGCATAATCTCCGGCCAGAATCTTCGCCGGATACACCAGGGACGCGCTGCCGTATACGGCGACGATCCCCGAAACCTTACTGCGTCCGGTGCTGACCGCCGTGACAGTCTGCTGTTTCTCCGTCCGCCATCCGGCCATATCCAGAATCCCGTTATAACCGCCTTTTTCCTGTTCTTCCCACGTTTTCATCTGTTCCACGCTGATATCCAGGCCCCTGCAGTCTGTCTCGATGCGGCAGGGCGACAGGAACAGATATCCCCGGATGCCAACCGCCAGCAGGATCCCAATCCCCGCCGCCGAAAGCGCCTCCGGCAGCCAGGACAGAACGCGGCGCAGAATTTCATTTTCCGGCTTCATCCCTGCAGATCCTCCACCGGCCTGACCCGGTCCCCGGAAATGATAACTTGATTCGAAGCCGTGATCAGCGGATCCGTCTCGAAAAGAGCTCCTTCTACTGCGGCCTCTGTGTTTCCCATCTCCAGAACCGTAAGTCCCACCCGTTCCGCCTTAAATTCCTGCCCCATGACCGCGCTGCGGGTGCGGACGGCCAGACAGTAATAGCCCTCAGAATCGCGGCGCAGGGCCGACAGCGGGATCACCTGCTGATAGGTGTCTGAGGTGCGGCGGCACTGGTAGGAGGTAACCGTTCCGATCGCCAGGTTCAGATCCGCCAGATCCGCCCTGAACGTCCCGGTCTCCTCTCCCAGCAGGTTCATGCTGTCGATCCGCGCCTCCACGGTCCGGGTGCTTCCGGGAATCGAGACCGACAGCAGGTCGCCGACAGACAGTTCCTGCCCCTCTTTGTCAAATTCCGCTTCGAAAATACGGCTTCCAGCCGCAATGGACAGGCGCTCCTCGCCGGTACTGGTCCGTCCGGCGGTTATTTCCTGAAGAATAACCGTCCCGTCGGTCTGCGCGCACACCCGACCCTCTCCGGCCACGATTTCTTCGATCCGTGCCAGGCGGCGCTCGATATCCCGGATATCCATCTCCTGAAGCTGACGGTCGATCTGGGCCAGACGCGCCTGCTGCCCGGCGCTCAGCGACGCCTGCCTATCCTGCCGGGACGCGATATCCAGATTCCACTGCGCGTTTTCCACGCTCTTTTTCAATGCTTCAAGCGTCTCCTGCTCCGCCTTCTCCTCCGCGTCCTCCTGCTTAAGCTCTGCCTCATACGAATCCCGGAGCGTTTCCTGCGCGGTGGTCTCCCCGTTCATAAGCCGGTCGTACTGGAGCGAAAGGGTGTCGTAACGATAGTTGATCTCCTCGATCGTAAGCTTCCACTGATTTCTCAGCTCATCCATCTCCCTCTGGGCGGCAGCCAGCTGCTTCTCAAGATCGGCGGTATCCGCGAACGCGTCGGATGCGCTGGCTGCGGGCGCAGCCGGACTTCCGCCCTTCGCCGCCTCGATCTTCGCCTTTAACGCGTCGATCTCCTGCTGTTTCTCCTGAATCTGTCCGTCCCGCGACGATCTGGCATTGCGCAGCTCTTTCTCCGCGCTGACCATCTGCTGCTCCTGGGACAGGATCAGCTCATCGTCGCTCAGCATCCGTTTTCTTTCATATTCCGCTACCAGGTTCTTCCTGTTGACAAAATGCTTCGCCCACTGCTCGTCGTACTCCTTCTGCCCTTCCGCCAGAGCCTGCTGCGCCAGCATAAGCTCCCGCTGCGCCAGCTCCGCCTGCGTCACCGAGGCGTAGGTCTCTGAAGCCACATCGAGACGCTGCAGGCTCAGCTGCGCTCTCCGGAGTTCTTCCTCCAGACTTTCCTTTTCCTCAAGAACCGATGCCATCTGGAAATGGAACAGCTCGTCGCCGGTCTTCACCTCGCTGCCCGCGGACACGGACACGGATTCCACCTTAAGTCCCGGAAAAATATCACACAGCACAGTCTCCTGCTCTTTCACGGTGCCTGTTCCGCTTATAATGGTCTCGACGCTTTTTCGTTTCGCATAGGCAGTCAGCACCTTCGGTACCGTTATACTGTCGTAGATCCGCGAGATCAGCGTACCGGCAAGCATAAAGAGAAAGAATCCGACCAGGATCCTCCGATACCATTTACGCCTGTGTTCCATCGATCCATACCTCCGTTCCTGCTTTCCGGCCGCTTCGCGCGGCACCATTTTCGCTGCTCCTTCACGCCCGACGCGGCGACGCCCTGCTCCGGCTTCGCTGCTCCTTCACGCCCAACGCGGCGGCGCCCTGCTCCGCCTTCGCTGCTCCTTCACGCCCGACGCGGCGGCGCCCTGCTCCGCCTTCGCTGCTCCTTCACGCCCAACGCGGCGGCGCCCTGCTCCGCCTTCGCTGCTCCTTCACGCCCAACGCGGCGGCACCCTGCTCCGCCTTCACTACTCCTTCACGCCCGACGCGGCGACGCCCTGCTCCAGCTCGCTCTGACCGTTCAGGTAGAGAAGCACCGGCGGCAT
>CANPYE010000029.1 GCA_947588005.1 uncultured Lachnospiraceae bacterium | reverse complement strand
TCTTCATGTTGGGGCTCATCCAGCTCATGGAGCCGCCCTCATTGAACATCGCCTCGCCGTCCTCCAGATGGCACACCACCACGGGAAGATTGTCGCCTAAAATCTCATAAGTCATTTCCTGTTCCTCCTCACTTAAATAATTATCTGAAATTAATATCAGATACAGAGTTATTATACCACACCTTTCGAAGCGCCACATTTGACATTTAAGTAATCGGATGGATTTTTAAGTAATCGTCTCCGGCCGGACAGCCTTATTTACAGCGGCGCCATCTGGTTCGGTTCGCGCTGCATCTCGGCGGATGGATTGCTGTGCGTCCTGACATGGACTTCACGGGCCGGTTTCCCCACGGAATCCTCCTCCACGATCTCCTCAAATGTTACCTGCGTCCGTGTCTCCTTCCGCTCGGCTTCATGGCCGGCAGGCGGAGGCGCCATCTGCCTCTCTTCCTGCGGCGCTGCCTGGCGGGCCGCCTCCCGCGCGGCCTGCGCCTCACGGTTCACCCGATCCACTTCCGCGCCTACCCTCGTCCGGTACTCCTCCGTGATCAGGGCCTGCCGTCTCTGGCGCTGCGGATCGTTATTGAACAGCTCGGCCGCGGCCTCCGCGTTGGTCCTGCCGTCGTCCATCGTCCGGATACATTCCGACAGATCCGCCTTAACCGCAAGCGGCATCAGCGCCAGGTTCCCGTCGCGGTCGTAACCGATCCGCATCACGTCGACACGGTGCTTCCCGCTCTGGATCGCATTTATCAGGAAAGCATGGGCATTACCCTTGGCTCCGCGCGCGATACGCTGGGCTTCCTGCTCCGGCCTGCCCTGGATGGCCGGCTGGATCTGGTCGGCGATATACTCCTGCAGCGGCTTTCCGTCAACATAGAACATCTCCCCCTGCATGTCGCTGATATGCTGGTTATACGTGATCGCCCTCGATTCCCTGGAAAGCCCCGACCCCGCTGCCGCCATGATCATTTCAAATGTCAATCCGGTAGCTTCCCTGGCATTCAGGATATTCACTTTCAGCTGGCTCATCTGTTCCGGGGTCATGTCCGCGTAATAGCTGCAGTCGGCGGGAATCTTCACAGCCAGTTCATTCGGCTCCGGACCTCCGGCCGCGTAGTTCTGCAGCTGGCGGTCTGCCTGCACCAGCGTTTCCTTCATGGCCCCCGCTGCGTAAGGCGAATGGTAACGGCCCAGGCTGGACACCTGCTCCGGCTTCAAATTCCACATCTCCGCCATGATCGGGGTCGCCTTTTCATTCATTTCCGACGCGCAGACCTCGACCATCTGACCTTTCACGGAGAAGCGCTCCTGCTGCAGCTTTTCGGGGAACCTGGCGTTATACCATTCCGGATAGTCGCTGCGGAACGTGTCCCTCGCCTGCAGCACGGCGGATGCGGAAAGCCTCCGCCATACGCTGACCGGACTCTGCGGATTGTAATCGAAGGGATCAAAGCTCATAATCTTGTCCGCCATGCGGTTCAGATAGCCGTTGATCTTCTCCTGATCTCCGGGATAGAAGGCGTCGAGCATCTCGCTCGTCTGTCTCTTGAACGTTTCCTTCTGCAGCGGCGTCAAACTGTCGAGCTTCGTATCGTCTGCGAACATAAGCGCAAGATTCTGGAATTCCCTTTCATCGAACTGTTTGCTGTTCTGCGGGAATCTGCCTTCCCTCTTCCGTGTTCTGATTTCTTCTTCCACCAGATTCCGCAGGGTTTCCATATCCTCTATCTGTCTTCGGATGACCCTGTTCTCCTCGCTGGTATTGAATGCCTCCGATACCTTCTGCGCGTTTACGCGGTCCAGCTCCTTCCGGCCCTCGTCCGCCAGCGCCTCGTCCGCCTTCTCCTGCCTCGTCTTGCATTTAAACGGCCCCCAGTTAAACACATGGCGGCGGAGCCAGCTATAGCTTGTGTCGTCTTTTATCTCCGGCTGACATTCCGTCAGGTCCAGTTTCAGCGGAACGGCCTTCATCTCGTAACTGTCTTTCTTCTGAATGAAGCGGCCCACGGAAATGCGGTTCGTTCCGTCCACCATGGCCTTCGTCAGCATGGCGCCGGCGTAATTGAGAATATTGCCGGACGTCCTCCTTTCCTCCGGCAGACGCTGCGCCGTGTAATCCCGCAGGGACTGTCCGTTGATGAAGATCAGATCTATCGTCTTCATATCATCCCCGTGGATGTTGGACGCCCTGCCGCGCGCCGCGGACGTCGGAAGAATCCCCTGCAGATTGGAGATAAAGGAAAATAAGGCCGACATCTCGCTGCTGGAAGGATTCTGCTTCAAAATCTCTTCATCCGACATACGGGCAAGTTTGCCGAATTTTCCCGGCAGCTTGAAATCGATCGCAGGCGGGTCGGCCGCCGCGTCCGGAGCCGGGCGGAACAGCTGCGCATAGAGATTTTCCTGCTGCTCCAAAAGCTCCTGATTCTCCCTGGCTTCCGGAAGCACGAACGCAATCCCTCCCTGCGCGAGCGGACCCGGCGTTCCCTGCTGCTCGTAATAGGCGTCGGCCGCTATCTGCAGATTCTGAAGCACGACCGAAGAATACTGATTGCTGGAAACCAGGTACCGGTTATATTTCTGCGGATCATCACGCAGCTTCTCGTAGTAAACATCCGGATACGCAGTCTCGAAATCGCTCCCGAGATGATGGAATTTCGACAGAAAATACAGCCGCCACACGTCCTGCGGATTGTCCGGGTTCAAAGCAGACGGATCCGTCGCCGCCATAAACTCATAATATTGCCCGACCAGTCTCTTCGGGGCCTCCGGGTCCTCCGTAAGCTGACGGCAGACATCGTCGATCGCCGCATTCGGATCCGGCTCCTGCCCTTCGTCCATCTGACGGATCATCGACATCAGGGCGAAGCAGGACACGCCGCGTCCCACATCCGCGACATTAATCGGCAGCCCCGTCTCCGCAAGGGCGTCGTTCCAGCGAAGCCCGGCCTCGTTAAACTGGGCTAAATATTCCTGTCCCTTTCTGAATCCTGTCTGCACGGCAGGCGTCATACGCATTTGTGGCATCGTCACAGCCTCCTTTTCATTCTGTTGTCATCCTGAATGGTTCATATCTCCTGTCAATACACCAGGGCCGGATTCGCCTTGATGTAATAAAGCCCCTCTCCGTTCTCCGCCTCGTACTTCACCAGCGCGTCTCCGACCGCCACCCACTGATCCCTCTCCAGATTGTAGGCGTTCGTCGATTCCCAGCTTGAATACAGCGCGTCGGCCAGCTTCGCTCCCGTCCGGCTCACCCTCGACAGCAGTCCGATCAGCACCTGGTAATCGTACCACGCCGCGTTCACCGTCGTCGTCTTCGTCACACGGCTGCTGATCCGCGTCGTCGTCGACGACGCCTTCGTCGTATTTAACGGGCACTTCAGGCTCACCACATAGCTCTCTCCGTCCTGCGCCTTATAAAAGCTTAACAGCTCTCTCCCGGTGTTGTTGCTGATCGCGTACAGACCTATCTCCTGCTCCGACAGCTCCAGCCCTCTCGTTCCGTCCAGCTCCTCCAGGACCGCGTCCATCATGTAGGTCATGTCGCTCTCCCAGTTCAGGAAGCTGCCGGCATTCTCCGGCGTCACAAACGTATTCGTGTTCGTAAGCGTCATCCCCAGGAAATCATATTCCGCCCTCCATACGCCTGTGCTGTCGATATAGTACCCGTCGGGCGTGAATCCGTCCTCCACGTAGGAGCCGTCCTCCCTCTGATACCACCACTCCCCGTTCTCCTGCGGGAGCCATCCTGCGGCGCGCGTCTCGCATACCGGCGCAAGCGCAAGCAGAGCCGCCATTCCCAGCGCCGTCATCCGTTTTCCCGCGCGCTTCCTTCCTGTCTCTCCCATGATCTGATTCCTCCTTTTTATGAACTGCTTTCCTATCCGCCGCATCCTTTAGCCGCTCCCGCTCTCCTCTTCTTCCGTGAACAGCTCCGCCACATTCGGATCCAGCACGATTCCCTTGCCGCAGAGCGACACGATATCGTTCAGCTCCGAATCCCAGTCGGTGCCGTCCAGAAGCTTCTGCTCCTGCGCGTCCGCGATTAATCCCTGGATGATCTTATAGAAGCCGGCCTTCCGGACCGCATCCGCCCGCTCGCTTTCCTCCTCGAAGGTCTTATCCTGGAATTCCTGGAACTCCTCCTGGAAGGCGCTGCTTTGATATGTTGCCGTCTTCAGCTTGTATTCCACGATCAGAAGCTCCAGATCCGCCACGCGGTTGATCCCGTTCAGCCGGTTGCGAAGCTCTTCCGTCTGATCCTCGCTCATGATCGAGAGATCGATCTGCGCCAGCTGGCAAAACCATTCAAACGCACGCTCCTGCTGGTTCACCGCGTTATCCGGGCTGATGCCGTTTAAAAGCTCCAGAATATAATCGTCCCAGCTGACAGGATCCGCCTGGCTCTGCCCATTCTCGTACGCCTTCTTGACGTCCGAAAGCACCGACCGGTAGAAATCCGTCTTCTCCAGATAATCCAGTCCGTCCTCCGAAAGGCTGCTGCTGACATCCGCCACATCCTTGCTCTTTACGAGCTCGCTCTTCTCGTTCTGGCTCTTCTTGTTCAGCTCGTTCTGGGCCGTCTCCGCCGCCAGCATCTGGGTGCGGTATTCCTCATATTCGTTCTTATTCGACACCATTCCATCGATCGCGTCCTCAGAAAGCTTCAGCGTCACCAGCGCGTGCTCCAGAGTGCTGGTATAATTGGCATGGATCAGCGCCCCCTCCTGCTCCCGCAGGGTCACATCCTTCGGCATCCCGGTCACGGAATCCAGAAAATCCGACGATTTTCCCAGGCCGCACAGGCTGTAGAATTCATTCAGCTTCTCCCTCTGGGTCAGGAGCTTCTGCCTCAGCTGCGTCGTATAATCCAGGATCCGCTGGGTGTAGGCGAAGCCGGCGCCCTGCGTGATCTGGTAAAGCTCCCACTGCATGGACGCCTCCGTGCTGAAGAACAGCTTCCGGGCCTGCTCATTGGCGGCCTTCTCCGTATCATCCGCCGCTTCATTAATATAAGGAGCCGCCGTGCCCTCTCCGTCCGTTCCATCTCCGTCCGTTCCATCTCCGTTCGCCTCGATCCGGTGGGTCCGGATCAGGTAGTTGTTCGCCAGCGTCGACAGATAGGCCTGCAGGGCCTTATTCTCCAGATCCCGGTTCTCCGCCGCCAGATCCATGGCGTAGCACTTGGCTTTCACAATATCACTCGGCTGATAATAATACTGCGTCGTGTCGAAACCGACGACCATGAACTGTTCCGTCCCTTCCTTCTGGTAGGGGACCGCGGCGAAAAATGCGCCGGGGTGGAGGCTGACCGCCTGATGGCTCTTAAGGTTCACCGCGAACAGCCCCTCATTGGACGACGCGACCAGGACCTCCCGATCATTCAGCAATGTGAAGCGGCTGAACGAAAGCGCGTCCATCCCGCTTCCGGAATTGATCTTCGTCCGGATCACCTGATTCTGCTCGTTGGTCACACCTTCGAACTTATTCGCTGAGTTCTGATTATTGAACTCGGCCAGGGAAATGGTGCTGAGTCCATAGTTGGTCGTCCGCGTCGCGAATTCGTCGCTGGTGATAAAGAAGCTTTCATCGGCGTCCTCCGCCCAGCCGCTGTCCTTCGCAATTCCCGTATCCGCTCCCATGATCCCGGCCAGCTGCTTTTGTATATCAGCGCTGATGTCGGTATTTCCTTCCGCCACGGAGTTCGCGCTCCGCCTGCAGAACTGCACGCCCTCGTCGGTGATGAGCGCCAGAAGCTCCGTCTCCTTGCCGGTGGAGAGATCCTTGTGGTAAAGGATCCCCGCGTCGCTGGCGTTTCCCTGGATGCCGCCGGCGCTGAAAACATCCGTTCCGGCGACGGAAATACTCATTTTGCTTGAAGTATTCGTATCCTCTCCCTCATAAAGGATCACGCCCAGTTCCCCGGTCGGCGCGGTCATCGCGCCCGTATCCAGCTCAAGCCCCACCGACATCTTGGAGCCATTCATAAAGATAAACTGGTACTTGAGCGGAAGCGTGGTAAGATCCAACGTCTGCGTGTATGTATTCGTCGTCGTCTTCGTATCATAGATCACATTGCCGGACGCGTCCTTTAATTCGTTGCCGGACGCGTCCTTTCTCGCAATCTTCTCTTTGATCTCCTGCTTAAAGGTTCTGGTCAGCTCCGTCTCGCCTTCTGTATCCGCATAATCCACCACGTTCATGCCAAACGTTATCTTTCTTCCTTTCAGATCCCGGTCTCCTCCGATCGTGATCGGCACATACTGGGAGAACTCGCCCTCGTACTGGCTCCCGCTGTTTAACAATACCTCGCGGCAGGCCAGGATCGCTTCCAGACTGTCCGCCTCATCGGACACCAGCTCATTCGGCACAGGACACTCGTTGATTCCCTTCTCGGCGTTCCAGGCCCCGGGCGTCATCCAGGGAATCAGCATCCGTACATTGCTCATAGCCGCAATTTGCTCCACCGTCTTCATCAGGCTGTCCCTCAGCCAGTTCTTCAGCGTCTCCATGTTCCCCATGGCCATCTGCGCCAGCGCGTCCAGGGCACCTGAATAAATCTGGGTCGCAAGCCCTACCTCAGACCACAGCATCTTCTTCATACTGTCATGATCGGTCAAATCCCCATATCCCCCTTTTTCTATCTCCGCTTTGGTTCCCTCAGAGAATACGGCGCCGTTAACGCTCGTATCATATGAGCTGCAATAGAAATACAGCTGCCGGAGACACATAGGAACCGAATACAGCTTCGTCTCCGAATCCTCCGTCCACTCCAGATATCCATTGAAAGAAAAGATATCCGGCAGATACGCCAGACTCAGGCCCATATATCCATCCTCTGTGTGGAACGCCTCGAATTTGTCCGGAACGATTTCTTTTTTTATCTGCTCCATACTATAAATCTTATTATCCTTCAGATATGTATCCAGAGTCTTCTCTGTGACCGTCTCGTCTTTGATCACCGTTCCGTCAAAGGAGAGCCATTTCGCCTTCTGCTCCTCCCACGCCGTATTTTTCGAATAAAACTTTACAGGCGGATCAGAGCCTCCGATGTCCACCGATATGCCGACCAGAACGGCCTGATAGCTGTTCGCCAGCACGGCCTGATCCGCTGCGTCCCCATCCAAACCCGTAATATCAATATCCGCGCTGCTTTCGCCAGATGGATCGTCCATCTGGAACGTGACCGGTATATATGCATAATAGGAGCCGTCCATCACCACATTGGAAACGGTAAGCGTTCTCTGCCTAATGCAGTCCGTGAGCTTAGTATGAAAATCATCGAATTTTTCGAAATTATCGTCACCGGGTTTTGGCCATGAATCATCATCGGTATCATAGCCTGCGTTATGCATATATTCATCAAGAACTTTACTCTGAATCTCTGAATCATACACCTGTATGAGCGCGGTATAGTCGCTGCTGATGATCTGGTTTCCATCCCGGTCATATACATAGCCTATGTTGTTACAAAAGATAAAATACTGCTCCGCCTTGGCCAGCTTATTGGCACTGACGGTCAGCGTGTATTCCTCCTCCAAGGTATACATTTGGGTCATATGCTCCGCCTCTTTCGCGGAAACATCAGCGAAAAAGACTTTATAGACCCGTCTCTGAGGGTCATAAGCCATCATGACTGTCGCTACCGGGATTCTGTTCGTATCTTCCGGGCTGCTGCTCTCCGTCTCCTTGATCTGTGCGCCTGTTCCGTCGGTAGCCGGCTCGCTTCCATCCCCCCACCCCGACCTGTCTTCCGAGCTGCCGGCAGCCTCCTCCTTAGAAGCCTGTTCCTCAGCGTAGGATGATTCCATCGATTCCTCAAGCGACGCAGCCTCCGACTCGGTCTTAGACCAGTCTACATAGCCGAAGCCTTCCGACTCCCCCGTATCCCACCAGAGACTGGTATCCGACCGCGAGGTTTCCGCCGCCGTCTCCGGCGTCGTTCCGCTTACAGCGTCTGTCCCCCACCAGAGCTCGCCCGGATCGAAGGTCTGCAGCTTCGGTTCCGGCGTATCTGCTTCCGCCGCCGGTTCCGCCCCGGAGGAAGCTCCCTCAGCCGCTGCCAACGAAGCCGCTTCGGAAGAGGACGGAGCCTCCGACTCCGTCTTCACATCTACCGATTCCGAAACCGGTCCCGGGTTCGGCGGCGGCGGGAGCGTCTCCTCTTCTTCGTCATCGCCGGCAGCCGCCGCCTCCGTCGGCGCCGTCCGGTCGCCCAGCATATCGATGGTAGCCTCCACAATGCTGCCGTCTGCTTTCACCTGTCCGATATTCGGATATCCGCACATCGCACCCCCGCTTCTATCCACCCCCGGTTCGAATTCTGATATGTACGCATAGATAAATGTTCCCGCGTTCGTATAATCCAGCAGCTTGAAGTCTACGATCTCGTCCGGATCGCTCTTATGGCACGGAAGAATGAAGAAGGCGTCTGTTCCCTCTATATTAAAGCGTTCCGCGTTCAGTTCCTGATTGCTGGTATCCACCTTGTTGCTGACTTCGTCATAGATTAACGGCACAGTCTCCGGCTCATAGCTCTTGAAATGAAGATTTCCGTCATACAGAATCGAATGGCAGCCTGTGAGAAACACACATGTCGCCGCCAAGAAGAGACAGGATGCCCTTCTCACAAGTCCCATTTTCATAATACTTTTTCCTCCTTCTCCCTATGATTTTCCGCACGCAGGCGCCGCCGCGGTACGGCATTCAACTGTATCGGAGAGAACGCGCATTCACGCCCTCTCCGATACAGTCTTACATCATCTGGCCAAATGATGTAATTTGCATTACTTTAAAGTTGCGATCGTGCTCTGGCCCGCGGTCGCCAAGTTCGAGTTCATCCAGGTCATCAGCGGGGTCAGCATCAGGTTCATCGCCGCGATCAGCACAAAGATCAGCAGAAAGCCGATGATCGCGTTCTTCAGGGCTCCCTTCGCCTTCTCACGGTCCTGCGGCTCCTCCGCCTTGGCCAGCTTTACTCCCAGGAAAATGCAGTACAGCGTGCCAAGCGCCACCACGATCGCCAGCAGCGGGCCCGCCGCCTGGTCGATCAGCTTCACGATCGGCTGCGCCGCCGTCGCAAACGGATTGACGTTGTTTGAATCCGAGGAATTCGTGAACGCAGCAAATATCATGTTCTGCAGCATGGTGTTCTCCTCCTTTCCTTCATGATATCTATAGCAGCGCGGCTTGGCCGCCGCGGTTGCTACCATCCTTAGTTCTATTCTCTGTTCTGTCCTCTGTTTTCTGTTCTTCTCTGTCTCACCGCACCCCTGCGGCTTATGTTCTCTGCGCGCCGGCTCACCGCACCCCTGCGGCTTACGTTCTCCGCGCGCCGGCTCACCGCACCCCCGCGGCTTACGTTCTCCGCGCGCCGGCTCACCGCACCCCCGCGGCTTATGTTCTCCGCGCGCCGGCTCACCGCACCCGCATACTCCTCCTCCAGTAAGCCATCCCTCCGGCCAAAAGCAGCGCCGCCGCCGCAAGCGTCAGCACGGCCGTACGGATGTCGATCCTGGTCCGCTTCTCCACTGTGAAATCATACTCTCGGCAGTTCCCCGCGCGGTCGGATACCTCCATGTGGTAGTTCCCGTTCACTCGGATGATGTTCAGCGACGCCGTCGTCTCCGACCCGTTCCTCTCCAGCCGGACGCGCGCGTCCAGCTCCGACGGCGCGAACGACACGTCCTCACGGACCGGCCCTTCGTCCACCGGGACGCTGAACCGCAGCTGCGGCGGCGTCGTGTCCCGCACGAACTCCATCCTCCAGCATACCGTCCCTGTCCCGTCCGCGTACTCCAGCTCGTACCTCCCGTCCTTCTCCAGCTGGATGCTGTCCGCATCCTCCACGGCCTCGCTCTCCCCGTCCCGCTTCACCGATACCAGCTTAAGCCCCATCGGGCTGTTCACCCGCGACAGGCAGAGCGTCTCGTCCTTGTACAGCCGGAACGACATCACCGCGTAGTACGCCGCCGTCCCGCGGCTCCCCAGCTCATTGTCCCGCAGGATCAGCTCGTAGCCGCCCGTCTCGTTGAACGCCGTCCCGTTTCCGATCCCCTCGACCTCTCCGTCCTTATAGATCTGGTAGATATGGAGGCTGTCGTCCGCTGTGATCCGCGCCGCGCTCCGGCTCCAGCCGCCTGCAGGGATGTTCGTCTCGAACCACACCCCGTCCGGGAACGTATAGCGGAACACCTTCCTTCCGGCGTCCCAGGACAGCGCCAGCACGGGGTTTCTCACTTCCTCCAGCTCCGGCGCCTTCCCGGTCTCCAGGCTGCTGTATTCGTTCTTCACGGCCGCGTGGAAACTCCCGTAGTCGCCGTCCTCCGCGCCGTCCCGGTAGATGCGCAGCTCGTAAAGCCCCGGGTCGTAGACCAGGCCGTCAGATTCCACCTCCCGGCCATCGCGGTAGAGCACCGCGCGGCAGCCGTCGTACGCCTCGTACACGAGGATGGGGACCGTCTCCCCGTCCTGGCAGTTGACCGTGAACGTCCCGATCCCCTGCACCAGGTACTCATAGCCGTTCCCCGCATCCTCCGCCGTCATGACGCAGACGAGCGGGTTCCCCTCCGCAGAGGACGGGAACGGACGTGCCGCCAGCAGAAGGACCGCAAGGGCCGCGGCGGCGGCCTTCCGGAGGGGTTTCCCCTGTCCGGCGCAGCAGCGCGCGGTCACCGCTGGCTCAGGCGCTTTTCTTCCTGCGCCTCCTGCATCCCGGCCTGCGCCTGCCTCGTCGGGCGCGGCACCCTGCGGATTCCCTCTGACTGCCTCTCGATCTCCTCCAGCTCCGACAGGCTGATCCGCCTCCGGTACGGGTTCGCCGGCTCCGGCGCCTTCCCCTCTTCCCCGCTCACCGGCGCGTATCCCGTCGCCTTCCGCCTCTCTCTCTCTGCCCTGAGCCCCGCCAGCGTCCTCTCCCACATGGCTCGGTTCTTCGGACTGTCAAAATATGCCATCTCGGCACCTCGCTTCCTCCTGTTGGATCCTTCCTTCTGCCTGCCGCACTTCTCTCACTGCCCGTCCAGGTACTCCCCGATCACCGCGTTCAGTTCCCCCTGCAGCTCCGTCTGTCCCGGCGCCAGGTAGAACACCGTGTCCACCCGCGGGCCGCCGTACAGCTCCACCGCTCTCAGTCCTTCCTCCGCCAGCTTAAGCGCCTCCCGCTCCGTGCACACCAGCGCCGCGATCACTCCGGCTCCTATGTCCTCGGCCGCTCCCGACACGTCCGCGTAGCTGACCAGCGTCACCTCGTCCGAACCCGGCAGCTCCAGGCGCGCCGCGTCCGGCGTCAGCGCGGATACTCCCACGTTCTCTCCCGAGAACGTCGCGAGCGAGTCCACGTACAGCTCCGCCGGCGTCACCAGGTAGATCCCCTTCACCGCGTAGCTGTCCGATACCAGCCGCCCGCTCGAGTACGTCTCCAGGCGCCCCAGCCTCCCGGCCGCCACGTCCACCGTACCCGCGTCCAGCTGGTCCATCAGCTCCTGCACGTCTCCCGCCTCCGCGTAGGCGATCTGCACCCCCAGCTCCGACGCCAGGCGGTTCAGGATCGACGGCTCGATCCCTTCATATCCTCCCGGCCCCTTCGCCGCGAAGACGTCCTCTCCGTCTATGATCCCCACGGTCAGGACGCCGTCCGCCGCCGCGTTCACCGCCGGCTCATCCTTCCCAGCGCATCCCGGCAGCAGCACCGCCGCCAGCACGCACATCCCGATCAGTTTCCCTGCCTTTTTCCTCATATCCTGTTCTCCTTGCATCTCGTCTTTCCTGCCCTTCCGCACGGCCCCGCACCTGCGCATATGCACAGCCCCGCGCGGCGGCCCCTTCCGCCTTTACGCCTCCGGGGATCCTACATCGTGAAGAGCTCTTCGATCCCTTCCGCCGCCACGATGTCCACACATGTCCGCTCCGACGGGCCCGTAATCACGAACGCCCGGCCGCGCCCGTTATTGATGATATCCTCCCGCTCGCTCTCGTTGATGGCGCCGGACTTCTCATACAGCTTGCACAGATCGTCCATATCGTTGGGCGCCAGCGGGAAAATGAAGGAATACTGGCTGGCGTTGATGATGGCCGTGGACTTTCTGGCCAGCTCCTCCGTTCCCACGAAGTCCTTCACGTTCTGCGTGATGACGATCTGCATCCCGTTATACTTCCGGATCCGCTTTGCCAGCTGGAACATGAAATCTAGGGCGATCGGGAACTTGCTGTCAATAAATACATGGGCCTCGTCGATCACGATGACGATCTTTCGGTTGGCCTTGTATTTTAAGTTGTAATCCCGGTTCTTGATGACCTCGTTATCCAGCCATTTCAGCACCAGCAGCATCTGGGCGTTGGCGATGACGTTGTTCTTATTGGCCAGCAGCGACTGGAAGTTGAACACGATGAAGTTCTCGTCCGTCGAGATGCTCGACGCGCCGTTCCACAGCGCCGCGTTCCTGCCGCCCTCCGCGAACTTGGAAATGTAATTCAGCAGGATCGTCAGGTTCGTCTTGATATAGTCCCCCGAACTCGTCTGGATGTCGTTGATGATCTTGTCGTACAGATCGTCGAACGTCGGGTAGTCCTCCGGCCTCAGTCCGCTTAAGTCCGTCGTCTCGTCGATCCCCTTCTGCTCGTACATCCGGATCGTCATCGTGTTCAGGTATTCCAGCGCATCCGGCTCCACGCCCGGCAGGATCTGGCGGTAGAACTCCTCCAGAAACTGCAGGTGCGTCGAGAAGCTGTTCGCCGACTCACTTTCGTCCTCATCCTCGTCCGCCAGCGCCGTGATGATGTGGAACGGGTTCAGTCTCCCCTGCGTCGCGTTCCCCACGTCGATCACCTTTCCCTGCAGGTTCGCCGCCAGCTTCGAGTACTCGTTCTCCGGGTCCAGGATGAATATCTTCGAGTTCTCCGCCGCCAGCTGCGTCAGGATCGTCTTCGTCGCGTACGATTTCCCCGACCCCGACTTGCCGATGATCACCGTGTTGCTGTTCACCCTCTCACGGTCCCTCTGGAAGAAGTTCACGAACGCCGGAACCCCTCCCGCCTGGCCGATGTAGATCCCGTCCCGGTCGCTCAGCGCCTTGTCCACGTACGGGAACACCGCCGCCACCGAGTTCGAATGGATCCCTCTCTTGTAGCGCTTGAACGCGTCGTAGCTCGACAGCTGCCCCGAGCTGTACGCCTCGAACTGCTGCATCAGCATATCCGTCACCTTGAAGCCCCCCTCCGCGAGGTTCCTCCGGATCTGCTTCTTGAACGCCAGCGCGTTGTTCTTCGGCGTCTTCCCTCCGTTCCTCTCCGTCGCCTCCGAAAGCTCGTAATCGTTCACCTGTATGAACGTCCCCACGTTGAACAGGATCTCGTTCTCGCCCTGCAGGAGCCGCATCACCTCGGACAGCGTGTCTATATGCATATCCACTTCCATGAGTTTACTGGTCTTGCCGGTATTGTTCTGCTGCTCCCGCAGCTCGTCGATGGAACGGTCCAGATCGCGGATGGCTTTATAGCGGTCCTCCGGCGTCATCTTCAGCACCACCTTCGTCCCCATCTGGTTAAAGAAGTCCGCACCCCACGCGTTCCCCACGATCATCGGGTAGTCCCGCATCCGGAAGTTGTGCGTGATCAGCTTGTCGTACGTCACCGTCCTCGACGCGAACCGGATCTCTTCCGGCAGGATCCAGTCCAGATACTGCTCCGGCTTCAGCTTCTTCACTTCCCTCTCGTCGAACGCCGACCCGTAATTATACTTCAAAAATACCGCCAGCTCCGCGCCCCTTAACTGCACCGCCTCGATGTCCGACGACGCCAGCGTCGCCACCGCGTTCCGCGCCTGCTCCGTCAGCAGGTTCCGGTCCTTGTGCAAAAACATCAGGTAATGCACCGGCCGGTACACCTTCTCCTTCCGGTTGAACGTCTCCAGCTGCGAGATCCGGTCCTGGATGATCCCCACACGCACCGTCAGCTCCTCGTCTGTCAGCAGGCCGTTTAAGTACGCGTCCGTCAGCTCCGTCAGCTTCACCTGCTCGTTCTCCACGAACCCGTCGTATACCACCGGCTGGTCCAGCTTCACCATGTTGATCACTTCGTCCTGCGTGCACGTCCTCAGCACCGCCCCGAGGCAGCGGTCGATCACGCTGTTCTGGCGCGACTCGCTGAAGAACCGGAACTCCACCGGCTCGATCCGCAGCACCACCGCGCTGTACGCCCCGCCGTACTGGATAAAGTCCCCCTCGATCCCCGTGAACGGCGTGATGTCCTCCACGGAGAACAGCGGCGCCTTTGCGGCCTTCGCTTTCCCATTCTTCCCCGCCGCAGCGGCCTTCTGCTCCTGCGGCGAATGCCCCCTCTTATAGAAATGGCGGTACCTCGCGAGGTAGCGGATCACGTTATAGAGGAGCAGGTAGCCCTTGTCGTCGTCGATCGGCACGACCAGGGCGGCGACAACGACCAGCACCCCGACCAGCATGAACCACCTTCCCGGAAGGTTCGATACCAGGAGAGCCGCACAGATGCCGATGCCGATGCTTGCGACCAGCACATCCATCAGCTCCACGCCCTTGAACAGCTCCATCCTGACCTTTGTTCTCTTGGGTATGATTCTCATTCATTCGCCTCCTGTGATCTATTGTGCCGGATTCTCTGTTCGGCCGGATTTGTGACTGTGATCTCCGCCGTCCTGCCCCAGGGCCGACGCCAGCGTCCTGTCCGACGCCGCCTGTGCCCGCTGATTCGTTGTCCGCGGCTTGCCTACCCGCTGCGGCTGGACATTCTCTGCCGGCGGAGCGCCGTCCAAAATGCCTTCTGGCGGCGCATCCGCAACCGGCGGATCCACGTACGTCTGTCCGCCCGGCTCCTCTGCCTGCGGCGCTTCCACGACCGGCGGCGCGCCGCCCGGATTCCCGGATATTACTCCGCCGCCCTGCTGGGCTGCGTCATGTCCCGAAAACTCCTGATGGTTTCCGCGGTCCGTTTCGCGGATCGGCGTATGGTCTGTCAACGGCGTCTGCTGCCGGTCGTTCGCCACTTTCTCTGCCTGCGGTACATCCGCCGGCGGCGGGCCGCCCGTATCTGTTCCGCCTCCGCCGCTTCCGCCGCCTGTGTCTCCGCCGCTTCCGCCGCCTGTGTCTCCGCCGCTTCCGCCGCCTGTGCCGCCGCTTCCGCCGCCTGTATCTCCGCCGCTTCCGCCGCCTCCGCCGTTTCCGGCCGTAAACGCGGCTCCATGGCCCTCATAGGTCTGGGGATCCGTTCTTTCAAAGAGGCTCGACCCGCCGCTGGTCTTAAGCGAAGACAGCCTTGAATGTCCCTTTCTGTCCTGCTCGTACTGCATATGGAAGAGATTGCCTTCATAGGAAACAGGCCTTGCATTGCCGTCCGCGTCTGTCTCGTATTCCGTCCGCCCGCCCAGGAGATTATCCGAATGGGTAAGCACATATTTGCCTTCGCTGTTCTTCGCCCAGTGGAATCCGCCCTCGCTCAGCTTCTCCACCTTGCCGGTATCGGAATCGAACCGCCGCTTTATGCCAACCGCTTTGATATCGCTGCAGTACATATTTCCCATTGTATGCGAATAAGTCCCGTCCGCGTTCTTCGTAACCGTCTCCGCCCGCTTCCACTGGAAGCCGGCCGGCAGCTTCACCTTGGACACACGGTAGCTGGAGGTTCCGTCCGCATTCTGCGCCTTCTTTAACCGCACGACAGGCAGCGACCATTTCTGCTGGCCGTCAGCGCTTCTCTTATAACCCATGCCAAGCACATTGACACGGAAATTGCCCTGCTTATCATAGCCGACCCTGAGCGCGCTGCCAAAATTGACGCCCACAGCCGTCTTGCCTTCTGCGGTCTTATGGAGCGACACGCGGCCTCCCAGGAAGGAGGACGTCTGCTTCACGCCTGTGGCCCTGGTGCCTCCCTTGGTTCCTTCGCCGCCGATCTTCATCGCTCCCTTGCCGGAGATCATCGGCTGGCCGGATCTGCCGGTCACGCCGCCGCTTCCGCTCAGGCCGCCCGGAAGTCCCGCGCTGCCGCCGCTTCCGCCTGCGCCTGCGTTCGCCGGAAGCCCCTGCAGACGGTTCCGGATCCTCTGATCCGACGCCTGCCGGGATTCCGCCTTCGCGGCCTTATGTCCTCTCCACTTGTTGGCAATCGCGCCTCCCGCCGACGATACCGCGCTTCCGGCCAGCGCCGCGGCGCCCATGGCAAAGCCGACGCCCGCCCTTGCCGTATCCGCCTCCTGAACTCCCGCCTGGAAGCTCAGAAGCTGCGTGATCACCGGGCCGGTCTTGATCGTGGCCCACGCGCCGCCCAGCAGGAAAATAAACTTAAGCAGGTAATTGGCCTCCGTGCTGCCCTCGCCGAAGGAGATCGTGCCGCCCATAATGGTAGGCACCAGAATCATATAAAGCTGCATGGCGATCACCAGGCCGTAACCGCCGAATAATTTTCCTACAAACATATCCTGCCACGCCTTGAACTTCTCCCCGTCGTCCAGAGGCTGGAGCGACGCGAAGAAGGGCGCCACAATGAAAAGCAAAAGCACCTCGAAAATCCGATTGATAAACGTCAGCATCCCGATGAACAGCACCACCGCCAGAAAGATACACCCGGAGAAGCCCATCAGGTAATCGAACTTGCCGAAGTCGAAATCCTTTCCCACCGTATCTTTATCAGCGTAATCTTTTTCGCCGGTATAATATGGATTGCGGAGCTCATCATCGATGCCCGGCTGT
Source organism: uncultured Lachnospiraceae bacterium (assembly GCA_947588005.1). GTDB lineage: Bacteria > Bacillota > Clostridia > Lachnospirales > Lachnospiraceae > UBA3402. The sequence goes on along the minus strand of CANPYE010000029.1, from coordinate 9,057 downwards.
ATATCCGTAGCCGAGGATACATTGTATTTGGACTCCTTAGCCGCGTCCAGCGACGCCGTCACGAAGACGATCCTCGAAAGCGTCGTCTCATTGCCTCCCATTACATAATTTACGCTGCTTAAGATCGTGCCCGCCATGGCGATGGCAAACAGCGATACCATGGGGATCAGAAGCATCTTAATCATCGCCTTAAAGGTAGACGCCAGGACCTTGGAGACCGGATGGCGGTTCTCCTGCTCCATATCGAGCGTGGAGCGCACCACCGCCAGAATCGCACACATCATCGTCAGCGCGAAGCCGATGGCCGTGATCACCAGGACGGCCCGCTGCACGGCATTCATGCGGAACAGGATCTCCAGAAGCGGCGCTGTCAGGCGGTTGTCATAGGTGACCTCCTGGATGCCCGCGAAGATATTGAACGCCTCCTGCATGGCGTCGATGATCTTCAGCAGCTCCGCCAGAAGACCGTAAAACACCTGTCCCAGTATCTCCATCACCAGATCCAGGAGCGAACGGAACAGCGGATAAAGCACCGACACCAGAAGCGGCTCCAGGACATTATCGAAGAGCCATCCCAGCACTTTTTCCAGAAGCGAAGATATAAATTTAACAATCGGACTCAAAATCTGATCAAATACCCAGTTAAAAATGGTTGAAAATAAACCCAGGTATACAACCTCCGGCCGCATCTTATCACCCCTCTCCTAGCGTGAATGTCCCTTATATGCCTGACCGCTCCCGCCGGAAGTTCCGCCGGAACCGCCGCCCCCGGAGCCTGACCCGGAGGAGTCGCCGCCATTTGAGCCGCCTCCTGCATTGCCGCCGGAAGAACCGCTGTTATTCTTTTCCTTTCCGCCGCTGATGCTCTTGCCGATGGAGGACATCCCCTTCTTCACCGAACCTACCATCTTAGCGCCGACGAACGACGCAACAACGCCGCTCTGCGCCACCGTGGCCCCCGCCTGGGGGCTGATGACCGACACGATAAGGGTCCGGCTCTTGTAGACGGCGAACGCCCCGCCAATCAGCAGAAGCAGCTTGATCGTTTCCGTCAGCAGCGAATTGTTCGTTGTATAAACCATCTTATCCGATACCATGATCGGCACCAGCATCAGATAAAGCTTCATAATCAGGATCGGGCCGAAGGCCGATATCACATGGGCCACGAACATGTCCCGCCATTCCTTGAATTTCGCTCCCCCGTCGAGCGGCATCATTGCGACAAAGAACGGACTTACGATATAAAGTACGAGGATAATAAAAATTCTCTGAATAAAGCCGAGGATCGACGCAAGCATTACGAAGAAGAGCATAAAGCTGCTGATATAGCCCTGCACGTAATTGATTTTCTCAATATCAAAGCTCTTCTTCACCGCATCCAGATCTTCATATTTCTGACCGGAGGAAAATTTCTGGATATTTGCCTGCTCCGGTGCATTGGCGGCCGGACCCGCCACTGTGATGAACAGCGTGTCGCTTAAGGACGCGTCCGCGCCGTTCGAGTTGATCGTGGTGTTGATCGCGCGGATCGCCGTCGTCGACATCTGCAGGACGAACAGGCAGGTAACCGGTATAATCATGAAATTCACCGCCGCCCTGACCGCGTTGGACAATACGGTGCTCAGCGGATGGCGGTTCTCGAAGGGCGCGTCGGCAATGGAACGGATGACGGCGAAGCCGGTGGCCATGAACGCCAGCAGCACCGAGATGGCCGTGACGCCCAAAAATACCTTCTGCACCGTATCGATCCGGAAGAAATATTCCAGAAGCGGAACGCTTTCGCTTACATTTTCTATCCGCACGTTGCTGACGCCGGAGAAAGCGTTGAAGATTCCCTCCAGGAAATTGATCAGCTTCAGAAACGTGACCAGGATCCGGAGCAGCCAGGCGGAAAGGATCGACTGCAGAAGCTCCCCCAAAAGGTTTACGATGGAATTGAACACGTCGCGCAGAACCGGGGACAGCACTGTATCAAAGATCGTCCCCAGCACATCCTGCAGGATTTCAAGAAAGCTGTCCAGCATTACGTATTCCATACCTGATCCTCCAATCGAATGTTTACGCGCGGAACCGCGGCCGGCTTAATGCTTTTATGCGTTAAACCTGCCGCAGGCCTCCTACCGCACCCGCATCTGCCTGCTGATGTTCCTCACAAATATCACACCGGCCAGGATCAGCACCAGTACCAGCAGCACCGCAACGATCGCTCCCGTGTTCATCCGGTACGACAGCTTAAAGCTCGCTGAGCGGTGGTTCCCCGCCGCGTCATACACCGTCAGCGTGTAGCTCCCCGGCTCCGCTACCGCCCCCACAAGCGCGCCGCTGTGCACCAGTTCCTTCCCGCGCATCACCTCGCACGTCACCGCGTCGCTGTCCGCGTACGTGATGAGCGCCTCGCTCTTCGTCGTCTGCACCTGGAACACCGGCGCCGCCGTGTCCCTCAGAAAGCTCACCTGCTCCGGGCCAGCCTCTGTCTCCAGCTCCACCGTGTACTGGCCGTCCTCTCCCAGGTACGCCCAGCTCCCGTGCAGCCACGACGGATCCGCCTCTTCCCCGTTGCACGTCACTCCCGTGATCTCCGCTCCCTCCGGCGCGTCGTATACTCCCAAATCCCTTACGACGCTCCCCAGGATCCGGAACGTGAACACCGGCTCCGTCCTCCCGTAATAGGTCGACGCGTACACGCTCGTGTCCTGGCTCGGGAAGAACACATAGCTTCCCGGCTCCGTGATCGGCGTTCCCACCGTGTACGCCGCCTCTGTCCCATCCTTCAGCGCACGGAAACTGATCTCGTCGTTCGTCAGCAGCGTCACCGGGTTGGTGCACGCCATTCCGTTCGCAACGTTCGTATAGAACGCCGCTCCCGACGCCAGCGTGTGCTTATAATACCCCGTAGACGGGTCGTACCCCGACTCCAGGCCCGTCGGGCCGCTGAAGTCCCCTGTCTGCCCGTCGCCGTACCCGGGGCCTATCAGGGCGTCGATCGCCGCATCCAGCGTTTCCTCGTCGACACGGCCGTCGTCTCCCATGATCCCGGCGGACGCACTGCCCTCCGTCTCCTCAGAGTTCCCGCTCTCTTCCAGGCTCTCCTCTTCCGATGGTTCCTCCGGGGGCGGCAGCTCGTCGTCCGGGCCTTGTGCGGCGCTGCTCTCCTCTTCCGTTCCGCTCCCGACGCTGTAGCCCGCTCCGCTCACGATCGCGAGCGCCTCATCCAGCGACATCCCGCCGCTTCCGGTGCTCCCGCTTCCGCTTCCCGCGGTCTCCCCGAAGCTGTCCAGCCCGCCTGCGGGCGCCGTCTCCTCCGGCTTATCCTGGATCCGGAATCGGAACGTCGCCTTGTAGATCCTCTGCTCGCTGAACGGGCGCGTCCCGTCCTCCGTCATCGTCAGCGTCAGCACATACGTCCCGTACTCCGTCACCGGCACGGACGCGTTCAGCGCATACGCCTCCCCGTCCTTCTCCGCCGTGTATGTGATCCCTCCGGGGATCTCCAGCCGCACCGGCTGGTCCGTGATCTCCCCGTTCCCCACGTTCGCGTAGAAGAACCACCTGTTGTCCACCGACAGCTCGTAGGTCTTATAGTCGCTGTGGTACGTCTGCGCCAGCGTACTCTCCACCACCGTCGGCCCGATCCCCTGGCTGCTGTCCACGATCTGCTTCTGCGTCCCTCCGCCCAGCGGGCCGCTGCTTCCGCCGCTTCCGATCCGCACCGCGTTCGCCGCCGCGCTCATTCCTCCCAGGGCCAGCCCTGCCGACAGCACCGCCGCCGCCGCTGCCGCCTTTATGTACTCTCTCTTTCCCATAGTTCTGCTCCCGTTACTCCCGATCCTGCGATCTTGTATTCCGTTCTGTTCCCGGTACGGCCCGCTTCCTTCCGCGGCCGGCTTCTTCCGGCACAGCCTGACTTTCTCACCCCGCTGCGCCTACTGCGCCGCGGCCATCTTCAGCTCCGGTCCCTGGCCTCCTTCTCCCTGGCTGTCAAGCACCAGGTAGTTCCTCTCGTCCAGGTCGTAGAAAATCTCGTCCCCGAAGAACGCGTTCGCCCTTACCTCCGACAGGTCCATCTCCCCGAATCGGTACAGCGGGCACTTGTAGCTGGGCGTGAACTTCGTCTTTAACGGGTAGTTCCCGAACGTCACGATGATGGCGTTGCCCGTGTCCTTCTTGTTGTTCAGCTTCATAAGCTCGGACGGATAAATAAGCGGCCGGTCCTGCAGCTGGTTCGAGTAGTTGATCCCTCCCGTCGTGTCCGTCGTCGACCCGCTTACGCTCGTCGTCGCCACCGACATGTTGCCGCACAGCTTCGAGAACTCCTCGCAGGTCGCGATGTCGTTCGAGCCGATGAACATCTTGATGCCGCAGTTGCTCTTGACGATGTCGGCCACCGTGTCGCCGTAAACATTATTTAACTGCGCGTACGACTGCACCACCAGTTGGAACCAGATCTTACGGCTTCGGCCTACCGTGATCATCTTGTCGAACTTGTCGATCTGCGGCATGTTGCCGAACTCATCGAGAAGAAAATATACGTTTCTCGGAAGGGAAAGGTCCTCCCTGGCCGACGCCACCTTGATCAGCGCCTTGTAAATGCACAGGATGAACACCGCGGCCAGCGCGTGGCGGGTGTCCTTCTCATCCGGAATCTTAAGGAACAGCGCCGTCGGCTCGGAAGCGAACTTCGTCGGGTCGATATCGGTAGCGCTCGTTAAGGCGCACAGGCCTTCGTCGTTGAACATCGACATCTTGTCGAAAGCAATGGACATGTAGCTGGAAAGCGTCTGGTCTGCCGCCGAAAGCACCTGGCGGGACAGTCCCACGGCCTTGGACAGCTTGGAACGTCCCTTGAAATAATCCTTCAGGGCCGCAAATTCGTTCTCCGAATTGCTGATCGCCTTGCTGATATTGTAGAAGCAGAATTTCTCCCTGGTCATCTCCAGCTCCGGGTTCTCGCTGTCCTCCAGCATTGCCAGGCAGGTCGCCATGATGATGGAGCGGGCGCCCTTCTCCCAGACCGGATCGTCCTTGGACTCCACCGGGCAGATCACGCTGATCAGGTCGTTTAAGTCCTCGTACAGCTCATCGTAGATCTTCTGACGCTCCACTTTGACTACGTTGATCAGCTCCCGCCTCACCGCGTAGGCCTTCCCGTTGTACTCGTACCACGTCTCACCGTACTCCTCCGGCTTGTTCACGTACTCCAGGCCGCTCTCCCCTGCCGGGTCCGTCCTTTCGTAGATCTCGTCCCCCGTGTGCAGGTACTGCTGGTAACGGTCATAGATGTCGCCGAGCGGGTTCCACCGGAAGGAGCTGTAGGGATCACGCAGATCCAGAACCATTACGTTATAGCCGCGCTCCTGCAAAAACTTGGAATGAAGCTGGAACAGCTCGCCCTTGGGGTCGGTGCAGATCATCGACGAACCTGCCGACGTGCTCGCTAGGATCTGGATCACCGGGTTTATAAATGTGGTCGTCTTACCGCTGCCGGTAGAGCCGATGATCAGGCCGTGCGCCGGGCTCATCAGGTTGATGTCCAGCTCCTTCTTCTTCGTGTTGTACACCGCGTACATCGGGATTCCGTCCTGCTTCTCCTCGTTCAGCTTCGTGAACTTCTTCTTCGGGAAATATTCGTCCCTCTCCGCTTCGTTCATGAAACGGGAGTTCTCCAGCGCCCCCTCGATCCGCTGCCCCTTCCCGCGCAGCACCCTCTTGTTCCGCTTCGCTCCCGCCGGCGTGAACACCATGTACGCGAGCACCAGCAGCACCGTCTCCAGAAGCCCGTACAGCCACGTGGAAGGCCTCAGGTAGACCCCGAAGTCCACAAAGCCCCCTCCCATGTTCGAAAGGTACCCGAACGCCATGGACGTCAGGCCTCCCAGGACCGCCGTGGACAAAAGCCCCAAAAGCAAATAGATCCCCGCAGTCTTTAAGAACCCTCGGATGTCGAAATCCTTCATCTTGACCCTCCTTCTTTCTCTTCTCTTTATTTCCATGCGGCCCGCCCCTGCGGGACGCGGCCGCTCCGTTTCATTCTCCTGTCTTCCTTCCCGGGCCGCAGCCCGGACTTTCCGCAGGGCCGCCTCCGGTCACAGCTCCCGGTACTTCCGGGCCAGCAGCACCGCCGCAAGGCCCGCCGCCACCCCGTACGCCGGCACCAGCCACCAGCCGTCGAACAGCACCTGCGATCCCGGCACTGCCTCCGTCAGCAGCCACAGCGCTACCGACGGCGTGTTGAATCCTATGTGCAGCAGGATCCCGTACACGATGTTGTCCTCTCGGATCGACAGCCACGCCAGCAGAAGCCCCATCGCGAACGCGTACAGCACCCACAGCGGCTGCACATGGCAGAGCGCGAACACCGCGCTCACCGCCACCACCGCCTTCTTCTCCCCCATGTGCTCCAGGAACGTGTTCAGCATGTACCCGCGGAACACGACCTCCTCCGTCACCGGCGACGTCAGCACCGTCGTCACCGCCGTGAACAGGACGTCTCGCCCCTTCAGCATCCTCTCCGCGCTCTCTGTGTACCCTCCGGCGATGCCTGCGCGCGCCGCCAGCGTCACCGCCGCCGACACCGCTACCGCCGCCGTCACCCCGAACGCGGCCGCCAGCACCGCCTTTCTCCATTCCACGTCCTTTAAGTACAGGCTCGCGTCCTCGAAAAATCCCTTTCCCTTCTTCTTCGACCCCCGGTACAGCAGGTACAGCGTGAGCGCCATCCCCACCGCCGTGTAGAAGTTCCCTCCATACGCGAAGAACTCCGACGCCGTCATGTCCGGGTGCGCGATCACGTACCCCAGGGCCATGCACAGCGACGGCATCAGGTAATACAGCACCAGCGGCTTCGCTCCCTTTACCACCGCCGCGCCGACGTTCCATACCTTCTGCTGGAAGGTTCTCTCTTCTCCCATCCTCACTCCTCGATCATCAAAAAGCCCGAAAAGCCGGTGATGTCCAGCACCTCGTGCACCTGCGCGCACACATTGCGCAGCACCAGCGTACCCCCGCTTTTGTTCAGCGCCTTCTGCGTCGCCAGCAGGACCCGCAGCCCCACCGAACTGATGTAGGTGGTCCCGGCCATGTCGATCGCAAGCGCGTTGTGCCCCGCCGCCAGGATCTCCTTGATCTCCTTATCCATCCCCGGGGCGTTGCTGTTGTCGATCCGCTTCGGCGTGCTGTAAACGTATTCCTCCATAAATAATCCTCTCCTTCTGCTGTTCCCTGTGTCCTGCGCCGCGCGGCCTTATTTGCCGCTCCGGCGCTGTGTCCCTGTCACTGTCCCGCGCTTATCCCGGCCGCCTCCTGTTTCTCCGGCGCAGCCGCCGCGCCTATCCCAGCCGCCTCCTGCCCCTCCGGCGCAGCCGCCGCGCCGCTCTCCGCCAGCGCGGCCACCGTCGCCTTGTCCAGGATGTAGTCCCCGTTCGCGTCCAGATAGATCCGCACGTCGTTCGGCCCGTAGACGAACAGGCGCCCCTCCGCGTCCTCATAGCAGTAATCGTCGGGGCCGTCCGCCTCCAGCAGCGCTTCCTCCGCCTCGTACATGGCCCCCAGGTCGTACTCCTCCGCCAGGGGCTCGTTAAAAAGCTGCAGGAAGGTGTCGGAGACTTCCCTGTACTCCTCCTCGTCCGTGATGTCGTCCAGGACCACCTCGTCGTTCGGCCCCGCGTGGAAGCCCGTCAGGTATACCTCGCTGTCGCCGGAATCCGCGGGCTGCAGGGCCATGTAGTCCTTCCCGTTCTCAGCGGTAAAGGTTCCGACCATGTCGTACGTCAGCTCTTCGCCGCCCGGTCCTTCCAGGGTGATCCGAATGACCTCTTCCTCCATAAATAACCCCTCCTCAGCGCACAGTCAAGCAAATTTTACAGAATTTCTTCCGTACCGCCGGCGGGCGCGGCTTTTACATTCCCAGCGCCTTTTCTTCCTTCACCGGCTGCCTTAGCGTCTTGTCGTCATTGCGCGCGCGGGTAATTTCCGCCGTCTGCCGGATCTCTCCTGCTTCTTCCGCTTTCTCGACAAGATCGTCAAAATTCATCGCGTGCCGTGTCGTACCATTGTGCTCCTGCGGCGCCGGAGCCTCATTCTGCACCGGTTCATTCTGTCCCGCCGGATTCTGCACAGGCGGAACCGCCTGCGGCGCCTCATTCCGTACCTGCGGGGCTTCATTCTGCACCGCAGGGGCCGCCTCATCCTGCGCAGGCGCCGCCTGCGCTGCCGGACGGTTATTCCCTTCGGTCATCTGCCTCTGATTTTCCTGCTGCCGTCTCTCCCGAACGGCCCTGAGATCGTCCCATGACTGAACCGGCGGATTCTGCGCGATCTTCAGGCTGTGGTCCAGCCTGACCAGCGGCTTTCCCGCCTTCAGAAGCCTTGCATTCTCCTTCTGTACGCCTGCCTCCAGCCTCGGCTTCAGATCCGCCCGTATCCTTTTTATCCGCGGAACTTTTTCCACATCATCAGCGAACATTTCCTCTGTCTTTTCCGCATTGGTCATGCCGTCCTCTTTCCGCTTCATCGTGCACGCGTTCAGATCCAGCCGGATCGGAATGACTTCCAGATCCCATTCGCCCGCTGCGTTCATCCTGTCCGCTTTTTCATACGGATCCGCCTTAAGCCGGGCCATATCGATCATGTGGCCGCCGTTCACCATGGCGTTCAAAAGCACTCTGTTATAATTCACCGGCCCCCGGCCTTCCATCAATCCGTCCGCATATTCCTTCAGGGACACCCCGTCCACGTAGAAAAGGTTCTCCGGATCCATGCCCAGAATATTCTTGGCTTCCGGCGCCGCGACGGCGGAGTGGAGCAGGCCGGACACAAATGTCCACGCAAACTCGTCGTATTGCGTAAAGTCCTTCTTAGACATATTCATGTACTGCGCGGCAGACGGCGGCAACTTTAAGCCCGCCGACATATACTGGATTCTTTTTCTCAAAAGCCTGCGGTCAAAATCCTGCAGCGACTCCAGGGCGTCGTAGTCCAGAGCCGCGAACGACGAGCCGGCGATATTCATCATCCGGCCTGTCAGCTCTTTCCCTCTCTTCTGCCAGCGGGCGCCCTCGA
>CANPYE010000028.1 GCA_947588005.1 uncultured Lachnospiraceae bacterium | reverse complement strand
CAAGGTCCGTGTGCTGCTGACTACCGCCGCAACTTCCCTAGGATAACACATCCATCCGGCTTTGTCAACAACTTTTTTAAAAATTTTTCTGCCCGAAGGGGGCAAAAAAACAATCATACGGATCTTGGAAAAAAGAGCGGAGAAAGAGGGATTTGAACCCTCGCGCCGGTTACCCGACCTACACCCTTAGCAGGGGCGCCTCTTCGGCCTCTTGAGTATTTCTCCGTAGTTCCAGTTTCCATAAGATTGGTCTTGAGAAACATTTCTGTTTTTAAGACGCTTTACAATTATACAAAACTTATCCCTCGTTGTCAACCCATTTTTCACTTATTTTTGGCTTATTTTTGGCCTTATTTTTAACATTTCATGCTTATCTGTTCGCAGGTCAGAATCACGATATTTCCTTCTCTATCTTCTTTTGTATCCTCTGCTGAACGATCTGCGCGATATCCCTTGTTTTAAGTCCTTTATATTCTTCCGGATAAATTGGATCCAGAATATGTACCTGCACCTGTACCGGGCGAATGGACGGAAGGTCGAAAGGTTTGAAGCTGTCGATTAGGGCGACCGGCACAATGGGACATGCGGCGTTTACCGCGCTCTTGAAGCTTCCGGCCTTAAATTCCTGCACGTTGTTTCCGTCGCGGCTTCGGGTTCCTTCCGGGAAAATGATAAAGTTCTGGCCGTTTTTTGCCCTCCCGCTCATTTCATTTATGACCTGCATAGAAGCACGGATATCGGAACGATCCATTGCCAGGCCGTTTACGATCTGCATCACCTGTTTGACCAGGATCCAGTCTTTCACTTCCTTTTTCACAACAATGCTTAAGGGACGCGGACACGCTTCGATGATTGCCAGCACGTCGAACATTCCCTGATGGTTCGGAAAGAGAATAAAGCCGTCCTTTTCCGGAAGCTTCTCCACGCCGGTGATAGTCAGTCGGATGCGGCCTCTGCGATTGACGGTCTTTACGATGGAGCGGATGAAATCATAGCCCTGCTGCAGCGAATATTTTTCTTTATACTTACCGCGGCGGACCAGTCCGATATACCAATACGGAACCATCAGAATATCCATAATCACCATCAGTATAATCCTGTTCATAATTTTTCCTCCATATCTCGTTATTCCTTTAACCGGATGGACCAAATGACGCCGGCGGTGCCGGTCATATCGTACAGTATTCGCTCACTGCGGTCTCGTACAGATCGTTCCCAAGGCTGTCGATCACCACGATCACCGGGAAATCTTTCACTTCCAGCCGCCGTACAGCCTCGGTTCCCAGATCGTCGTAAGCGATGACTTCGCTGGAAAGAATCCGCTTGGAAAGGATTGCTCCGGCGCCGCCGACCGCCGCGAAATAGACGGAACCGTTGCGGACGATTGCCTCCTTTACGGCGGAACTTCTCTTTCCTTTGCCGATCATGGCGCCCAGGCCCATATCCAGAAGGGCCGGCGTATATTTGTCCATGCGGCTGGCTGTGGTCGGACCGGCGGAGCCGATGGGACGGCCTTCCCGGGCTGGCGACGGACCCATATAATAAATCACGTTGTTTTTGATATCAAAAGGAAGTTTTCCGCCGGCGTCCAGAGTTTCCTGCATCCGCTTGTGAGCGGCGTCTCTGGCGCTATAGATCGTTCCGGTAAGAAGAACGTAATCTCCTGCCTGCAGATCGGACGTATCGTCCCGGCTGATCGGAACCGATATTTTTTTTTCCATGTTATGCTCCATTCTGTTTCATTTTATAAATACATGTTTCGCTACTGAGGTACATGTGAAAAGATGCAAAAAAAGCCGCCGGAATATTTTCTGCATGATCGATCTTATTATGTCAGATCACCCGCCGCGCGTGACGGTTCACGTGACAGCAGATATTCACCGCCACCGGAAGCCCCGCGATATGCGTCGGATATGTTTCAATATTCACTGCAAGAGCCGTCACCGTTCCGCCCAGACCTCCCGGACCGATACCGAGGCAGTTGATCTTCTCAAGCATCTCTTTTTCCAAATCTCTGACGTAAGGAACCGGAGATTCTTCGCTCAGATCCCGGGTCAGCGCGTGTTTCGCCATCAGCGCGCATTTTTCAAACGTCCCGCCGATACCGACGCCGACCACCATGGGCGGGCAGGCGTTTGGCCCCGCGTCCCTGACGGCCGTCAGGATCGCTTCCTTCACGCCTTCGATTCCGTCCGCCGGTTTCAGCATGAATATCCGGCTCATGTTCTCGCTTCCAAAGCCCTTCGGAGCGACCGTGATCTCGATCCGGTCTCCGTCCACGATCTCTGTATGAAGAACAGCGGGCGTATTGTCCTTTGTATTCACTCGTTCAAGGGGATCGCCGACCACGGATTTGCGGAGATAGCCTTCCGTATATCCCTGCCGGACGCCTTCGTCTACCGCTTTTCTTAAAGAACATCCTTCGATATGTGCATCCTGTCCGATTTTTAAAAATACGACCGCCATTCCCGTATCCTGACAAATAGGGATCCTATCCTCGCCCGCGATCTGAAGATTCTCCTGCAGCTGTTCCAGAACCTGACGGCCCAGAGGAGAGCGTTCCTCTGATACCGCCTGTTCAAACACCCGGCACATATCGGGCGAGAGAAAATGATTCGCTTCGATGCACATTTCCTTAATATTTCTCGTAATTTCTTCCGCCTGTATCGTTCTCAATCCCTATACCTCCGCGATTTTACTAAATGCAGTTGGCAGCCATATCGACCGAACCGGCCGCTGCCTTCTTTAGAAAAAAGCCGCCGGGGGGCAGCTTCTTTCCATTTCCATACAAGCAGGGCGCTAGTGACGCTTTGCTTGTAATTTCTATAATTATTCCAAGTCAGATTCATCTGCTGCAGATCCGGCATCCTCTGTTTCATCGAACACCGCATCTTCATAAATTTTTTCGTCATCTTTGAAATGATTTTCCGCCGCGTCTGCAGCCTCTCCTGAATCCGGATTCTTCTCTCCGTCGTCCCGCACCTTCGCGATGCTGACGATCCGTGTATCAGAATCCTTTTCAATATTCATAAGCTTTACGCCGGAGGTATCGCGGCCGATCACAGAAATATCTTCGATACCAATTCGGATAATAATTCCTTCGTTGGTGATCATCATGATATCGTGATCGTCCTTCACCAGCTTCGCACCCACCAGATCGCCGGTCTTCTCGGTAATCTTATAGCAGCGGATGCCCTTACCGCCGCGGAACTGCGCGGTAAACTCTCTGGTTTTCGTCCGCTTGCCCATGCCTTTCTCCGACACAGTCAGAAGGGTCTCTCCCTGGCTGTCCATCTGCATACCGATGACTTCGTCGCCGGGATTTAACCGCATTCCGGTGACGCCCATGGAGACGCGGCCCGTAACGCGGGCGTCTGTCTCATGGAAGCGGATGCACTGGCCCTTCTTCGATATCATGAAGATATCCTTCGTATTGTCTGTGACCTTTACTTCGATCAGCTCGTCGTCTTCCCGCAGCACGATAGCCTGAAGACCAGTCTTACGCACGTTGGCGTACTCGCGCAGAGGCGTTCTTTTTACCATGCCCCGCTTCGTCGCCATAAACAGATAATCATTCTCATCGTAATCCTTCATCGATACGATAGCGGAAATGGTCTCGCCCGGCATCATCTGCAAGAGATTTACGATCGCGGTTCCTCTGGCGGTACGGCCGGCTTCCGGAATTGCATAGGCTTTCAGACGGTAGACGCGGCCGGTATTGGTGAAGAACATGATATAATTGTGGTTCTTCGTCAGAATCAGGTCTTCCACATAATCTTCTTCGATGGTCTGGATTCCCTTGATTCCCTTGCCGCCCCGGTTCTGGCTGTGGAACGTATCCTTCGGCATCCGCTTGATATATCCGAAATGCGTCATTGTGACCACGGTCTCGTCGTTGGGAATCAGATCCTCGGCGGTCATATCAAAATCATCAAATCCGATGCCGGTGCGGCGGTCGTCGCCGTATTTGTCAGCAATGGTCTGGATTTCGGTGCGGATAACCCCTAAAAGAAGCTTCTCATCGGCCAGGATCGCCTTCAGCTCAGCGATCTTCGTCTCCAGCTCCTGATACTCGGCTTCCAGCTTCTCCCGCTCCAAACCGGTCAATGTTCGCAGACGCATGTCTACGATCGCCTGCGCCTGGGCATCGCTTAATCCAAACCGATCCATCAGCTGCTGCTTTGCAATCTGGACCGTCTGGGAACCGCGGATGATCCGGATCACTTCGTCAATATGATCGAGGGCGATCAGCAGTCCTTCTAAGATGTGGGCCCGTTCTTCCGCCTTATTCAGATCATATTTCGTGCGGCGGGTCACTACCTCCTTCTGATGATCCAGATAGTAATTGAGCATCTGGAGAAGATTCAGCACCTTCGGCTGATTATCCACCAGAGCCAGCATGATCACGCCGAATGAATCCTGCAGCTGCGTATGCTTTAAAAGCTGGTTCATGACTACGTTGGCATTCACATCGCGGCGCAGCTCGATCACGATGCGCATACCAGTTCGGTCCGATTCATCCCGCAGATCCGTGATTCCGTCCACACGCTTTTCTTTTACCAGCTCGGCGATTTTCTCGATCAGACGGGCTTTATTGACCAGATAAGGAATCTCCGTGACTACGATACGGCTCTTTCCGTTGGCCATCGTTTCGATATCCGAGACGCAGCGGACGCGGATCTTGCCGCGGCCGGTCCGGTACGCTTCTTCAATTCCTGCCCTTCCCAGAATCGTGGCGCCAGTCGGAAAATCCGGCCCTTTGACGATATCCATGACTTCTTCAATGGTCGTTTCCCTGTCTTCCTGTATTTCATTGTCAATGATCTTCACAACGGCGCCAATCACTTCCCGCAGGTTGTGGGGCGGAATATTCGTCGCCATACCGACGGCAATACCGGAGGTGCCGTTGCACAGAAGGTTGGGATACCGTGCCGGAAGAATCGACGGTTCCTTCTCTGTATCGTCAAAGTTCGGCACGAAATCAACGGTATCTTTATTGATATCGGCCAGCATCTCCATCGATATCCGGCTGAGTCTGGCTTCTGTATAACGCATGGCGGCCGCGCCGTCGCCGTCTATGGAACCGAAATTGCCGTGACCGTCCACAAGCGGATAGCGGGTAGACCAGTCCTGGGCCATATTGACTAAGGCGCCGTAAATCGAGCTGTCGCCGTGCGGATGGTATTTGCCCATCGTATCGCCGACGATACGGGCGCACTTTCTATGCGGCTTGTCCGGGCCGTTATTCAGTTCGATCATGGAATAGAGAACGCGTCTCTGTACCGGCTTTAAGCCGTCCCTCACATCCGGCAGCGCCCTGGAAGCGATAACGCTCATGGCGTAGTCGATGTAGGATTTCTCCATGGTCTCCTTCAGATCGATATCCTGTATTTTGTCAAATACATTCGGTTCCATAATGTCCTCCTGTTGATGCTGTATACACTATCCTGTCTATAACCGGCTGTCTCTTGCTGCCATAGTGCCGGCTTCATTCCATTCCGGGCTTTTGTTATATAGGCTTATATGTCAAGATTCTGTACCTTTCTCGCATTCTCCTCGATAAATTCCCTGCGCGGTTCTACCTGATCGCCCATCAGAATTGTAAATGTCAGATCCAGCTCCGACGTCACATCCTCATCCATGTTGACGCGCAGAAGGATCCTTCTCTCCGGATCCATCGTGGTCTCCCAAAGCTGCTCCGGATCCATCTCTCCCAGACCTTTGTACCGCTGGATTTTATTGTTATTGTCCCGGCCGATATCGGACAGAATCTGATTCAGCTCCGGATCGCTGTAGGCGTACCATATCCTCTTATTCTTCTCGATCTTATAAAGCGGCGGCTGCGCCAGATAGACATGTCCCTGCTTAATCAGCTCCGGCATGAACCGATAAAGGAACGTCAGAAGCAGGGTACTGATATGGGCGCCGTCCACATCCGCATCGGTCATAATGATGATCTTATGGTAACGAAGCTTCGTAATATCGAAATCCTCGTGGATACCGGTTCCGAAGGCGGTGATCATGGCCTTGATCTCGGCGTTGGCGTAGATCTTGTCGAGACGCGCCTTCTCTACATTCAGAATCTTGCCGCGCAGCGGAAGGATCGCCTGGGTATCCCTGACGCGGGCCGTCTTGGCAGACCCGCCGGCGGAGTCTCCCTCGACGATGTATATCTCGCATTTTTCCGGATCCTTATTCGAACAGTCAGCCAGCTTCCCGGGCAGGGCCATACCCTCCAGAGCGGTCTTCCTGCGGGTAAGCTCGCGGGCCTTGCGGGCCGCAGCCCTGGCTCTCTGGGCCAGGATCGACTTCTCGCACATCGCCTTGGCTACCGTCGGATTCTGCTCCAGATAATAGGTCAGCTGCTCGCTGACGATGGAATCCACAGCTACCCTGGCCTCGCTGTTGCCAAGCTTCTGCTTGGTCTGCCCCTCAAACTGGGGTTCTTCGATCTTTACGCTGATAATGGCGGTAAGACCCTCGCGGATATCCTCGCCGCTGAGCGCCGGATCGCTGTCTTTTAAAAGCTTGTTCTTCTTCGCGTAATCGTTGAACGTCTTCGTCAGCGCGTTCTTAAAGCCGGTCAGATGCGTTCCGCCTTCCGGCGTGTTGATGTTGTTGACAAATGTATAAATATTCTCCGTGTAAGCGTCATTGTGCTGCATGGCCACTTCCACGTAGACATTTTCTTTCGTTCCTTCACAATAAATGACATTCTCATACAGAGGAGCCTTGCCTTTGTTCAGATACGTTACAAATTCCTGAATACCGCCTTCATAGTGGAAGGTCTTCTCAATTTTCTCCTCACGGTCGTCCCGGAGAGTGATCTTTAAGGCCTTTGTCAGAAATGCGGTCTCCTGCAGACGGATCCGCAGCGTATCATAATCGTAGACCGTTTCCTCAAAAATTTCCTTGTCAGGCATAAATGTGATCTTCGTGCCGTGCTGATCCATCGGACAATCCCCGATGATCTCCAGTTCGGACGCGACTTTTCCACGCTCATAGCGCTGATGATACACTTTTCCTTCGGTGTAGATCGTTACCTCCAGCCATTCGGAAAGAGCGTTCACAACGGAAGCGCCCACGCCGTGAAGACCGCCGGAAACCTTATATCCCCCGCCGCCGAATTTGCCGCCGGCGTGAAGCACCGTGAAAACGACCTCAACCGCGGGAAGACCTGATTTCTTCTGGATCCCTACGGGAATACCGCGGCCGTTATCGATAACCGTAATGGAATTATCACTGTTGATCTGAACGTCGATCTGTGTGCAGACTCCGGCCAGCGCCTCGTCGACGGAATTATCCACGATCTCATAAACCAGATGGTGAAGACCTCTGGCAGACGTACTTCCGATATACATACCGGGCCTTTTTCTTACGGCTTCCAGTCCCTCCAATATCTGAATTTGGTCAGCTCCGTATTCAGCATTCATTCAATTAAGCCTCCTGTTCATTTTCGATGGTAACTGCGCCTTCTACGACACGATAAATCTTATCGATCCGAAACCGGTGGTTTAAGAAATCCTCAAGCCCCGTGCAGGTGATCAAAGTCTGGATATTCTCAATGCCTTCCAGAAGATGTTCCTGCCTGCTTCCGTCAAGCTCCGACAGAACATCATCGAGAAGCAGCACCGGATAATCCTTTACAATATATTTGACAAGCTCGATCTCCGCCAGCTTAAGCGACAGCGCAGCCGTTCTCTGCTGGCCCTGAGAACCGAACCTGCGGATATCGATTCCGTTCACAATAAAACTTAAGTCGTCCCTGTGGGGTCCGACTGTCGTAGTTTTTAATTTTATATCAACTTCGCGGCTTCTTTTGACCGCTTCCTCCAGATTCTCTATTTCCGTATTTGGTTCATAGGATACCGTAAGTTCTTCCTTTCCTCCTGAAAGCTTACGATGAAGCCCGACAATGATATCGTTCAGCTTCTCTACAAACTCGCGGCGGAACTGAATCACCTGGCTGCCGTACTGAACCAGCTGCATATCCCACACGTCAAGCGTATTCTCATAATCCGGATGGAACAGCAGCTCTTTTAAAAGCTTATTTCTCTGAATAATCACCTTGTTATACTGAATCAGAGCGTGAACATAAAGCCTGTTTAACTGACAAAGCTCCATATCCACAAATCTGCGCCGCTCCGCGGGACCGTTCTTGATAATATTCAGATCCTCAGGTGAAAAGAATACCACATTGACAATTCCAAACAGCTCGCTGGCCTTCCGAATCGGGACGCCGTTGATCGCCACGCCTTTTGCCTTATTCTTCTTAAGATGCATGTCGATCCGATAGGGAACATCCTTTTTCCTCACATTCAGCTTGATATGGGATTCTTCCTTCTCAAACTGAATGATCTCCCTGTCCTTGCTTCCGCGGTGGGATTTGGTCGTACAGCACACATAAACGGCTTCCAGAATATTCGTCTTCCCCTGAGCGTTATCACCGTAGAGAAGGTTGGTGCCGGGACTGAAATCCATATGTAACTGTCCGTAATTCCGATAATTCTCAAGCTCTATGGATTCTATTATCATGACCGGTTACGCCTCGATCTTTATCGTCTGCCCGGCGTATTCCACCGTATCTCCGTCATGCAGCTTCTTGCCGCGCTGATACTCCACCTGACCGTTTACCTTCACTTTACCGTCCTGTATCGCATACTTGGCGTCTACGCCGCTGTCCGACAGGCCGGCCAGCTTAAGCGCCTGGCCAAGCTTAATATATTCGCCGCGAATCTTCACGAACTCCATGATCCATTCTTCCTTTCATCCAACTGACGGAAAACCTGCTTTCATTCCACGAACTGTATCTGCCCCGTTCGCCTGAAAAGCCGGTCAGGCCGGTCATATGGCCGCCGCGTTAAAATTCACCGGCAGGATCAGATAAATGTAAGTCTCATTCTCATCCTTGATAAAGCACGGCGACTTGGGATTCATCATATACAGATCAACTTCCTCATCGTCGATGATGCGCAGCGCGTCCAGCAGAAACTTCGGATTGAATCCGATCATCAGGTCGTTGCCTGTCTTGCGGATCAGAACTTCCGCGTTCATCGTTCCGAAGCTGGAATTCATCTTAAGCTGCATCACATTATCCGTAATATTCAAAATGATCGGCTTCTTGTCATTCTCGCGGATCAGGATGCTGGCCCGGTCGATACAGTCCAGAAATTCCCTGCGGTTGATCGTCACTTTCGTCGCGTAATCGCTGGAAAGCATCTGCTCGATGCGGAAATACTCTCCCTCTATCAGCCTTGACACAACGACCGTATCGTCAAACTCGAACAAAATATGGTTCCTGCTGAAATAAATCAGCACTTCTTTTTCATTATCCCCGCCAAGGATCTTACTGATCTCACTGAGAGTCTTGCCGGGAACGATGACTTTTATATCATCATAGGTATCTTTTAACGCCACATTTCGGATGGACATGCGGTGTCCGTCCAGAGAGACCACCTTCAAAAGATCCGCGTGAACCTGGAACAGCTCGCCGGTCATCATCTTGTTGCTGTCGTTCGGAGAAATAGAGAAGATCGTCTGGCCGATCACTTCCCTTAAACTGAACTGGGACAGGCAGATATAGTGATCCTTTTCAATAAACGGAAGATAAGAAAATTCTTCTCCGTCCCTTCCCTGAATATTGAATACGGAATTGTCGCAGGATATGACAGTATTAAAATTCCCGTCGGATTCGATGGTGATCGGAGAATCGCCGCCGGAAAACTTCCGGACGATCTCTGAAAACAGTTTCGCGTCCAGCGCGATCTTTCCCCCGCTTACGATGGTCCCTTCTACCTTCGTCTCAATGGCAAGTTCCATATCGTTAGCCGTCAGTTTGATCTGATTATCCTCTGCGTCGATCAGGATGCACTCCAGAATCGACATGGTCGTCTTGGACGGAACCGCCTTTAATACGATATTGATTGCATTTTGAAGATCGTCTTTCTGAAATGTGAGCTTCATGGCTGTTGATAACTTCCTTTCGTGATTGTTCGTAGTATGTAAATCTATGATTAAGTTTATTTTAGAAGACTTATTAGTAGAGCATGGGGACAAGTTAAGAACCCGGAAACCCCTTGTAAATCCTCATAAAAATAAATTTGAAACCCTGTGGAAAGTAAGGCGCAAACCCTGTAAATACCATTCGTTTGTCCACAGGCGAAAACAGGCTCGGATTCCCTTTCAATTTTGTCCACAACCGTTCCACCGGTTACTGTGGACGGATTTTCTTCCGGATGACGTCGATGGTATTGGCGAGAGCCGCATCAGTTTTTATCTCCCTGGCGATCTTGTCCCGGCCGTGAATGATTGTCGTATGATCGCGGCCTCCCAGATACTGACCGATCACCTGGAGGGAATCTCCCGTCATATCCTGGCACAGATACATGGCGATCTGCCTCGGATAAGCGATCTCTTTGTTGCGCTTCTGAGAGGAAATGTCCAAAGTTGTAATTCCAAAATGGTCGGCCACCACCTGGATGATCAGTTCAGAAGTGACCTTCCGCTCGGATTCCGGTGAAATGATGTCCTTTAACGCTTCCTTCGCGAGCTCTATGTCGATATCTTTGTTCTTCTCAAGCTTGGAAAGAGCGACGATCTTTGTCAGGGCGCCTTCCAGTTCGCGAATATTGGACTTGATATTGGTAGCGATGTACTTGATCACTTCATTATCTATATTATAGCCTTCCAGATCCTCTTTTTTGCGGAGGATGGCCATACGCGTTTCATAGTTGGGGGGCTGGATATCGACAGGAAGACCCCATTCGAACCGGGAGCGAAGCCTTTCTTCCAGCGTAACGAAGTCCTTCGGCGGTTTGTCGGAGGAGATAATGATCTGTTTCTTAGACTCGTACAGTGTATTAAAGGTATGGAAAAATTCCTCCTGAGTCGATTCTTTTCCGATAATAAACTGGATATCGTCGATCAGAAGCACGTCGATACTCCGATATTTCTCACGAAATTCGGTGGTGGTAATATTATTCTTATTACGGATGGCGTCGATCAGTTCGTTGGTGAACTTCTCGGAGGTCACATAGAGGATTTTGGCGTTAGGGTTATTCTTAAGTATAAAGTTGGCAATGGAATGCATAAGGTGCGTTTTGCCCAGACCTACGCCTCCGTAAATAAACAGCGGATTATACATCTCTCCCGGGGATTCGGCCACAGCAAGAGAAACCGCGTGCGCCAGGTTGTTGTTCGGACCTACGACGAAGTTTTCAAAGGTATAACGAGGATTCAGATTCGCTTCCTGGATCAGAGACTGGTTTATATCCGCGGAGGGCGCCTTGATCAGATGTTTGCCGCCGGTACGCTTATCCGATGCCGAAATGTCGTCTTCGGTGATCAGTTCAATGGTACACGAAAAACCGGTGACCTCTGCGATGGACACCTGAAGCTGCTTTTCATATCTTTTTTTGATAATGGTCACACAGTATGGGTTAGAATCCGGTACAAAGATCTTCACCGTATTATTCTCGACAGCATAAGGCTTCAAAGGAAGAAGCCATGCATCGTAGGATGGTTCCGATACGTCGTATTCTTCCCGCAGATGAAGCAGGATAGCCTCCCACTGGCTTTTCAGTTGTTCTAACATGTCTTTCTCCTAACCTATCGTAAAATCCTGCATGCAGGCGCATAAGTCCACTCTCTTATCTATTTTATAATAAAGACTGGATTTTTGCAATGGAAAATCGAAATTGTTTGTGGATAACTGCTTTGAAAGAGATAGATAAAGTGAAATATGATATGAAATTAAATGGTAAAGTTGAAAAGGGGATATGTTTCCACAAGTTATCCACACATTGTGGATAACTTGATAAATTGTGCAGGATTCATTTTTATATTGACGAAGGGAACGATTCTATATATAATGCAGATGTATTGCATTGTATCTTTTAAAAAGAACAGTAGCAGGAGGGAAAAATGAATAACGCAAAGAAAGACACTCGTTGGATGACCAGTGTCGCACTTATGGCAGCGATCGTGATCCTTTTGGCGAATACGCCGCTTGGAATGATCCAGCTTCCTATTATTAAGGCGACAACTGTACACATTCCGGTAATCATCGGAGCCATTATGCTTGGACCGCTGGCCGGAGCGATCCTTGGAGGAATCTTCGGAATCTGCTCGATGATCTCCAATACCATGGCGCCGAGTCTTCTGTCCTTCGCTTTTTCTCCGTTCATGAGTACGACAGGAATCGTGGGCGCTGTGAAAGCGGTGTGGATATCTGTAGGATGCCGTGTATTGATCGGCGTCGTATCCGGCTGGCTGTGGATATTGTTAAAGAAGATTCGAATGAATCGGTACGCTGCGCTCGCGGTGACCGGATTTGTCGGATCCATGACGAATACGATAACGGTCATGGGAAGTATTTTCTTTCTTCTGAGGAATGAATACGCCAGCGCGAGGAGCGTGGTCGGCGCGAAGGAGGTTTTCAGTCTGATCATGGTAACGGTCACTTCATCCGGAATCCCGGAGGCTGTCGCGGCGATGATCCTGGTAGCCGTGATCGGTTCGGCGCTTCTCTACGCGGTATCGAGAATGCCGGAATACGGCCGCAGACAGGTCAGGGGCCATAAAGCCTGATTGTTATAAATCTATATCTAGTTGTAAAGAATACAATCAATACAAATTATGGGAACGGTAATTTTAAGAAAAAATACCGCTCCCTTTTTTGTAAGATTTTGCTTGACTTCCAACGTTTCCTTCTATATAATTGTAGCGATGTTTAATTTAGAAGAGCTCTGAAAGAGGAGGTGTTGAACGCGATGAAGATGACATTTCAGCCTAAGAGAAGACAGAGATCAAAAGTTCATGGTTTCAGGGCCAGAATGAGTACGCCGGGCGGAAGAAAAGTTTTAGCCGCGAGAAGAGCAAAAGGACGAGCCAGATTATCTGCTTAATCGCTTATGCGGAGAACCCGCCGGCGGCGGCTTCTCCTGTATGCTCACGTAATTAACAGGCCGCAAGGAATTGTGGCCTTGTTTATTTTTTAATGAAAGTGCGGGAGGATGCATGAAGAAGTTCCCTTCTATTAAGAAGAACAGCGAGTTTCAAAGAATTTACAAGAGCGGAACTTCTTATGCCAACCGGCTGCTGGTTATGTATGTGAAGCCGTCGGAGCGTTCCGATACGAGAATCGGAATCTCCGTCAGCAGGAAGGTAGGGAACAGCGTGGTGCGTCACCGGATCACCAGGCTGATTCGGGAAATATTCAGATTACACAAATTAGAGACGGATTCTGGATTAGACATCATTGTGGTCGCGAGACCCGCGGCAAAAGAATCAGATTTCAGAAAAATGGAAAGTGCCTACATGCACTTGTGCGGACTGCATAACATCAGAAAGGAACCGAAGTGAGATTGGTATGGTGAAGAAGTTTTTGATTCTTTGCATCAGGGGTTACCAGATATTCTTATCTCCCCTGAAGGTCAATTTTCACTGTATTTACACGCCTACGTGCTCTCAATACGCCATTGAGGCACTGGAAAAGTACGGCGTGGTGAAAGGATTATGGTTGTCCATACGGAGAATCTTAAGATGTCATCCGTGGGGCAGAGGCGGTTATGACCCAGTTCCGTAAAACGAGGAGGTAATGGATTGGATTTTTTGGTACTGACTAAGGTAGGCGGACCATTCGGAGTGATCGTTCAAGTACTTGGATGGATTATGGAGATCCTGTTTGCGTTCACGAACCTGTTCGGGGTCGTGAATATCGGTCTGAGCATCATTCTGTTTACGCTGGTGACAAAGCTGATTTTATTTCCCTTATCGTTAAATCAGCAGAAGTCCAGTAAGATACAGGCTGTCATCCAGCCTGAGATTCAGGCGATTCAGAAGAAGTACAAAGGCAAGAATGATAATGAATCGATGATGAAGATGAATGTGGAGACCAGAGCGGTCTATGAGAAGTATGGCGCTTCCATGACCGGCGGCTGCCTTCCGCTTCTGATTCAGTTTCCCATCATGATCGGTCTGTATCAGGTCATTTATAAGATTCCCGCGTATGTTGGCATGGTGCGGAATTATTTTGAAGTTATTATGGATAAGATGCCGGCGAATTTTGCTTCCAATGAAGTATTTATGAAGCTGGCTCAGAGTCAGGCTCTTGGCAGCGCGGATTTTTCCGACGCGGACAAGGTGGTCGATCTTCTGTACAAGCTGACCAGACCCCAGTGGGCGGAACTGGCCGGCGTTTTCCCGGAGATTACCACCGCTGTGACGAGCGCCGGGGAGAACGCGATTGAAGCGGTCAACCGGATGCAGAATTTTCTGGGAATCAACGTCGCTTATACGCCGATGAATGTTATTACCGGATTTTTCGGCGGTAATGAGGAATTTGGGATTATGGCCTGCGTTATGGCCTTTATCATTCCGATTCTGTCCGGTCTGTCCCAGTGGTACTGCACGAAGCTGATAACAGTTAATCAGCCGCAGCAGGCGGACGACGCTCCGGGTTCGAACCTGATGAAGTCCATGAACGTTACGATGCCGATCATGTCGCTGGTATTCTGCTTTACCCTTCCGCTGGTTATCGGTATTTACTGGGTGGTCAGCAGTTTGTTCCAGATGGTACAGCAGATTTATATGAATTATTATATGGCGAAGGTCGATATCGACGAGCTGATCCGGAAGAATGTGGAGAAGGCCAATAAGAAACGCGCCAAGAAAGGACTTGCTCCCAACAAACCGACGACGATCGCGCAGGCGATGAAGGCTATGCAGGAAGCGGAAGCGAAGGAAAAGGCCGAGCTGGAGAAGAAAACGGCGAAGACAAAGAAGCTTGTGGAAGATTCAACAGCGTATTACAATCAGAATGCAAAGCCCGGAAGCCTTGCTTCGAAGGTTAATATGGTTCAGAAGTACAATGAGAAACACGAAAAGCATTGATGAGGGAAATATTTCAGGAGGGTATTTATGGATGTAACAAGAGTTACAGCGAAAACTTTGGATGAAGCCATTACGAAGGCAGCCATCGATCTGGGAACATCCAGCGATAATCTGGATTATACGATAGAAGAACAGAAATCCGGCATTTTCGGTTTGGGAAAGAGTGTGACGATCAAAGCGCATAAGAAATCCGAAGGAGACCTGGATGATCTGTACGCGGCGGTCGTTGAGGGAAGGGAAGAAAAAAAATCCGCGCCAAAGGCCGCATCTGCGCCTGCGAAGGTAAAGGATATTCCCAGACAGCAGCCTGCGAAGGATTATGTGAAGCCCGTTCCGAGAAATGAATTTAAAGATCAGAAGAAGGACGAATCGTCTCAGAAGAAGGAAGCAAAGAAAGAAAAGAAGGATAATTACAAAGAATTTAAGACTGAATTTAAGACGGAGTCCAAGTATGAAGTAAAGAGCATGAAGGGCAGGGAGAAGGAGCCGAAGAACGCGGAGAAAGAGGCGCCTAAGAAGGAGCAGCAGAAGCCGGTTCAGAAGCAGCAGGCGCCGAAGCAGACCCAGAACCAGAAGAATAACCAGAAAAATTCTTACAGGGAAAGCATCGAGGCCGATAAGGAAGCCTTAAGACTTGCAGAAGAAAAGCGGGCTGAGAAGGAAAGAGACCGCAAGGAGAATAAGAAGCCGTCGAATATCGAAGCCTGCAGAACCGCCGCGACAGATTTCCTTACGAAAGTATTTGCGGCTATGGATATGAAGGTAGATGTAGATACGGTCTACGATGAGGAAGAAGTAGAACTGATCGTGAATCTGTCCGGTGAGGACATGGGGATTCTGATCGGCAAGAGAGGACAGACTCTTGACTCGCTTCAGTATCTGGTCAGTCTGGTCGTGAACAAGCAGACGGAAGGATATCTCCGTGTGAAGCTTGACACGGAGAATTACCGTGCCAGAAGAAAAGAAACTCTGGAGATTCTGGCGAAGAATATCGCTTATAAGGTGAGAAGAACAAGGCACAGCGTATCTCTGGAGCCGATGAATCCTTATGAGAGGCGGATCATTCACGCGACGCTTCAGAACGACAAATATGTCGTTACCAGAAGCGAGGGCGAGGATCCTTACCGTCATGTAGTCGTATCCCTGAAACGGGAAGCCAGAGAAAGGGACCGCAGGGGCGGATACAGCAGGCATAACAGCAGTTCGAATAACCAGTACCAGAACGATCAGAACAGCCGGGAAAACGGCGATACAGAAGAATAATACAAGAACTCCGATAAGGGCCGGAATTGTTCCGGCCCTATATAGTTAATTCTGTTTGTCAAAGTAAAATTCGGAGATGTTATGATATGAAAACGGATACGATAGCGGCTATCGCTACGGGTCTTACCGATTCCGGGATCGGAATCGTGCGGATCAGCGGGCCGGATGCATTCGATGTAATTGGCAGAATATTTATAAAAAAGAGCGGTGCTCCCGCGGACGTGACGAAATCCCATACGGTGCAGTATGGTTTTATTTGTGCGGACGGTGAAAAAATAGACGAAGTATTGGTCATGATCATGAAAGGTCCGCACAGTTATACCGGTGAGAATACAGCAGAGATCGACTGTCACGGCGGCGTGCTGGTAATGCAGAAAATTCTGGAAACTGTACTCAAAAACGGAGCCAGAGCGGCAGAACCGGGAGAATTTACGAAAAGGGCATTCCTGAACGGAAGGATCGATCTGTCCCAGGCTGAGGCAGTGATCGACGTGATCAACGCGAAGAATGATTATGCGCTGAAAAATTCCGTGAAGCAGTTAAACGGCAGAGAATCTGAGAAGATTCGCGAACTCCGGAAAAAAATTCTTTATGAGATCGCATATATCGAATCCGCTCTGGATGATCCGGAACATATTTCCCTGGACGGATACAGAGAAAGTCTTTATACTACGCTGGATGGGATCACAGATGAGATCAAGAAACTGATCGATTCCGCGGATTACGGACGGATCGTATCAGAAGGCATCAAAACTGTGATCGTAGGAAAGCCGAACGCCGGGAAATCATCGCTTATGAATATGCTTCTTGGCGAGGACAGAGCTATTGTCACGGAGATCGCCGGAACCACAAGAGACACGCTGGAGGAACAGGTCCGATTCGGCGGTATCAGTCTTCAAATCGTGGATACCGCGGGAATCCGGAATACGGAAGATATCGTGGAAAAAATCGGCGTAAACCGGGCGCGGGACGCGGCGGCAGACGCGGATCTGATCATTTATGTGGTCGATTCCTCGGTTCCTCTGGATGAAAATGATCATGAGATCATGAATATGATACAGGACCGGAAGGTCATTGTTCTCCTGAATAAATCGGATCTGCCGGCGGCGGTCGATATTTCCTCTCTTGCCGCTATGGAAAAGCTTTCGGGACAGAAGATCATTTCCGTTTCCGCAAAGGAGGAAACCGGATTTGATGAACTGAAAGAAACGATTCAGGATATGTTCTGCAGAGGAAATATTCATTTTAATGATGAGGTTCTGATAACCAATCTGCGGCACAAGGAGGCGCTTCAGACAGCTCTTGACAGTCTTAGGATGGTGAAAGAAAGTATTCGGAGCGGCCTGCCGGAGGATTTCTTCTCCATCGATCTGACGGATGCTTACACACAGCTTGGCAGCATCATCGGCGAAGCGGTGGAGGATGATGTGGTGAATGAGATATTCAGCCGGTTCTGTATGGGAAAATGATATTGCAATTTCAAAAAATGTTACAGATAAACAATCCGTGCGGGAGTAAAACGACAGAATACGGAAGGATTAAGATAAATGGCGGTTTTGGAAGAATATTATGACGTTGTGGTCGTGGGAGCCGGACATGCAGGATGCGAGGCGGCTCTTGCCTGCGCGCGTCTGGGGCTGGAGACAATCATGTTCACAGTCAGCGTGGACAGCATTGCCCTGATGCCCTGCAATCCGAATATCGGCGGCAGCTCTAAGGGACATCTGGTGCGGGAGCTGGACGCGCTCGGCGGCGAAATGGGAAAAAATATCGATAAGACGTTTATTCAGTCGCGGATGTTGAATGAGTCCAAAGGTCCGGCGGTCCATTCCCTGCGGGCGCAGGCGGACAAGCAGGATTATTCCCGGCAGATGCGGAAAACTCTGGAAAATACGGATCATCTGACGATACGCCAGGCGGAGGTGTCGGAAATTGTAACAGAAGAACTTTGCTCAGACTGCGGCTATCTGCAGGATGAATCGTCAGAAACACGTTCGCAGAAGAATAAAAAATATCGTATAAATGGTGTTAAAACGGTATCCGGGGCCATTTATCACGCAAAAGCGGTGGTTTTGGCCACTGGAACTTACCTGAAAGCCAGATGTATCTTCGGCGATGTGAGCAATTACACCGGTCCGAACGGACTGCAGGCGGCCAATCACCTGACGGATTCTCTAAAAGCGCATGGAATCGAAATGTTCCGCTTTAAAACAGGAACCCCGGCAAGAGTAGACAGAAGGAGTCTTGATTTCAGCAAGATGGAGGAGCAGCCGGGAGATGAATATATCCAGCCGTTTTCGTTCTCTACAGATCCGGATTCCGTACAGAAAAAGCAGGTTTCTTGCTGGCTTACTTACACAAATGAAAAAACACATGAGATCATCCGCAAGAATCTGAACCGGTCGCCGCTCTTTTCCGGTGAAATAGAAGGAACCGGACCCAGATATTGTCCGTCTATAGAAGATAAAGTAGTGAAATTCCCGGATAAGGAAAGACACCAGATATTTGTAGAGCCGGAAGGACTTTATACGAATGAAATGTATCTGTCCGGCATGTCCAGTTCTCTGCCGGAAGACGTGCAGCACGCCATGTATAAGACGGTGCCCGGACTGGAGCATGTAAAGATCGTGAGAAATGCCTATGCGATCGAGTACGACTGCATCAATTCCCTGCAGCTGAAACCGTCCCTGGAATTTAAGTCCATTGAGGGACTGTTCAGCGGCGGTCAGTTCAACGGAAGCTCCGGATACGAGGAAGCGGCGGTTCAGGGATTCATGGCCGGAGTAAACGCGGCAATGAAAATTCTGGGCCGGGAGCCTTATGTGCTGGATCGTTCCCAGGCTTATATCGGAGTGCTGATCGATGATCTGGTTACTAAAGAAAATCGTGAGCCATACCGAATGATGACATCGAGAGCCGAATACCGTCTGCTTCTTCGTCAGGATAACGCGGATCTGCGGCTTCGGGCTATCGGTCATGAAATTGGACTGGTAAGCGATGAAGAATATGTAAAGACTTGTGAAAAAGAGCGTTTGATCGAAGAAGAAATTCAGCGTCTGAAGAAAACAAATATAGGCGTAAGTCCTCAGGTGCAGGAATTTCTTAAGAGGCATGAAAGTACGCCTTTAAAGAGTGGAGCTGCACTGGCGGAGCTTATAAGAAGGCCGGAACTCGATTATATTATGTTAACTGAATTAGATAAAGAACGTCCGAATTTGGCGAAAGACGTGATAGAGCAAGTTAACATAAATATAAAATACGAAGGATATATACACAGACAAAAGCAGCAGGTGGAGCAGTTCAAAAAACTGGAAAAGAAAAAACTGGATGTGGATTTTGATTACCGGCAGATCAAAGGTCTCCGGTTAGAAGCGGCGCAAAAGCTGAATCTGTATAAACCGGTCAGCATTGGTCAGGCATCCAGAATATCAGGCGTGTCGCCGGCGGATACATCGGTGCTGCTGGTGTATTTTGAAAAATATGGTGGAAACAGCGAGAGATTCGCGTGAATATTACAGCCCAGTGGGGATATGTAGGATGGATAATTACTTCAAAATGTGGATAACTGAAGGAATGAAAGAAATTTCTGTGGATTTATCCGATGATCAGGTGAAACAGTTCTTTCTATATTATAAAATGATGATAGAATGGAATCAGTTCATGAACCTGACGGCAATTACGGATATGAAAGAGGCCGTATTTAAGCATTTTGTTGACAGTGTTTCTCTTGTAAAAGCAATGGATGTTTCACGTGAAACATCCCTGATCGATGTAGGTACAGGCGCAGGTTTTCCCGGAATTCCGTTAAAGATCGTGTTTCCCGCATTGAAGGTTACACTGTTGGATTCATTAAATAAAAGGGTCCGATTCCTGAATGAAGTGATCGACAAAATCGGGTTGAAGGAAATATCGGCGATACATGGACGGGCGGAGGATGTCGGAAGAAATCCCGAATACCGTGAGAGGTATGATATGTGTGTATCGCGGGCAGTTGCGAATCTTGCAACCTTGTCGGAATATTGTCTTCCGTTTGTGAAAATAGGGGGAAGCTTTGTTTCGTATAAGGCGGGAGCGATTGAAGATGAACTTTCGCAGGCGAAGAATGCTGTTAAAATATTGGGCGGCAAGGTTGAAAAAGTGGTTAATTTCCGGATCGAGGAGATCGGTGCGGAGAGAAGTCTGGTGCAGATCGTGAAGAAAGACAGAACAGGAATGAAATACCCGCGAAAGGCGGGAGTGCCGGGTAAGGAACCGCTGGGGGAATAAAGCGATATGTACACGAATGATACGCATGACAGACAATAGTTGTGACGCGTTCTAAACGCTCATGACTTCAAAGGGAAGTCTTTCTAAATTCAAAAACGTCCGTTTGAGGGCAACGGAAAATTCGTGAGAATTTTTGAAAAAATTCCCGCTCAGGTTACGTCAGTATGCAAAAAACGCGCCAGTGACGCGTTTTTGTATTTCCATGCAAGCAAGGCGCCAGTGATGCTTTGCTTGTATTGCCGCTCCACCCATGACTTGTTGTCATGGGCGTCGACCCTCAAGACTGACGTTTTTTCATAAAGAAAGACTATCCCTTCTTCGTAGATCGCATTTTTGACGAACCACAGCTTCCACCTGATGTCATACTGTTTAGTCGCAATTCTACGATAGATAGTCGGAGATTACAGTTCATGATAATAGGGACATATATTCTCGTAATGTCCATCTTTCATGCGGAATCCTCCCGGGATTGTGCCGAGCTGTTTAAATCCCAACCGCTCATACAGATGTCTCGCATGAATATTATTTTCAACAACAGCGTTGAACTGCAGCAGTCTGAAACCTAACTCTTTTCCTTTTTCCAGACAGTCCAGAACCAGATGCTCCCCAATATGCTGTCCCCTCATACTGGAAAGGACTGCGTAACTCGCATTGCATATGTGGCCGCATCTTCCGACATTGTTAGGGTGGAGAATATACAACCCTACAATTTTTCCGTCGATTTCAGCCACTCCGGTATAACTTTGAGAGGAAAAAAAGGATGTACCACTTTCAAAATCAAGACATTCTTCCTGCGGAAAAGCAACTCCTTCTTCCACGACTTCATTCCAGATTTTTATCATTTCATTAATATCCTGCTGGGTATATTTTCTGATTATCATTTTCTCTGCCTCCGTAAAACCAAATTTATATAATCAATGTGAATCTTCTGTATCCAGAAGTCCGTTGGCAAAATTATGAAGCGCCTTGCACGGTTCGGTTCGGTGCTTTCTTCTCACTTTCCTCGTTATTGTATCATATCCGACGATTCTCTGCAACTTTGCATGATTTTCCAAAATATCCATATGAAAAATCTTCAAAGTATGCTATACTTATATTCGTGCCACAGAAAGGAACTTCATAATGGGAAGAATTATTGCAATCGCTAATCAAAAAGGCGGCGTCGGAAAAACAACGACAGCCATTAATCTCTCTGCCTGTCTTGCCGAAGCCGGTCAGAAAGTATTGCTGGTAGATTTCGATCCGCAGGGAAATGCGACCAGCGGAATTGGTCTGGAGAAGGATGAACAGGAAAAGACGATTTATGAATTATTGGTAGGGGAATGCCAGATGGATGAGTGCCTGGAGAGAGATGTTCAGGAGAATCTGGATGTTCTTCCTTCGAATATGGATCTGGCTGGTGCAGAGATCGAATTGCTTGAGTTTGAGAATAAGGAGACAGTCCTGAAAACACATCTTAAGGAGATTGAGCAGTTTTACGATTACATAATCATAGACTGTCCGCCTTCTTTGAATATTCTTACGATCAATGCGCTGACAGCGGCAGATACGGTATTGATTCCGATTCAGTGCGAATACTATGCGCTGGAGGGATTGAGTCAGGTGTTGAACACAGTAAATCTGGTAAAGCGCAAGCTGAATCCTCGACTTGAAACAGAAGGCGTAGTCTTTACTATGTACGACGCCAGGACAAACCTGTCGCTGCAGGTAGTTGAGAATGTAAAGAGCAATCTGAATCAGAATATTTATAAGACGATCATTCCGCGGAATGTCCGTCTGGCGGAAGCGCCGAGTCATGGGATGCCGATTAACATATATGATTCAAGATCTGCAGGCGCGGAAAGTTATCGTTTGTTAGCTGCCGAAGTAATAAGTCGAGGGGAGGATTTCTGATGGCGAAGAAAAGAGGTTTGGGAAAGGGCCTTGGCGCTATTTTTGGAGAAGATGTAATGAATGAAACCCGGTCGGCCGCGGCCGCCGACGCTAAGAATGTTTCACGTGAAACATCCGGCAGCCAAACATCTGACAAAGATCCAGAGAGCATTCGTGAATCGAAGAATTATAATCCGATGATTGCGGAGCGTGAAGCATCTTCCAGGGAGGAACCAGGCAAAGAATACATGGTGAAGCTGTCTATGGTAGAGCCAAACCGCGAACAGCCCCGTAAGAATTTCGAGAAAGAACAGATCAGCGAGCTTGCTGATTCTATTAAAAAATATGGCGTTCTTCAGCCCCTTCTGGTGCAGAAAAAAGGAACCCATTATGAAATTATAGCAGGCGAGCGTCGTTGGCGCGCTGCGAGGGAAGCCGGGCTGAAAGAGATTCCTGTAGTAGTGAAGGAATATTCGAAACAGCAGGCAATGGAGATATCTCTGATCGAGAACATTCAGCGTACCGATTTGAATCCGGTAGAAGAAGCGCAGGCATATCAGCAGCTGATGCAGGAATTTGATCTGACGCAGGAAGAAATTGCGGAGAGAGTTTCAAAGAATCGTTCGACGATCACCAACAGTCTTCGCCTCTTAAGGCTTGATAAGCGCGTTCTGGAACTCCTTGCGCAGAACCAGATTTCCGGAGGTCATGCGCGGACGCTTCTTGGATTGGAGGACAATGAACAGCAATACCAGGCCGCGCTTAAAATCATCAATGAGAGAATGAGCGTCCGCGATGTGGAAAAACTTGTCAAGCAGCTCAATAAGCCTGAAAAGCAGCGGAAGGAAAAGAAAGAAGAAAAAGATATCTCGTTCATTTTCAAGGATCTGGAAGAACGCATGAAGCAGGCAGTAGGTACAAAAGTAACGATCAATCGCCGGGACCGCAATAAGGGAAAGGTCGAAATTGAATACTATTCGCAGGCGGAACTGGAAAGGATCGTGGAATTGCTGGAATCTCTGCAGCGGTAATTAAAACAGCACCGGCCAGACTTTAAATTGTCGGTAATGAAATAAGAGACATGAAGTGAAGCAATCAAAGAAAATGAGGAGAAACGTATGGAAAACAGCATGCTGAACCGGTGGCCGATCGACCCGGGGATTGTGATCATAAGCCTTGCGGCA
The DNA here is from genome assembly GCA_947588005.1 of uncultured Lachnospiraceae bacterium. Lineage (GTDB taxonomy): Bacteria > Bacillota > Clostridia > Lachnospirales > Lachnospiraceae > UBA3402. Next base: position 3,156 of record CANPYE010000028.1, on the reverse strand, counting down.
GTCACGATTCTGCTTCTGGTCATGGTTATCATCTGCATTCTGCAGAACAATAAGATGTACCGCAGATATGACGCGTTTATGCGGGGGAGGGACGCGGAATCATTGGAACAGGTCATTATGGATATTATAGAGGAGAACCGGGAAATAAAGCAGCAGGACCGTGCAACGAAGGAAACGATGAAAGCGGTCACCAAGAGCGTCAAGGGATCCTTCCAGAAGTTCGGAATGGTCAAGTACAACGCGTTTAAAGGAATGGGCGGCAACCTGAGTTTTGCCTTTGCCATGCTTGATATGAACAATACAGGCTTTATTCTGAATTCTGTCCACAGCCGTGAAGGCTGCTATCTCTATATCAAGGATGTTGTGAACGGAGAGGCAGAAATTACTCTCGGAAACGAGGAAAAAGAGGCTCTGGAGCAGGCTCTCGGATATTAAAAATACTGGTTGACGTTAATACGTTAAATTGATATAATACGTTCTAATAGGCTATAAAACTCATATAAGGAGGACTATTATAATGTCATATGTTGACGAGATTTACGCAAAAGTGGTGGAGCAGAATCCGAATGAGCCGGAGTTCCATCAGGCAGTGAAGGAAGTCCTTGACTCCCTGAGACTGGTGATCGACGCGAATGAAGAAAAGTACAGGAGCGTATCGCTTCTGGAGCGTCTGGTAGAGCCGGAGAGAATTATTTCCTTCCGCGTGCCGTGGGTGGATGACAACGGCAAAGTGCAGGTGAACAAGGGCTACCGCGTTCAGTTCAACAGCGCGATCGGTCCGTACAAGGGCGGCCTGCGTTACCATCCGTCCGTGAACCAGGGTATCCTGAAGTTCCTTGGTTTTGAGCAGGTGTTCAAGAACTCTCTGACCGGTCTTCCCATCGGCGGCGGTAAGGGCGGTTCGAACTTCGACCCGAAGGGCAAATCCGATCGTGAAGTAATGGCGTTCTGCCAGAGCTTTATGACGGAGCTTTGCAAATATATCGGCGCAGACGAGGATGTTCCTGCCGGAGACATCGGCGTAGGCGGCCGTGAGATCGGTTATCTCTATGGCCAGTACAAGAGAATTACCGGTCTCTATGAGGGAGTCCTGACTGGTAAAGGCTTAAATTACGGCGGTTCACTGGTACGTACGCAGGCTACCGGCTATGGCCTTGTTTATATTGTGGATGAGATGCTGAAGGCCAACGGAAAAGACCTGGCCGGTAAGACGGTACTCGTTTCCGGTTCCGGCAACGTGGCGATCTACGCGACCGAGAAGGCGCAGCAGCTGGGCGCCAAGGTTGTAGCTATGAGCGATTCCAACGGCTATGTTTATGATAAAGACGGAATCAAGCTGGATATCGTCAAGGAGATCAAAGAAGTCCGCCGCGGCCGTATTAAGGAGTATGCGGCAGCGGTTCCGGGAGCGGTCTACACCGAGGGTAAGGGAATCTGGACGATTCCGTGCGATATCGCGCTTCCGTGCGCGACCCAGAACGAGCTGAATTTGGACGACGCGAAGGCGCTGAAGGCCAACGGATGCTTCGCGGTTGCCGAGGGAGCGAATATGCCTTCCACCAGAGAAGCGACCGATTTCTTCCTGGAGAACGGTATGCTCTTTATGCCGGGCAAGGCAGCCAACGCCGGCGGCGTGGCTACCTCCGCTCTGGAGATGAGCCAGAATAGCCAGAGACTTTCCTGGACCTTCGAGGAAGTAGACGCGAAGCTGCATGACATCATGGTCAATATATTCGCGAAGGCTTCTGACGCCGCGGCCCGTTACGGCGTACCCGGCAACTATGTTGCAGGCGCCAATATCGCCGGCTTCGAGAAGGTAGCGGATGCCATGATGGCACAGGGCATTGTCTAAGGCCGAGACGGATAAAACAGATAACGAACTGAAATGGTACACGTGCAGAGCGAGAGCGTCGCTGGCGCTCTGCACTGTATGGAAATGACAAGGAAAAGCCTGCCGGGTATGACAGGCTTTTCCTTACCAGACAGAATATGGAAACCGCGGCAAGCCGCCGCAGCCCGCCGTGGCGGGTTCTGTATAGAAGGAGATTTCATGCACAAATTTTTGCGCGCTGTAGGCTTCAGCCTGTATCAGAAAAAACATGATATAGAAGCTTTGCTTGAGGAACTGATCCGTGAAGCCCAGCCTTCCCAGATCCGAAAGCTCCAGCTTGATCCGGAAACAAATCTGTGTCATGTCCGAGCTGAGATGGCGCCGGATATGGGGCTTGATATTTATGGCGAGATGGATGAATTTGGAACGATCCGTCCGGAATATTATCTGCCCTATCTGACAAGTCATGATCTGTCGTCGGAGGCGGACTGCAGCATTCAGCGCCATACGGAGAAGGAGACTTATGCCGGTCTTCTGGATGAGTATAAAGTAGGAATCTCCCTCATTTTCTATCTGGAAAATGTGATGGAATTTCGGGCGCGCAGTCTGGAGCGGGAATCCACGGACGTGAGTTATGTAAATCTGTCCGCCCTTTCCGTGAAAGGCAAGATCATTCTTCCGGTCAAAAAGACCGCCAAGCAAAAAGAAAAGGCTAAAGTAGCGACGAAGGAACGCAACAGTCTGATGGAAGCGGCTAAGCGCGGCGATGAGGACGCGATGGAGACGCTGACGATCGAGGATATCGATCTGTATTCGCAGATATCGCGCCGCGTTATGAAGGAAGACATTTACTCGATCATCGATACCTGTTTTATGCCGTCGGGCATCGAGTGCGACCAGTATGCGGTCATCGGCGATATCGTCCATATGCAGCTGGTGCAGAATCGAATGACCGGCGAGGAGATCTATAATCTGAAGCTGGATTGCAACGATGTGATCTTCCATGTGGCGATCAACCGCAAGGACCTGATGGGCGAGCCGGAGATCGGCCGCCGCTTCAAGGGGCAGATCTGGATGATGGGGAATGCGAAATTCGTATCTTGACGAATCAGTATTTTCTGATATAATAATGTGTGCGGCGATGCGCCCTTTGCGGCAGGCAGGTTTCGGATCAATTGCAGCGGATTTCTGACAGAACCGGCCGCGCGGGGAGCGAATCGAGCGAGAATATGTTTCCGTAGCTCAGCAGGATAGAGCGACCGCCTCCTAAGAGAACCAAGAGCGTTCGCCTTTTTACGGGGGCCTCCCAAAAATTTAATAAATGT
>CANPYE010000027.1 GCA_947588005.1 uncultured Lachnospiraceae bacterium | reverse complement strand
AGCTCCAGTTCAAGCAGAATCGTCATGCACTCCCCCAACGGCAGACCACTCTCTTCTACAACCTGGTCAAAGAACTTTGGTTGTAAATCTAAGCAACTATACACTATTTTTTCTTTCTTTGCAAGTGCATTTTCATTTTTTTTAGGTAGTCTTAACATCTTTTCACGCTTTATCTGAAAATATTCTAAAATATCGTCAGGAGACGTCACGATTCCCGCGCCCTGCTGGATCAGCTGGTTGCATCCGCGGCTCAGATCCGACGTCACCATACCCGGCACGGCCATCACCTCCCGCCCCTGTTCCAGAGCCAGCTCCGCTGTGATCAGCGACCCGCTCCTCTCCCTTGCCTCCGCCACGATGATGACATCCGCCAGCCCGCTGATCAGGCGGTTGCGCATCGGGAAATGGGCCTTAAGCGCCTCGCTTCCCAGCGGAAACTCGGAAATGACGCCGCCCCGGGCCGGGATCTCCTGGTACATACCACGGTGTGTCCGCGGGTAGCAGACATCCACGCCGCATCCGAGTACCGCGTAGGTATCGCCGTTTTCCATAAGCGCCCCCTCATGGCCGGCCCCGTCTATGCCCAGCGCCATGCCGCTGATGATCTGGATACCGGCGCGGCTCAGGGACGCGCCGAGCATCCGGGCCATCTGGAGGCCGTAACTGGATGCGGCCCTGGCGCCGATGATCGCCGCGGAAGGGCGGGCGTCGTCGGGTAAGCGTCCTTTTACATAAAGTCCCACAGGTTTCCCATAAATATGCGCAAGACGCTCCGGATATTCCTCATCCATATAGGTAATAAACCGAATCCCCCTCTCCACCAGGCCGCGGTACTGCCGCGTGGTCTCCGAAAGCTTCGGTTTCATATCGTCAAAGCAGGCGGCCGCCGTCCGATTTAAAAGCTTTTCTTCCTTTAACCGGCTTCCTTCCATATAGTAGACCGCTTCGCAGGAACCGAAACGGTCCAGAAGCGTCTGGATCGTGACTGCCCCCAGCGGCGAAAGCTGGCAGAGCCAGTAGAGATAATCCCGTTCGGTGAAATGCCCACTCACGGCGCGTCACCTCCGTTTCCAGGTTCCGGCCGGTTCTCCGGCTGCTGTTCTGGCAGACGTTCTGACGGATGCCGCGTCCGGCGCTCCGGCTGAATCTTTGACGGATATCCTGTCGGTGTCCTTCCTGAAATTCCGGCCGATGTTCCTTCCGGCCGCCAGTATTTCTCCTCCAGGCTCCGGTAACCGATGGCCTCGCACAGATGCGCGTGGCCGATCTGCTCCGCCCCGTCCAGGTCCGCGATGGTCCGCGCCACCTTAAGGATTTTGGAATAGGCCCTGGCGCTCATGCCTTTCTTCTGATAAACGTCGCGGAAAAAATCTTCTTCCTCCTTGCTGAGCCCGCAGAACCTGCGGATATCCTCGCCGTTCATCTGGCTGTTAAACCGGATCCGGCGCCCCGCGAAGCGTTCCTTCTGGATTCCCCTGACTCGCTCCACCCGCCGCCGGATCTGCCCGGAGGATTCTTCCTTTTTCTCCCCCCGCAGATCGCCGAACTCCACAGGCGCTGCCTCCGTGCAGATATCGATCCGGTCTAAAATCGGCTTGGAGATCTTCCCAAGATAGCGCCGGATCTGTTCCTCGCTGCAGCGGCAGCGGTTCCGGTCCGGGAAATGCCCGCAGGGACAGGGATTGGCCGCCGCCACCAGCATGAAGTCCGCCGGAAACTCATACCGCCCGCTGACCCTCGAAAGGACGATCCTGTGGCTTTCCAGCGGCTGCCGCAGAAGCTCGATCGCGTTCTTCGAAAATTCCGGCAGCTCATCCAGAAAAAGCACGCCGCCGCTGGCCAGCGACATCTCCCCCGGTTCCGGCGTCTTCCCGCCCCCGGTCAGAGCCTGCGCCGTCGCCGAATGATGAGGGCTCCGAAACGGCCTTCTTGTCATGAACGGCTGCTCCTTCGGCAGCATACCGCAGATACTGTAGATCTTGGATATCTCCAGCATCTCCTCCATCGTGCAGGAAGGCATGATCGTGGGGATCCGCTCCGCGATCATCGTCTTGCCGGTACCCGCCGGGCCGATATAAAGCAGGTTATGGCGGCCCGCCACCGCCACCTCCGTAGCCCGTTTCATGAGTCCCTGACCCTGGACGTCCTGATAGTCAATATCATAGACATCCCGGGAGATGCGCGGAAATACGGCCGCCTGCGGCAGTCCCTTCCCCGCGTCTGCGCCGTCCGTATCCGCAGGCATATCCGCATTCTCCGCACACGCGCCGGCTCCTTCGCCGCTGTCTTCCTCTCCGACTTCGTCCTGTCCGTTCACTTTCCCTACAAGCTCCCGGATCTGCCCGATCCCCACGATCCGAAGCCCCGGTATCATCCGCCCCTCCCGCACATTCTTCTCCGGCAGATAGCAGACGTTTTTCCCACAGTTCTTCGCCTCGATCACCATAGGCAGGATCCCCCGGACCGGCTTCACGACGCCGTCCAGCCCCAGCTCCCCGATCAGGACCGAATCCGCAAGCCGCTCCCAGTCAAGCGCTCCATAGGCGCCTAAAACCGCGGCCGCGATCGGCAGATCGAAGCCTGTCCCGCTCTTATGCACATCCGCCGGAGACAGATTCACCGTCACCTTCTTCGGCGGAAAGCGGAAACCCGCGTTCTTAAGAGCCGTCCGCACCCGGTCCTGGGCTTCGCGCACCTCCGGCGCCAGCGCGCCGACCATCGCAAAGCCGGGCAGCCCCTCCTGCACGTCCGCCTCCACGTGAACCAGGCAGCCTTCCACCCCCAGAAGGCCAATTCCACACACTTTACTAAACACCGTACCTCCTCGCGCAGTTCTCCCAAATACGCGGAATCCGATGCGACACGCATCATTCGGCATTCCAGAATCAGACTGAAAAATGAATCATCGAAAATGATACTATCAATATACTTCAAGCGCCGGAAAAATGCAAGCATTTTTCACGAGGCGGCGCTTTTTTAGACAAGAAGGGCACACGTCCGGCGTCCTTCCCGCAAAAAAGGCGCACAGCCGTCGGCGTTAACCGGCGCCCTGTGCGCCCTCCCATAAAATGCATTTACCTGCGCAGCGTGAACACGACCGGCTCCTTCCCGGTCAGTTCCTTTGTCCGGCCATCCGGCTGTCCCAGCCCCGCGCTTATCCGGAAGCTGTGTCCGTCCTGCCGCCGCGTACCGCTCTCATCCACGACGGTAAACGCTTCTTTACCAAGCTTTATCTCCACGTCCCTGCTTTCGCCGCCGTTTAAGGATACCCGCGAAAACGCGCAGAGCTTTCCGTTCGTTTCGGCAAACGCGGATTCCGTGTCCTTTATGTAGATCTGAACTACTTCCTCCGTGGCCACAGAGCTGTTGTTCGTGAGCCGGACGGTCAGGGCGACCTCTTCATCCGGCTGCGCGGCGGCCATACCGGCGGCCTGCTTCGCGCCCGCGGCAAACACCTTTCCGCCGCAGCTGACGGACTCCACCTGCACGTCGCCGTAGGTCAGTCCGTAGCCGAAGGGGTACAAAGGCGTTCCCTCAAAATACCGGTAGGTCCGGCCCTTCATCGAATAATCCTCGAAATCCGGCAGATCATCCACGCTGTTATAGAAGGTGACCGGCAGCTTTCCGGACGGGGACAGCCCGCCGAACAGAAGTCTGGCGATGACCCTTCCGCCCCTGGCTCCCGGGTACCAGATCTGCATCACCGCATCGGCGTGCTCCTGCTCATACCGCAGATCCATAGCGCTTCCGGTCATATTTAACACAACTGCCGGCTTTCCGGTCTGCAGAACGGCCCGGATCAGATCTCTCTGGGACTGCGGCAGCAGAAGGTCCTTCTTGTCCCCGGACGCGTAGCTGTTGCCGGTGTCGCCTTCCTCGCCCTCCAGCGTCTCGTCAAGACCCACGCAGAGGATGACCACGTCGCTCTGCTCCGCCACGCTGACCGCCTCGCTGATCCGGTCCTGCGGATGCGCAAGCCCCTCTACTTTATCCCTGTAGAGGTGGCAGCCTTCGGAATAATATACCCGGATCCCGGCGGTCTCCGCCTCGTCCTGGATCCCCTCTAAAACGGTAATATACCTGGACGACGTCCCGTGATAATTTCCGATCAGGGCAGCCCGGCTGTTGGCGTTGGGACCGACCACGCCGATGGTTTTAAGCGCGTCCTTCTTAAGCGGCAGGATTCCGTTATTCTTAAGAAGCACCGCGCCCTCTGCCGCGGCCAGGTCCGCCATTCGGAGATGCTCCTCGCACTCGATCCGGTCGTAGCCGATCGCATCGTATTCCGTCTCGTCGAATAGCCCCAGAAGGAATCGGGTGGTAAACAGCCGCTCCGCCGCCGCAGTGATGTCTTCCTCCGTCACAAGTCCCTTCTGGTACGCCTTCAGAATATGTAAATAGGTGCTCCCGCAGTTCACGTCGCAGCCGTTCTTAAGCGCCAGCGCCGCGGATTCCTCCGCCGTGGCCGTCACCATATGCCTTGTGTGGAAATCTCTTATCGCCCAGCAGTCCGAAACAAAATGCCCCTGGAAATCCCATTTTCCGCGAAGAATTTCCTGAATCAGCAGCCTGCTGCCGCAGCAGGGCTCGCCGTTGGTTCGGTTATAGGCGCCCATGACCGCCTCTACCCCGGCTTCCGTTACCAGCTTCTCAAACGCGGGCAGATACGTCTCATAGAGGTCCTTATCCGACACCTCGGCGTCGAACTCATGCCGCAGCGCCTCCGGCCCGGAATGGACGGCAAAATGCTTGGCGCAGGCCGCCGCTTCCAGATATTCGCCGTCGCCCTGCAGGCCGTCTACGAACGCCTTTCCCAGCTCGCCGGTCAGATACGGGTCCTCCCCGTAGGTCTCCTGGCCGCGGCCCCATCTGGGATCACGGAAAATATTAACGTTGGGCGACCAGAATGTAAGACCCTTGTAAATGTCGCGGTCGCCCTTCTTACTGGCCGCGTTGTATTTGGCCCTGCCTTCCTCCGCGATCGTCCTTCCGACCGCCTCAAGCAGGTCCTTATCAAAGGAAGCCGCCATTCCGATCGCCTGGGGGAAGCTGGTAGCCACGCCGGCCCTTGCCACGCCGTGAAGTCCCTCGTTCCACCAGTTGTAGGCGGGCACGTTAAGCCTTGGGATCGCCGGCGCGTCGAATTTCAGCTGGGACGCCTTCTCCTCCAGGGTCATCCGGCTTACCAGTTCATGCGCTCTCTGTCTTGCTTTTTCTCTGTCTCTCATATTTGGTCTCCTTACCTATTTACTTTATACTCCATATAATTTCCATCCAATGCAGCTATTCCTGCAGCTTATTTCCGGACGGAAGCGCGTCCGCTCCTCTCCGTGCAGGCTTCACGATCAGGCGCGTTTGCACCGTACGGAATTCCTCCGCCACATCCTTATCCTCCGTCACGTCCAGAACCGGTTCTCCGTCAAAGCCGAAATGGACCCGCCGGATCCCGCTGCTGCGCGCTCCCTTCACGCCGGGCCTGGCGTGATAGGTATTCCATACCGTACCGTCTTCGTCCGTCACATAAGCGTTATGACCGGTGCCAAATTCTCCTTCCACGCTCCTGGACGTCAGGATCGGATAGTTGGTCTTCCGCCAGCCGGACGGATCGGACGGGTCCGCGCCGTCCTTAAGCGTCAGCAGCCCGACCACATAGGAGGTGTCCACCGCCGCGCTGGAAAAGGTCAGATACAGCCGGCCCTCCCGGATCAGGGCGAACGGCCCTTCATCCACGAAGGTGTGATTGTTGGCCCAGCCGTACTCCGGTTTTGAAAGAACCGCCGGCTCGGTCAGAAGCCGCCACGGCTCGTCCGGATCCAGTCGGGCGATATACAGCCAAGCGCCCAGATCCTTTGGCAGGAACTGCCTCTGGGACCAGACGGCGTACCATTTTCCCTTCCATTCAAAGCAGGTCATATCCAGCGTGATCTCCTTACCGGCTTCGCAGATGTCGCTTCCGTCCGCCTTCACCACCCGCCTGGGCGCCGACCAGTCCTTGCGGCAGAGCGGGTCGCCGCCCTCCCGCAGAAGCATCACATGGCTCTCCTCGCAGAAGAACGGTCCCGGCGTCGCTGCGTGGAAGATCGTAAGTCTCCCGTCGATCTCATGAAACTCCGGTGCCCACAAAAGACCGCCGATACCCGGATAGGTGACGCTGTCTAAAAGCAGACGCTCCTTCGCCGTTACCAGTCCGGGAATCGTATCCGCTTCCCGGATATACAGGGTATGGTTGTCGTCGGCGTCGTTGGTCGCGATGAAATAGTATTTGCCCTTCCAGCGGCAGACGCAGGGATCCGCCCGGTTGTCCGCCACCGGGAACCCAAAATGATCCTGATGTATGCGGCCCGTGATAGGATAAACGCCCGGCTTCCCAAAATCGGCCTGCCCAAGATCCCAGTCCACCCGCCTGGCTGCGGTAGTTCCGTCGCTGAAGAACGCCGTGGCGCGGTACGCCTCCAGTTCTTCCGGACCGGCGGCCTCCACCGATTTCGGAAAAACGATCCCGGTGTTATACGGGGTCAGAAGCTTCTTCCGCAGGCGGACGGCGATATCTTCCGGTATTTCGAGGATATTGTGGGGGACGGCGCCCTCGATCCCGGATACGTCCGGGTTCTCACTCTGTCCGCGGCTTTCCTGCGCCTCCGCTGCACCGCCCGGCAGGCGATTTCCGCATGCAAAAACGGTATTGCCGACCGCGCCCTTTCCGCGTGTATCTGCAGCAGCACCGATTGTTCGGTTCCCACACGTCTCCGCTGCCTCACCGGCCGTACGCTCCCCGCACGCCTCCAACGCGCTGCCCAGTGTCAGTCCGCCATCCGCGAAAGGCCGCCAGGCGCTGCCCGCCACCGGCGCGGAAAAGCATCCGCCGCTCCGGTCCTGCCAGGTAACGATGATTTCGCTTCTTCCGGCCTCACAGCCGCACCGCACCATTTCCACATAATCCGTACCCAGCCTCAGAAGTCCCAGCTCCTCATAGCGGAGCAGGTCGTCCGTGCGAAAGCAGAGCACGCAGCCTCTGCTTTCCTCATCGTCTTCTCCGTCCCCGCCCGTGCGGACCGCCACAGCGCCGAAGCCGCCGTCCGGAAGCTGAAAGAGCCACGGGTTCTTCATGCTTTTCGGATTCAGCGAGCCGTCCGGATTCTCTGTCGCTTTTGCGAACAGCACGCCGCTGTTGTGGTTCAGCGCCGTAAAATGATTTCCGTCGTCACTGAGCGCCAGATGCATGCTGTACGCCAGCTTCGGATCGTACAGGACCTCGTCAACCGGCACTCTTGTATAATTTAATAAATACGCCATTCTTTCTGATTCCTTCCCTGTCCTTCTGTGCCAAACGCACGACCTTCGGTTTCTTCCCGCACCGCAGCGCTGCGGTGTTGCGGCCTTCCGCATTTTTCCACCTCGCCGCACTGCGGCTCTGCGGCCTTCTGCATCTCTCCAATCCCGCCGCACCGCGGCTCTGCGGCCTTCTGCATCTTCCCAAACCGCGCCTTCCTGCCGCACAACAGTCATTCATTTTCTAAAAAGACTCATCGCGCTACGGCACGACAACCTTCGTACTCACCCGCTCAAGCGCCGGATCCAGATCGCGGTCCGCGGACAGGTCGAATCTCGGCCTTCTCTCCGCGTCAAAATGCACTCTCCGGATCCCCACGCACCTTACGTGTCCGTCGATACGGGTCTCACCGTGATAAGCGATCATCCGATTCCCGTCTTCATCAGTAAAAAAGGAATTGTGGCCGGGTCCGTATACCCCTTCCACGGAGTAATACGAAAGCACCGGATAACCGCTTTTCGTCCAGCTGGCCGGATCCAGAAGATCGTCTTCGGCGTTCGCGGTCAGAAGCCCCAGCACATAGGTATAGGCGTTGGCCGAACCGCCGGAATAGGTCAGATAAACCGTTCCGTCCTCCTGAAATGAATAGGGGCCTTCGTTATTGATGGTGCCGTCCACATTTTCCCATCCGTACAGGGGCCGGGTAAGCAGCACCGGCTCGCTGGTCAGCTTCCACGGCGTTTTCTCATCCGTCTCCGCGATATAAAGCATGGAGCCGGTGTCCATCGGGGTGCCGATGTGGCGCCTGTAGGACCAGACCACATAGGAACGTCCGCCCGCCTTCAGATACGTCATGTCCAGAGTAATCCCATCCTCCGAAAGCCAGCTTCCGTCCTTTCTCTGAACCCGGACCGGATCCGTCCAGCTGCCGGGGTCTGTGATGCTCCCGCCCTTTTTCAGGCGCATCATGTGGCACTGGGGCCCCCATACTTTGCCGCTGACCGCGAACAGAATATAAAGCTCGCCCCCGATTAAATGAAATTCCGGAGCCCAGAAGGTCTGGCGCAGATTGCGCTTCTCGTCCTCGGCAAGGATCAGATGCTCCGTGATCCCTTTCGCAAACAGCCCTTCCACGGTCGGCGCTTCTCTTACATAAAGACCGATGTCATTGGTATTATCGTTGGTCGCAATGTAGTATTTCCTGCCCTCCCAGGACAGGATCACCGGATCCCCGTAGCCCTCCGCCAGCGGGAACGGATAGCGGATGCCGCGTACCGTGCCCGATACTTCATAGGTTCCGCTTCGCTTAAAATCGACGGAGGAAATGTCCCACGCCACGCTCCGCAGCACCCGGGAGCCGTCGGAATAGATCAGGGACGCCTTCACGCCCGCAAGCGTCTCCGGCGAATCCGCCGCGACTGTTTCCGGAACCGACACGCCGCAGTTAAAGACCCGGCTCCAATACTGCTTCATCCGGCCGTAAACCGGTCCGCTGATGCTTATAACGCTGCCGGTAACGGTCTCGCCGGATTCCAGCGTAAATTCGTTCACGCCGGTCTGAGACGCAAGACATTCAGGACTCCGGCCCTTGTCAGATTCCTGCGCAGAACCGGAAGCCGCAGCCTGCAGTTCGGAACTCTCCTGACCGCCGCGCCCGGCCGTACTCTTTTTTGCGTCCAGCGGCTTTTCTTCCTGAAAATGAATAAAATCCGACGTCGTCCAGAAAAACAGCTTCCCGGCCATTTCCTCATCCGCGCTTCCGTCCTCATTGACGGAAACGGCCGCGATCCCGTATTTTCCTTCCCCAACTGAAAATACCCGCACGTCCTTTACACCCTTCGGATGGATCGTGTCGTCGTCCCGAATGGTGCCTGAGGCAAAGACGACGCCGTAATTCTCATGCAGCGGCCGGAAATGAACGCCGTCGTCGCTTAAGGCCAGATGGACGCTCTGCGCCAGACCTGCGGGATACTCTCCCGGGACGGGTGCGCGCGTATAGACCATGGCTGAAAATCCGGCAGTACCCTGCTTCATGCTTTATGCCTCTCCTTTCATGCGTTTCCCGGTCACATCGATAAGGAACTTCATATACGGCAAATCCGGCTCCGTCACCGGAGCTGCGCCGTCATGGCCGAATACCATATCGCAGGGCGTCTCGTCCGTGTAGGGAAGCCACTCCGGCATCGGGGTTCCGTCCGCATCCGGGCCGTTGGGATCGCCTGTCTTTATGAAATTGGCCCAGTAATTGCACATCTGCCTGGCCAGGTCGTAATGCTTTCCCACGAAAGGCCGCCAGCATTTTGCCAGCGTCTCGAAGAAGAACCACAGATCCACCGAGTGGAAGGTTCCCGGATGGTCCCAGCCCGGGATCTCCCCGTCGAACCGGTAGTAGTAATAATCATTGGCGCTTCCGAGGCGCTTCTTCCCGAGGAAAAGCGCCTTGGCCGTGCACTCAATGCCGGCCGCCTTCGCGTACTGTCCCGGCTGAGCGGCCTTATGCGCCTCGTCAAACGCGAGAAATTCCTGCGCGCGCTCGTCGAAAGCCGCCTTCGCCGCCGCAGAAAGTCCTTCCTCCGAATCCGCCTGAAGGAAATTGGGGAACTCGTCGCTCGTATTGCCGGCCATGATCGGCACGTCCACGCATTTTCCCGCAAGAATCAGCGCGAGCGGCTCGCCGACGCAGAAGCGGCCGTCCTCCACCGTAAACATCCTGCGGCGGGTCCGCGCGTATTCGCTGTACTTATGTAAGAGATCGAAAGCGTCCAGCTTCCTGGCCTCCTCCAGAGTCGAAACGCCGAGGAACTGAAAGAAATCCTCCCCGTTCTTCTCCGCCGACGCAAGCGGCTCCGGAGTTCCGATCCCGCCCTCGCCGTAGGGGCTTCGGATCATGCCGCTCATAACTACCGCCTTCTGGAACAGTCCCTTATTGGCCGGGCACGCGATCTGGCTTAAGACGCTGCCGCCGCCGGCCGACTGGCCCGCGATCGTGATATTGCCGGGATCGCCGCCGAAAGCCGCGATATTGCGGATCACCCATTTAAGGCCCGCCTGCTGGTCCAGATTGCCGAAATTCGCCGGCGCGTCCGGCTGCTCGGCGGTGATCTGCGGATGCGCCAGGAAACCGAACACGTTGATCCGGTAATTCACCGTCACCACAACCACACCGCGCCTTGCAAGGCGCTCGCCGTCGAATTCCATCTCCGCCGGATACCCCCACTGCAGGCCGCCGCCGAAGAACCATACCAGTACCGGCTGTCTCTCGTCCGCGCTTTTCGCGCCCGTCCAGATATTTAAGTACAGGCAGTCCTCGCCCATGGCGATATCCGGATCCACATGCCATTCGCGGCAGTAGATATCGGTCCCCATTCCGGGCCGGTCCTGCACGGAAATGGGCGCGAAACGGTACGCGTCGCGGATTCCCTCCCAGTTCTCGCAGGGCTGGGGCGCTCTCCACCGGTTCTCTCCGACGGGCGGAGCGGCAAACGGCACGCCCTTAAACGCCGTGATCCTGGGATCTGCGGCCTCGATTCCTCTTACCAGTCCGTTCTCTGTTTTCGCAATTCTGATCATACCTTTCCTTACCTCCATACATTTATTTTAAATAACATTTCTCTGTATAACCCATCGTACAATCCTGTGTGCAAAATATGCGCTGCCGTTGCATCTTCCTGCATGCTGCTACAATTTGCTTAAACCCGCGTCCGACTGCGCGTCCGCAATTCTTCTATCTCACCAGATCCGGTACCTGCCGCTCAGCGCCAAAAACGCGAACAGATACAGGCAGTTGTCATAGTAGCGCCTGTTTCCTTTCCGCATCGGCAGCTCCCAGAACTGTTCCACCCACATGCGCGCGAGCCGGGCTCGTTCCGAAAGACCGTCTCCGCTCCCGCTTCCGGCAGAAGCTGCATCTCCGCTCCCGGCAGGGCCGGCGTCTCTGTTCCTGCCTCCGTCTTCACCGCGGGCCCCGCCGCGTCCGTCCAGCCGCTCCGGCACCGCGAGCGCTCCCTGGGCGGTCGTGGCCGTGATCGCCACCGGATGCAGCGCCGCGTTCGGGATCGGCGTCCCATCCACCTCGTAGATACAGAACGGTTCCGTCTCCCGCGCCACTCCGAGATAATGCTGCAGCCGCTCCGGCGCGCTCCTCTGGCCCTCGTCAGCGCCCCACCATGAATAATCCAGTCCGATATTGGCCGCCGTCCGGTAGGAGTCGCTGTAGAACCAGTCGTGGCGGTCCTTCGTCCAGAACGTCCGCTTCACCGGACTTCCGTCAAACTCCGCGTACTCCGCCGACATTCCCGTAACCGGGTGGCAGGCCGCAGCCAGATACCTTCGGCTGGCGCGGGCCGCTTCCTTCCAGAACGGCCGGTCCTCCTCATAAGCCCACAGCGCGAACAGCTCATAGAAATGCGGCAGATGGTAGGATGGATCCGTAAACGGACTGCCCGGCACAAACAGGATCAAGTGGTTTTCCCGGTTCCACATCGCGTGTCCCGGCCTTCCGTTCTCTCCTTTATGCAGGCATGCCCGCAGGATCTCCTTCGCCTCCCTCTCATAATCGAATATGCCTTCGCCGTTCCCCCAGCGGTGGGCGGCGAAGAAAAGCGCCATGGCGAAAAATTCTTCCCCGTCCGGCGCGGGCCCATGGGAGTTCTTCTTCCCGTCCGGCGCGCAGGACCACGCAAAATACCCTTCGTTCGGTCCGTCATTCATCCACATATAGGTCTTCGCCCATTTCCAGATACGGTCGAACTCCTCCTTCATGTCCAGCTGGACGCTCATCATCATGCCGTAGGACATGCCTTCCGTCCTAGCGTCCAGATTTCCGGTATCCTCGATATAAGCCATATCGTCTCCGACCGGGAAATAGACCTTGTCTTCCTCATCATAGAAAAATGTATGTACGATCTCCTTAAGCCTCGCCTCGATCTCCTCGCTGCTTTTGCCGATCTCGGCGAACACATTGCGGTATTCCTTTTCTAATTCCATACTTCTCCTCTCCACGGCGTTTTGTCCTCACTCCGTTCGGACTCCGAACCGGCGCGGTATAATATCGTCGGAATTATACCATGCAGCAGCAGAAAAAGCTATCCCGGGAACGGGAAAATGTTCCCGTTTTTTGCGGTTTTGCCGGCGTTATTTCTCCGGCGCCGACACGACCACCTCTCCGTCCCGCATCCGGATGCGCACCCTGGAATCGTCTAATTTCAGCTCCTTAAGCATCTCCCGCGGGATCTGCACCCGCCCGGCCTTATCTAAGATCGCGTATTCCTCCTGCGTGTCTTCTTCCCGCCAGTCGATGCCGCTTTCCTTTAAGCGCTCCGCATAGCTTTCCCGCAGGATCCGCTCGCTGCTGATCTTGCCGTCGCGGATCGCGACCACCCGCCTCACCTTCTTGGACAGGGCCACGTCATGCGTTACGATGAGGACCGTCTGTCCCTGGCTGTTCAGCTCCCGGAAAATATCGAAAATGTAGTCGGCTGTCTGCGCGTCCACGCTGCCCGTCGGCTCGTCCGCCAGCAGAAGCTTCGGGGAATTGGCCAGCGCAATGGCGATAGCCACCCGCTGCTGTTCGCCGCCGGACAGGGTGTTCATCCGGCTCTGCTTCTTGCCGGGCAGACCCACCAGTTCGAGAAGCTCCAAGGCTCTTTCCCGGCGCTTTCCGCCGTGGGCGAACTGCATCGGCAGCATGATATTTTCAAGGACGGACAGATACGGCACCAGATTCCGGCCGTTATTCTGCCATACGAAGCCCACCGTGTCCCGTTTGTAGCGGATCAGCTCCTTCTCCGTCATCGTGAACAGATTCCGGCCGTCCACCATAAGCTTCCCGGCGCTGGGCCGGTCCAGTCCGCCAATCATGTTTAAGAAGGTGGACTTGCCGCTGCCGCTGTTGCCAATGATTGCCGTCAGCTCCCCGGTCTCCACGGTCAGGTCCAGCCCCTGCAGGGCGAGAACCTCCGTCTCGCGGGTCTTATAGATTTTTACAAGGCCGTCCGCCTGCACCATCGCCTCAGCCATGGGAGACACCTCCCTCCGGGGCCGGCGCTTTCCCGCTTTTCTTCACCGTCACGCCGGTCTGGCGTCCGTTCTCCAGTTCAATGATCCTGTCGCCGGCGTCCATGAGCCCCGTGTCATGGGTCGTCATGATGACTGTGATCCCTTCCCTTCTGGTCAGTTCGCCCAGAAGCTGCGTGATATGGGCCGCCATGGCGCTGTCCAGCTCCGCCGTCGGCTCATCCGCCAGAAGGATCCGCGGCCTGTGGGCGATCGCCCGGGCAATGGCCGTACGCTGCTGCTCGCCGCCGGACATTTCCGCCGGCATATGCTGCGCCCGGTTCGCCAGGCCGACAAGGCTTAAGCATTCCTCCACCCTCTCCCGCCGGCCCTTGCGCACGCCCGCCATGCGCAGGGAAAATTCTACATTCTGATAAGCCGTCAGGGAGGGGATCAGGGACACCGCCTGAAATACGAATCCCATCTGCATCCGCCGTATATTGTCCCGCTCCCGTTCGCCAAGCAGCGCCATATCCCGGCCGTCTATCCGAATCTGACCGGAGGTGGGCGTATCCAGCGCGCCGATGATATTCAAAAGCGTCGTTTTACCGGAACCGGATCGTCCTTTCAGGATGACGAACTCTCCTTCCGGTATGACCGCGTTCACATCCGCCAGGGCCTCAAAATACCCGCCCGCCGCGGGGAAGCGCTTCCCCACATGGCAGATCTCTATGAGCGCGCCTTTTTCCGTCTTTATCCCCATTGTTCCGTGCGTCCCGGCCTCCACCTTCTTGCTGCCCTCCATATCGGGCGCCGCCGTCTCCGTCTTTCTCTCCATTATTCCTCCCCCAGCTTCAGCGCCTTCGCCACATCCAGTTTCCGCACCAGCACCACCAGCACGAGCAGGCAGATAAAGAGCATCACTCCGATCACGCCGTAAAGCCGCACCATGTCCTGCTGTTTTGTGATCAGCCTCAGCGGCAGCACCTGATCGGAGGCCGCGTAGGCGATCTGCAGGATCGGCACGAACATTTTTGAAGCAAGCAGGCCCGTAAATGTCCCCGCCAGCACCGCGAAGCCTCCGCAGAAGATCTGTTCGTTGATCAGGATATGGAAAATCTCGCCCCGGTGCATACCGTTCGCCCTGAGGATTCCGAAGACCAGCTCCCGCGAACGGATCGACAGGATCCAGTAGATCAGATAGCCCGCCGCGCAGAGGATCATTGTCATCAGAAAGCCCATGGTCAGGATCCCGTTGGTGCCCTGCAGAAGCGGATCCTCGGCCGCTGCCTCGATGTCGTCTTTGCGGTTTACATATTTCGCCAGACGCACGTTTTCCGCATCCATCCATTCGGAAAATGTAGCAGCTGCGCCTGCGTCCGCCGCGTCGGTCACCCACACTTCGTACGGCACGACGCCCCATTCCTTATTCAGGCTGTCGATATTGGCTACGATCAGGTACTGCGCCGTGACCGCCGCCGTGCCGTCCGGGTTCTGCGTCATGACGGACGGCGCGTAGCCCGGCCAGTAATCCACAAAATCCAGTACCGTACATTCCATCCGCATGCGGTCCACATTCGAAAAGGAGACCTTATCCCCTATCTGGTACCCGAGCAGATCCCGGAAATTCGCCGACAGAAGCGCTCCCTCCGGGTCCGCCGCCAGCTCGTTCAGGTACTCGTAATAGTGCTTTTCCATAAGCCCCTGCGGCATCACCGTATTCTCGCCGAACTCCTTCGTATGGATCCCGCAGATCGTAAGCTTCTGCCCATTGTGCTCGCCGCCGGAAAGCGCCCCCTTCTCGTCGTAGAGCACCTTCGTCCGGGACGCCGCCCCCGGCAGCCGCTCATATTTCTCAAAATCCGGCTCATAGTACTGCAGCTGGGTCACTTCTCCGTCAAAATTCATGCCGGAATTGTCCCGCCAGATCTCCTTTACGACCCGGTCCGCGCCGTCAAGGTACGCCGTATTCTCCCGCGCATTCTGCAGGATCGTCCGGGCCGTCACCGAATGGAAGATTCCCAGGGAGATGGAAATGATCAGAAACAGCATGATGAACTGCTGCCTGCGCCCATTCTTCGCATTTTCCATGAAGGAAATGTAAGCCGCCGGTCCCCAGAACCGCTTTCCGATCCGGTAAATAAGCCCCACGAAAAGCGGCTGCAGCCGGATCAGCAGAAGCCCCAGCCCGACGATGAACAGCGACGAGCTGATATAAAGCATCGGCTCCATCGGCTCTCCCAGGAACGCGTTTGCCTCGATCTCCGCCATTTTCCCGGAAAAAATGTAATACTCATACAGAGAAACTCCTAATAGGATCAGATCCAGGCAGCATATCTCCCACCAGGACCGCTTTCGGGCGACCTTCTGCTGCTTGAGTCCGACGATCGTCAGGCGGCTGTGCTTTAACGCCGGTACCGTGATCACCAGCACACACCCGGCCATCGCGGCCAGGCCGTAGACGAACGCCTCCTTTGTATAGGATACGGAAAGCATCCGCCCCAACCGAAACTCCAGAAAGCTTCCCGCCGCCCCCAGCGCTTTCGCGAAAAGCCGCCCCAGAGGCAGTCCCGCCGCCGCGCCCAGAAGCACCAGAAACACGCTCTGGTAGAGATAAAGCAGGAAGATCTGCAGGCCGGAGCTTCCGCGGCTTTTCATCACTGAGATCTCGTTCCGCTCCAGATCGTACATCTGGGACGAGATCATGAACAGGAACGCGGCCAGCAAAATCCAGACCGGCGTCTGCAGAAGGAACAGGGCCGCGTCGATCCGCAGCTGTTTTCTCTGAAAGCTTTCCAGAACCGGCAGATACGGCGGATCAGAAAATGTATTCCGATAAGGACTTTCCTCGATATAGTAACGGGTCTGGCGGATCACCCGATCCACTTCCCCTGCCTTTAATTCCCTGTAATCCCACATGGGATAATAGAAGCAGTGCAGCGTCACGCGCGCGGCCTGTTCTCCGGTGAAATACTCCCGGAACAGATCCTCGCGGATCATGCAGTTATTGTGCAGGCTCTCCGGACTGACCTGCCAGTAATCCCGGCCAAGGGAGTCGGATGGGCTGCCGGCCGTGCCGGATCCCGCACCGGCGCCCGATGCCGCGCCGGCCGTATCCTCAGCTTCCTCGAAAACGCCCACAATCCGCAGCCGGATGGGCTCGCCCGCCGGATCCTTCAGATAGACAAAGTCCACCGTTTCTCCCAGCAGGAGTCCCGTTTCCACCATGCAGGCCTCGCTGATGACCGCCTCCAGACAGCCGTCGGAGGAAATCCCGGTATCCGAATACATTTCCCCGGATTTCAGGCTTACGTGCCGGTCCAGATCCGTCATAAAGGACACGCGGAGGCTGAATTTGTCCACATCGTCCCGGTGCATCTCCGACACGGCTTCCTGCTCGCCCACGGCGTAATACGTGATCACCGCCCGTTCCGTCACGCCGAGCTGCTCATGAATCTCCTCCATCAGCCCTTCCATGCGGCCGATGCTTGTGCCGCCCCGCTCCTTCTTGGACGTCAGGGAAAGGCGGTTTCTGGCCGGCCAGCTGCCGTTCTCCGCCAGATACTGATCGAATTCATCCTGGAGCATCCGGTCGTAGGCGGCGCTGCGGTACATCGGAAAGCTTACCGTCGTCGCGATCAGAAGCGCGATGCCGACGAAAAGCGCCAACCCCATCCACCGCTTGTGGCGGAGCTTCTGAAGCATTACCTTAAGCATAGCACCATCCCTTCCGTCAGGCCCTCCGCCGCCCAGTAATACCGGGAATCGCTGCCCCCGGCCACGAAGCTGACCGCCTTTTTCTGTCCATTTTCATCGATCACCGTTACATACGTCTGCCCCCGCTGGCTTAAGACCGCCTGCTTGGGCACCAGAAGCACATTCTCCATCTGCCTGGCAGCGCCCTCCACCGTAAAATGCATCTGGAAATTCCACTCTGAATCGCTTTCGGCCGCGGCCGCCATCTCGCTGACCGCCTCCTCCGGCACGCGAAGAAGCGCATAGTCCGAGGCCAGCGCGCCGCTTAAGGCAGAGGCGGACACATTGGACACAACGCCCGTAACGCTTAACTCCTCGCCGCTTCGGCTTTCGTAAGTGACCGTCAGTTCATTGCCGTAATTCAGAAGCTGTCCTTTATTCTCCACGATCACGTAACAGTTGTCCTGCCGGGCGATGACCGCCATCAGCTCGTCGGTCCGAAGCAGATCCTCCTTCTTATGCTCCGTCAGCTGCGTCACGATCCCGTCGTGGGTCGCCACGATCGCCTCCGTGGCAAAATCCTCATTCATCGAGGCGATTTCTTCCCTCACACCGGCGATCTCCTCCCGCCGGGCCGCAAGAACATCCTCGTCCTTCTCGCCGCCGCGGATCAGGTCATTCAGGCGCTCCTCCAGACGCGCAAGCTTCGTCTGGCTGCGCTTTAAGGCCACCTCGTCCTTTTCGACGCGCACCGTGGCGATCACGTCGCCTTCTTTCACCGGCTGGTATTCGGTCACCGCATAGCCCTGGAAATAGACCGCGCCATGACTCACCGGCTCTGTCACGCGGTAGGTACACGGATAATAGAAAACTCCGCTCCCGGCAAAGTCCGCGGCAAAATTCCCCCGCGTGACCGCCGCCTGCTCCGTTCCAGAGGCGGTAATGCCCGTATTTTCCACAAGCACCAGATCGCCCTCCGTGATCCCCGAACGGATCTCCGTATAGACGTCGTCGCTCATACCGATGGTCACGGGCGTCTTCACGGAATCGTCCCCGTCCTTCACGTAGACGTAATGCTGCAGCCCGCTGCGGCTGATTGCGCTGTCCGGAACCGCAAGGACATCACGGCGGCAGTCCTCGATGACCACAATGACCGCGAAATCGCCCACGCATACATCGCCGTCGTCCGCAATCTCAAATGTGGAGTAAACCGTCTCGCCCAGATTTGTCAGGCGGGTATACTCCCCCGCACCCAGCGGGATATTGCGGATTTCATAGCGTTTACCGCGGATCACCGCATAGATTTCATCCGCTTCGTTTAGGACAGACTGGGAAATATATTCGCATTTCAGATATTTCCGGGACAGATCGCCTACGGCGATGACGCTCTGCTCCGCGCCGATCCAGTCGCCGCCGGTCTTCATTGCGTACGCCACCACGTCGCCGGCCATGGACGACTTAAGCACGTACTGTTCCTGCTGGTTTTTTCGTTTCTCCAGCTGCTCCAGCTGATAGGCGTGATCCAGTTCGTAAAGCTCCGTCCGCTGGCTGAGCTGACGGCGAAGAGTATTGATCTGCTGAGTGAGGATCTGGCGGCTGCCTTCGGCGGAGGAAACAGCTATGCCGCTCGGATTTTCGGCTTCAGAAATCGTTTGCGTGGTCTGCGTATCCGCCAACTGCGCCGCTGCCTGTACCTTGGCGGCCCGCGTCCTCTGCACCGCGCCTGCCTGCAGACCTGCGGCTTCCGCTTCCGCCTCCGCGATCTGCTTGCGCATAGCCTCCCGATAGTTCGCAAATTCGGTCTCCATCGTCCGGATCTGCTCCTCCAGATCCGTAACGGACTGGTCGATCTGCTCCCGGTTCAGCCTTGCAAGGACGCTTTCTTCCTCCACCGTATCCCCCGGATAGGCGTCAAACGCATCCAGCGCGCCTCCTACCGGGAACGCGTATTCAGTCACCTCCGGAACCACCGCCGCCGCGAAAATCTGCGAATCATAGAGATTCCGGCAGGCTGCCGCCTCCCACGTCTGCGTCAAGCGGACCGGCTCGATCAGCTCGATGCCCGCCTGATCCTCCGTCTTCTGCCCATAGTACAGCCCGGCGTGTCCGAACGCCTCCGCGCTGCCGGACGGCGCCGCGCCGCAGCCCGTAAGCTCCAGGCCCGCGCACAGACATACGCACAGCGCCAGCATTGCCGCTGGCGCCGGGCGGCGCAGATATTTTTCTATAAACTTTTTTCTTCTGCTCCGTCTCTCCGACATCGATCTATAACCTTCCTTACCCCGAAACCTTTTTATACTCAAATGAACATGGGGTATGATTTTCTCGTCCCTGAATCATTCTATTTCCACATTCCATCACCGCAGGATCACTCTCTCTCCCTCCGCAAGCCCGGAGATGATCTCGGTACCGTCGTCGCCGTGCAGACCGGTCTCCACCCAGCGGATCTCCCGCATTCCATCCTCGCCCAGGCAATACACGAAGGACTTTTCGTCCGCCGTATGCACCGCCCGCGGCGGCACGCGCAGAACGTCTTTCCGCTCATCCGTGACCACGGTAATGGTTCCGGACGTGCCCATTTCCACCGTAACGCCGTATTCCTCCGCGAAGGCAAACAGAAGCCGTCCCTCGCTCTCCCAGCTGTCCATCTGCCACGGAAGGAGCTTATAGTCGCCCCTGGCCGGACCAATGCTGATGCGCAGATCCACCGGCTCGCCTTCCCTGAAAAGATCCGCCTGCGTCATATCCGACACGGTAAACAAACACTCGGAGCCGTCCACGATTCGAATGACCGGCGTTTCCTTCACAGAAGTCGAGCCTTCCAGATTCGGCGCGATCCACGCCACCGTACCGTCGATCCCGGCGCAGATCTGACTGTCCGCCGCTTCCTTTTTCAGGCTCTCCAGCTCCAGGCTGTCTAACGAGATCGCGTCCGTCAGATCCTCCTGCTCATAGCCGTACCTCTGCCGGACCGCCTCCGTCTGCTCGGCCGCAGCCTGCGCTTCCGCTTCCGTCTGCTCCGAGCGGTACGGATACTGCAGCTGGATCGCTTCGATCTCGCTCTGCTCATTTTCACGGCTGTGGGCAAGAAGCAGCTGGTTTCTGGCGATCTGGTACTCCAGCTCCGCGATCCGGTCGCTGATACCGTCATCGCCCAGCCGGGCAAGCACCTGGCCCTTCTCGACCACATCGTCCAGCGACACGCAGACCTCCGAGACCCGCTTCCCGCTGACCGCGAAGCTGACCTCCTGCTCCTCCAGCTGCTTATAGGAACAGCTCAGATCGCGGGTCCTTAGCACGTCCCCTCGCTCCGCAAGCGCCAGCGTGTAGGCGCTTTCTTCTTCCGTCTGGTCTACCACGATCAGTTCCTCCGGCTCCTGCACCGGCGAGCACGCCGTCAGAAGCGCTCCCGGGGCAATGAATACAGCCAGAAATGCGGCAAATGCGGCGGCCAAAGCGGCGGACGTGTTCCCGGCCAGCGCCCGCAGAGCCGTCCTGCGACGACTCTCCGCAAAGTCCTTTTTTATTTTCAGCAGCCTTATCACATTCATTTCCGTCTGGCTCCTTCTGTTCATCTTCTCCACCCGGATCCTTCTGTCTATCTTCTGTACCGATTCCGGCTGTCCGCAGCCGCTCCCTTTCCCGTCCGCTGCCGGCTGCCGGTCTTTTCTTTCATACCGCAGTCTGTCATCCGGCCGGCTTCCTGCTTTCTTCCATACCGCAGTCTGTCATCCGGCCAGCCGCTGTCGGCTCGAAACAGTCTATCGTTTTCTTCCGCCCTTCGGCATATGCCCCTGCATCGGCCTTCCGCCCACCGGCCTTCCGCCGGCCGGTCGGCCCATCGGGCCAGCTCCGCCCGGCGCGCCCCCGGCAGCCGCTCCCCGCAGCTCCGCCAGGGTCCTTTCCAGCTTCGTCCGGATAAACTCCCTCTCCTCATTCTTCACCAGATAATACAGGTAGGATTCCTTCACCAGCTCCTCCGGAAGCCCCCGGCCTACCAGCTTGAAATTCACAAAGCCCCGGTCCGCGTAAGAGGCGATCTCCTCCTTGGAAATAAACCCGGCCCGCTTCCGGCATTCCGCGAATGTCCGGCTCTCCTGAATGCGGTTCGGACACCGAAACGGCGATTCTTTATCAAATTCCAGCTGCATCCTGGATTCCTCCCGGTAATGCTCCGCCCGCATCTTACAGCCCGGCTGGCAGATCTCATCCACCAGGATCTCCACCTTGCCGGCGTAAGGCTCGATCATTTTCAGCACTTCTTCATTATGGTTCAGATCGTAGTCCAGCACCACCAGGAAATAATCCTTCGAAAGCTCCGCCTTAAGCGTCTCCGGATCCAGCATCCGCTTGGTCGTCGAGGAAATGATCTTAAATCCGGGATACTCCCGGCGGACATATTCCTCCAGGACCTGCGTGTTGGCCAGCACCTGGTTCATGCCGTTATCCGCCAGCTGCATGATCAGATTGCAGTAGGTATCGTTCACGTGCTTTTCCGTCAGAAGCGAATTGGTCCAGGTGAAGCGCACCGGGACGCCTTTGCTGTTGTAAGCCTGAAGAATCTTCTTAATATCGGTCTTTGCGGCGATCCCGAACACAGCCCGGCCGCCGTTCCAGACAGCGCCCGGAAATGTACCGTAGACGGAGCCGATCTTATACCCGTCGCAGAACCGCTCCGGATAATCCTTCATCAGATTCAGAAGCACCTGGTTCAGGAACCGGAAATAGCAGAAGCCCGGCAGGTGCCAGTAGATCTCTCTCTTTTCGCCCATGCGCTCTCCTTTCATCCTCTCCATTCGGCCTTCCTGGGCTGGCCGACCGAGATCACCTTGCTGCTTTGCAGGCTGTAGATCAGCTTCAGCCGTCCCTCGTCCCTGCGTTCCGGCTTCATCAGATACATGCAGTAGGTGTCGATCAGCATGAACAGGTTGGCGGTACGCCCCTCGATCTTAAATTCGCGGAAGCCCATGGGAATGTATTTCTCCCAGATGGCCTCCGGCGAGATAAAGGTGCTGTAATTCTGGATCGTGTAGATTGTATTTTTCTCTCCGTATTCGCAGGTCCAGCCGGGAACCGGCATCTGCTTATTCGGAGGATTCTTTCTGTTTAATAATGTGATGCGGTTCTCCCGGCCGATCGTACTGTAATGGGAGCCGCGCCGCGGGCAGTTGGGAATACAGCAGGAGTTCACCAAAAGCTCGCATTTCTCCTTCCGCTCGATCTTTTCAAGCGTGTCGAAATCATTGTTCAGATTGTAATCCAGCACCACCAGATAATAGTCCTTCGAAAGTTCTTCGTTCAGCGCGCCGATATCCTTAATTTCCTTGCAGGTGGAGCTGTTGATCTTAAATCCGGGGTACCTTTTCCGGATGTAGTCCTCAAGGAGCGGCGAAACCACCAGTACCTGGTTCATATCGTTGTCCGCTGCACGCATGCAGAAGTTGCAGTAGGGGTCCGACATGTCCCGCTCCGTCAGCGATGGGTTGGTATATGTATAGCGAACGGGGATCCCGTGGCTGTTAATGACCCGCACCACGTTGCGGATAAATCCGCCGTCGCACTGGTCGTCGTTGCAGTAGCGTCCCCCCGCCCACAGCGACGTGGGAAATTCACCGAAAAAGGAGGCGATCTCCACCCCTTCCCGGAAAAATTCCGGATTCTTCTTCATCATCTCCACGGTCATCATATTGAGCGGAAAATTATACCGCAGACCCGGAAGATGGAATCTGGCTGTATTTTTCATAAACTGCTTCCTCCCGCATCACTGTTTTCCGTTTGGTCCGGTGGTTTGTCCTCGCTTTGCTCGGACATCGAACCGGCGCAGGTATAATCTCTATCGATTATACCATCCTTTATCTCAAATGTCTGCATATTTCTGCTGGTGAATTCGTTGTGAATTCATCACGAGTATATCCGTACGACAGGATTTTGTGCTAATTGCAGAGGAAGGGCGGTCAGATAGCACCGCCCTTTCTCCGCTATAAGCTCCTTCTGTCATGCCAGACTGCTTATCCTGTTTCATGACGCCCTGGCGCCCTTCATCTATAACTTACTCAGCCGCTTCGCCTTCTGCCGCTTCGCCCTCGGCCGCTTCGCCTTCCGCCGCTGTCGTCTCGGTCTCTGCCGCGATCGCCGCATCCAGCTCTTCCTGACTGATATCGCCGTTGGCCCTCGCTATATAGGCATCCCAGGTGTTGCGGATCGCCTCAGCCTGCTGCGCCGGCGTATTCTCATCGGAGAACTTCCACAGGAACTGGTTGCCCAGATCCAGGCCGGCGATCATGGTATGATACTGCGGGCTGGCGTTCTCTAACATCCTGGCGATGGTCAGATCTACAGACTCCATATCACGGAACGCGCTGTAGTATCTCTGCATCATAGAAGATACATCCTCGTAGCCGGGCGTCGGCTCGGTGTACAGATCGTACGCAAATGCGATCTTCCAGGCCTTGTCCGCATCATAGCAGCCGGGAATGACATAAATGTTGTTGTTCGCGCCGTTGGTGTAGTCCGTCGCGTTCGGCCCCTTCGGGAAGCAGACGAAGCCGAAGTCATCCTTCATCGCGGAGAACTTCGCGGAACCGGTGTTGTCCGGATCGTAAGCGCCGGCGTTGTAGGCCTCGTCAGCCATGAACGCGGCCTCGCCGTTGATGAAGCCGGTGTAGCAGTAATCCCAGGCAGCATCCTGCGGATCCGGCTTGCGGTACTTGGTCAGCATATCGCGGGCCCAGTTCACAGCGTCCAGAGTCGCGGTGCTCTCCAGGTTGTTCACGAATTTTCCGTTCTCCTTCGCTACATAAGAACCGCCGTTGGAGAATACAGCCGCGGTATAGAACGGATCGTTAAATGTCATGATCGGCCAGCGGTCGATCTCGCCGTCGTTATTGGTATCCTGATAGATCTGCTCGCAGAGCTCCTCGAACTTATCCCAGGTCCAGCTTCCGTCTTCCTGCCAGGTGTAGAGATCCTCAGGATTGATTCCGGCCTCGGTCAGAAGTCTCTTGTTGAAGAACATACCGCCGCGCGGCTCGTTCTCCTCC
Organism: uncultured Lachnospiraceae bacterium; assembly: GCA_947588005.1. GTDB lineage: Bacteria > Bacillota > Clostridia > Lachnospirales > Lachnospiraceae > UBA3402. The sequence goes on along the minus strand of CANPYE010000027.1, from coordinate 2,706 downwards.
GCGTTCATCGCGTAGATCTTACCGTCCCTGGTGTACAGATCCTTAACGATCGGATTCCACTTGGATTCCGAGAAATCAATGCAGTCCAGAGAAGACAGATCATACATCAGCTCCGAATCCAGCTCGGACTGAACCTGCGCGCCCTGCCACAGAGCGAAGACATAGTTCTCGTCGCCGCCGGCGGTCGCGTAGTTTACGAAATCGGTATGGACATCGCCCCAGCCGCTCATGTTCTGCGCCTTGATCGTGAAGTTGTAGGTCTCCTGGATCCAGTCCACATATTCCTCTCTCGCCTCATCCATCGCGTTCTGCGCTTCCGTCTCCTGAGAGAACCAGTCGCGTACGATAATTTCCATACCGCCTAAGTCGTAGACATTGCCGTCCGCATCCTTCCTTACGGTATACGCGCCGAGATCCTCTTCCTCCTCTGCGGCAGCTGTGGTCTCGGCAGCCTCGGTCTCAGCGGGAGCCGCCGTCGTTTCGGGAGCGGCCGTGGTATCCGGAGCCGCCGTCGTCGCAGTCGTGCTCCCTCCATTGCCGCCGCAGCCGGCCATGCTGACTACCATACCGGCAGCCAGAGCCGATGCCATTACTCTGGTCAAATCTCTTCTTCTCATCTTGTTCCTCCTTCTTTAATGATTTGTTTTTATTTTCGCGGCGCCTTTACAACAGGCATGACAGTGTCGGCGCCGGGAAGATACATAGCTCCTTTTTGCTCAGACCCTCGCGCTCCCTCAGCCAAAGCAGGCACCGGAAAACCCGTGCGGGCACGGTTTTCCGCTGCCTGCCTTGTCTGGCTGAACTGGTGCATCACATCTTAATCCCCGAGCTGCTCAGACTCTCTACGAAGCCCTTCTGGACGAAAAGGTAGAGGATCAGCAGGGGGGCGATCACCATAAGGGTGCTGGTAGCCACGATACAGTTGGTATAGCCGATGGACGCGCCGCCCGGGATCTTAAGGACCTCGCTGTAGTAATGCCCCAGCGTATCCGCCACCGACTGCAGCTTGATGGACAGGAGGCTTACATTTCCCAAAAACATCGAGGAATAGAAGCCGTCGGTCCACTGCCACACGAACGCGAACAGGAAGCAGGAAGTCAGGATCGGCTTGGCGTCCGGAAGCATGATCTCAAGGAAGGTCCTTAAGGTACCGCAGCCGTCCACATAGGCCGCTTCCTCCAGCTCGAACGGGATGTTGCGGAAGAACTGCCGGATCAGGAATATGTAAAGGCCGTTCTTCAGTCCCATGCAGCCCGCGCTCATCAGGTAATACGGCACCACCGAACCCCTCAGGTTCAGCGCAGAACCCGTGAACGTCTTAAATATCCCCAGGATATCGAAGAACCTGAAATGCAGGTGCAGCGAGGTGGAAATGGTCTGCGGCGGGATCACGATCATTAAAAGCACGCAGGCAAACCAGAAGTTCCTGAGGGGGAACTTGAATCTGGCAAAGCCGTATCCCACCAGGGTGCATACCGCGATCTGCAGAAGCGCTATCGTAATGGAGATCACCGCAGTATGCAGAAGCGTCTTGCTGTAGTCCATGATCCCGGCCGCCAGCTCGTAGTTCGCCGTCGTAAAATGCATCGGGATCGTGACGACCAGCGGATTATATAAGTCGCCCTCCTGCATTACGCTGATAAAGATCTTATTTAAGATCGGCTGCAGAATCAGAAAGCACATTCCGAACAGCAGGATCGCGCGTATGATCTTCACGCTGATGCCCATAGCCGTCTTTTTCAGCAGGTAGCCCTCGGACCTGCGGTTGCGCTCCCAGAAATTATTCGTTTTCGAAACCGTCTTCGCCGCTTTAGTCATAGTAATACACCACCTTTGACAGGAATAGGGCGCTCACGCCGATGATCGCGCCGATGACCACGAAGTAGACCCAGGCCATGGCGGATGAAAATCCGTAATCCATATACAGCGTCATCTGCTCCGTGATCTTCTCCATCACCTCGCTGTCAGACCGCATACAGAAATCGACGATCGTGTAGACCCAGTTTACCAGAAGCATGGAACTGACCATCGGGAACGTGATCTTCCAGAGGCTCTCCCACGCGGTACAGCCCTCGATGGCCGCCGCCTCGTACATGCTCTCGGAGATGGTCTGCAGGGCGGACAAGAAGATCAGGATCTGGATACCGGATGTAATGGCCACGTCATAGATGCCGTCCACGATATCAAACACGATCTCAAACGCCCTGGTTCCGATTCCGCTCGTCACCAGGATATTCTGGATCACGGCAGAGATGCTGCTGTCGTTGGCGCTCTGCTGGATGGTCTCCTGCAGGCCGCTAAGCAGCGCGTTGTCATATTCCACGCCCAGGATAACGCCGGATGAAAGGATCACCGGCAGGAAGAACACCGCTCTTACAAACGCCCTTCCCTTAAACTTCTGGTTCAGGATCAGCGCCACAAAGAAGCTGAATACCATGACCGCCACGGAATTGATGATCATCTTTCCAAGCTCCTCGGTCAGAAGCCTGGTGAAATCCGGGTCGATCAGGAAAGCTCTCTTGTAATTCTCGATTCCGGAGAAGATCGACTCGAAACCGCTGGTGCTGACCTTCACCGTGCTCAAACTCATGTACAGCGACTGGAACAGCGGCTGTACCATAAAGACCAGAAAGCCTATGATAAACGGCATAATGAACAGATAACCGGATATGGCTTTACGCTTCTGAAGACCTGCTGGTTTTTTCT
>CANPYE010000026.1 GCA_947588005.1 uncultured Lachnospiraceae bacterium | reverse complement strand
GGTGCAAGTCCCCACCGGCGGTATAGTCCGCGAACCGCTTTTGCGGCCGATTTGGTGAGATTCCAAAACCGACAGTACAGTCTGGATGAGAGAAGAAACTGCGTGCCGCGCGGATGCGCGGGCTTCGCTGCGATGAGCCGCCCCGGGTGATCAGCCTGGGGTTTTTTATTTCCCTGCGGCCGGGAAGCCGGAGACGTTTTGCTCGCGTTTCCCTGCGTTCGGAGTGCCTGTGACGCACTGCTCGTATTTTCCTACGAGCCAGAGCGCAAGTGACGCACTGCTCATATTTATCCCATCGCAGCCGGCGGCCCTGCACATAGCCGGCGCGCGGTTCCACTTGCGAATGAACTTAGCACGATCATTTCATTTTCAAGGAGGATGTATCAGTCATGAAAGAAGAAAAGAAACTGCTGTCTGTGAAACACGTCACTTTGATGGGGATGTTCGGCGCGTTAGGCGCCGTGCTGATGCTGTTTGAGTTCCCGCTGCCGTTCATCGCGCCGGCGTTCTATGAGCTGGATCTGAGCGAGATCCCGGTGCTGGTGGGCGGGTTCGCCATGGGGCCGGTGGCCGGGGCGGTCATCGAGCTGGTGAAGATCCTGGTGAAGCTGGTGATCAAGCCCACGTCGACCGGCTTCGTAGGGGAATTTGCCAATGTCTGCATCGGCTGTTCCCTGGTGATCCCGGCGGCGGTGATCTATAAGTTCAAGCGGACGAAAAAGGGCGCGGTCATCGGAATGGTCGTCGGAACCATTTGCATGGCCCTTGTGGGAGCGGTGCTGAACGCGCTGGTCATGCTGCCGTTCTATTCGAATTTTATGCCGCTGGAGCAGATCATTGAACAGGGCGCGGAGATCAACCCGGCCATCTCCAATGTGTGGACGTTTGTGTTCCTGGCGGTGGCCCCGTTCAATCTGGTGAAGGGCGCGATCGTGTCGCTCATTACGGCGCTTGTGTATAAGCGGATCAGCATTATGATCCACGGATAAGAGGAAAATCCCCGGCCGCCGGCCTTGATATTTGGAGGTATACCGTGTATACTGAAAAATACAGGGCCGGCGTTTTTTATTTCCATGCAGGAAGAGCATCGGTGACGTTCTGCTTGTATTTCCATGCAGGAAGAGCATCGGTGACGTTCTGCTTGTATTCCCATGCAGGGAGAACGCCAGTGACGTTCTGCTTATATTTCCATGCAGGAAGAGCGCCGTTGACGTTCTGCTTGTATTTTCATACGAGAAGAGTGCCAGTGACGCTCTGCCCGTATTTCCATCAGCGCGCGGCGGATATCAATGCCGCGTGAAAGGGGAGAGTGCGTTATGGAGAAAATGAAAGATATTGCATATTATAACGGGACGGTCACCCGCATCGCGGATATGATGATCCCGGCGGGCGACCGGGGCTTCTATTTCGGCGACGGAATCTATGAGGTAGCGATGGTATTTCATCGAAAAATATTCGCGCTTGAGGAACATCTGGACCGGATGGAACGGAGCGCCGCCAGGACGCGCATTGAGCTGCCGGTGACGCGGCAGGAGATGGGGACTCTTTTGCAGGAGCTGGCGGATCGGGTGGAAAGCGACTGTCAGTTCCTGTACTGGCAGATTACCAGGGGCACTGCGCCCCGCAGTCATCCGTTCCCGGCGGGGGCGGCCGGCAATCTGTATGTTTACAGTAAGCCGTGGCCCGGCGTGGAGATGTCGGATGATTACCGGCTGGTCAGCGTGACGGACACCCGTTCCCTGAACTGCGACAGTAAGACATTGAATCTGCTTCTGAATGTGCTGGCGGCGCAGACGGCGAAGGAGAACGGCTGCCAGGAGGCGGTATTTGTTCGGGACGGTATTGTGACAGAGGGGTCCCATTCGAATGTATCCATGATAAGAGACGGCGTCTTTATCACCCATCCGGCTGATAACTTGATCCTGCCGGGCATAGAGCGGAAGCATCTGATCGCATACTGCGCCAGGCTTGGGATCCCGGTGGAGGAGAGAGCATTTACTCTGGAGGAATTGAAAGGGGCCGACGAGATCCTTGTGTCCAGCACCAGCCATCCCAGCATGCGGGTCCGGGAGATCGATGGTGTGGCTGTGGGCATGAAGGACGCGGCGGCGGTGGAGAAGCTGCGGAAAATGTATCTGGACGAAGTGGAGAAATGCGGCAGGCAGGCGGCGAATGCCGGCTTGCGGGCCATACGGCAGCAGACTTATGAAAGGCAGACAGGAACATGCAGAAAAAGAGGATCCGGGATTACGGAGTTACGATCGGGCGCTTGAAGCCCGGCGCGCGCAATAAGATCACGGATGTGCCCGGCGTGAAGGTGGGCCATGTTACGATTCGGAATGAAATTCACCGTACCGGCGTCACGGTCATTGTGCCTGGTCCGGACAATGTTTTTACGAATAAATACACCGCGGCCTGCTACGTTCATAATGGGTTCGGCAAAAGCGCCGGGCTGGTGCAGATCGAGGAGCTGGGGACGTTGGAAACGCCTATCGCTCTGACCAATACGCTGAATGTAGGGCTGGTCTGGGACGGGATCGTTCAGTATACGATCGACCGCTGCAGGGCGGAAGGCGTGAAGGTGACCAGTTTAAATCCCGTGGTGGGCGAGTGCAATGACAGCGGGCTCAGCGATATCGCCGCGCGGGCGGTGACCCAGGCGGACGTACTGGCGGCGATCGCCGGGGCAGACGAGGAATTTGAGGAGGGCGACGTGGGCGCGGGAACTGGTACGGTCTGTTACGGTCTAAAGGGCGGGATCGGTTCCGCGTCCCGCGTGATCGAAATCGGTGGGAAGAAATACACGATCGGCGTGCTGGTCCAGAGCAATTTCGGCTCTACCATCGATCTGATGATCGGCGGGGCGCCTGCGGGGGAGAGGATCCTGCAAATGAAGAAATCCCGCAATGACATGGCTGTCTCCCGGCAGGACCGGGGCTCGATCATGACCATTCTGGCTACGGATCTTCCAGTGTCCGACCGTCAGCTTTACCGGATCATCCGGCGGACCGGCGTCGGGATCGCCAGGACGGGCGCGTATACGGGACATGGAAGCGGCGAGGTGATGATCGGTTTTACTACGGCGAACCGGGTGCCGAAGGACGCGGGAAGCGGCGAGCTTCTTCTCACGCAGACGGTGATTCATGAGGATCTGATCAATAAGGCGTTCCAGGCCGCGGCCGAAGCGTCCAACGAAGCGATCCTAAATTCCATGGTCTGCGCCGGGCGCGCTGTGGGAAGGGACGGAAAGGTATATTACAGTCTGGCGGAGTTTCTGCCGGAGTGCCTGTAGGATTAGGCATAAAAACCGGCTGCGAACGAAACAGAAGCGGCATTTAAAAATACGGAGGATGATATGGATATGACAAAAAAGGAACTGGCGCTTGCGATCATTGAACGTCTGAAAAAAGAATACCCGATGGCGGAATGTACGCTGGACTACGATCAGGCGTGGAAGCTTCTGGTCAGCGTCCGCCTGGCGGCCCAGTGTACCGACGCCCGCGTAAACGTGGTGGTGCAGGATCTGTACGCGAAATTTCCGGACGTGGAGGCGCTGGCGGCCGCCGATCCGGCGGAGATCGAGGCGATTGTGAAGCCCTGCGGTCTGGGTCACAGCAAGGCCCGCGATATCAGCGCCTGTATGCGCGTTTTGCAGGATCAATACGGCGGGAAGGTGCCGGATGATTTTGACAAGCTTCTGGAATTGCCGGGAGTGGGCCGCAAGAGCGCCAATCTGATCATGGGCGATGTATTCGGCAGGCCGGCCATTGTCACCGATACCCACTGCATCCGCCTGACCAACCGTATGGGGCTGGTCGACGGCGTAAAGGAGCCGAAAAAGGTGGAAATGGCCTTGTGGAAGATCATTCCGCCGGAGGAGGGCAGCGATTTCTGCCATCGTCTGGTCATGCACGGCCGCGACGTCTGCACGGCCCGGACGAAGCCTTACTGCGATAAGTGCGTGCTGAATGATATCTGCCCGAAGGTGGGAGTGCCTTCCGGCGCCGGGGACGCGGCGAAATGACGGTACCGCAGACGGAATGCAATCGCGGTCACGTCCCGGAAACGGATGGAGATGACAGGATGCGGGAATGGCTTTACAGGCTTTGGCAGTGTACCTGGGGACTTCCTCAGACGCTGGCCGGGGCGCTTTTGTATCTGCGCTGCCGCCGGTCGCCGCACGCGCCGTTTCACGGCGCGCTTCATACCCGGTGGCCGCGAAGGGACGGGCTTTCCCTGGGAATGTTTATTTTCACGCCGGATTCCGGCGATGACTGGGGCGGGCGGATGGTCTGGCATGAATACGGCCACACGTTTCAGTCGCTGCTTCTGGGACCGTTATATCTTCCGGTGATCGGCCTGCCGTCGGCGCTCTGGTGTCATTGCTTTCGGGAATACCGCAGGCGGAAATGCGTGCCTTACGCGGTATTTTTCACCGAGCGGTGGGCGGATCGGCTGGGTGATAAAAAACGACAGAGATGGAGTTACGGTGATGAAGACGATTGCGCAGGATATCAAAACCGGAGAATTTAAACAGATCTATCTGCTTTTTGGGGAGGAAGCATTTCTCCGGAAAAGCTATAAGAACCAGCTGAAGGCGGCGCTGATTGGCGACGACGCCATGAATTATCATTATTTTGAGGGAAAAGGGCTGGATCTTAAGGAGATCATAAGCCTTGCGGATACCATGCCGTTCTTCGGGGAGAGGCGTCTTCTGCAGATCGAGGACAGCGGCCTTTTCAAGGGGAGCGGCGCCGATGAGCTGGTGGATTATCTGCCGCGGATGCCGGACACTACCTATATGCTTTTCGTGGAGTCGGAGGTGGACAAGCGAAGCCGCCTCTATAAAGCCGTCAAGGCGAAGGGATATGCGGCGGAAATGACCCGGCAGGACGCAAAGCAGCTGGCGTCCTGGGCCGGAGGGATTCTTGGAAGGGCCGGGAAGAAGATCACCGCCCGGACGATGGAGCATTTTCTTGCCAGGACCGGCGATGATATGGAAAATATCCGCATGGAGCTGGAAAAGCTGATCTGCTTTACCGGGGACCGGGAGGTGGTGACCGACGCGGACGTGGAAGCGATCTGCACGGAACAGGTGACCGGCAGGATTTTCGAAATGGTGACGGCGATTGCCAACCGCAGAACGAAGGACGCGATGGAGCTGTATGAGGATCTTCTGACGTTAAAGGAACCGCCTATGCGGATCCTGTATCTGATCGCAAGGCAGTTCAACCAGATCCTGCAGGTGAAGGAACTGATGGCGGACGGCATGGGCCGCGATTCGATCGCGGCGCAGCTGAAGCTGCAGCCCTTTATAGCGGGCAAGATCATGGCCCAGGCCAGAAGCTTTACCCGGGAGCAGATCCTCTCCTATGTAAATCTGTGCGTGGATTCTGAGGAAGCCGCCAAGACCGGGCGGCTGAATGAGAGGATGGCGGTTGAGCTGCTGATCGCGAAGCGGTACTGACGGAATACAGGCAAGGCGTCACTGGCGCCTTGCTTGCATGGAAATAAAACAGACCTGTCCGCCGCGGTATGGACAGGTCTTTTCTTGCTTTCTTTGTACGCCGCTTAAGCGATCGTATTCACAGCCTTGCTGATACGGGACACTTTCCTGGAAGCGGTGTTTTGATGATAAACGCCCTTGGAAGCGGCCTTCTCGATCTCAGAGACAGCGCTTGTCAGCGCAGCCTGCGCAGCAGCCTTATCACCGGCGGCAACGGCAGCGTCGACCTTCTTCATAGCGGTCTTCACTCTGGAACGGATCATCTTGTTGCGGGCAGCCTTCGTCTCGTTCACTAAGATTCTCTTCTTCGCGGATTTAATGTTAGCCAATCTGTTACACCTCCGATATATTGGTCTGGTTTATGTGCTGTGTTTGCATCAAAGCCTGGACACGGACAGTTCAATGTAAACATACGCTAGTATTTTATAGGATTTGCGGGGGATTGTCAATACATATTTCGGGCGTTTTTGCCGCATTTTTGCCGCAGAACCGGCTGCAGGAGATGCTGGGCTGCGGTTCGAGAAATCTGTCGGAGATGTTTTTGATTGACGGTATGTTCGTGGATAAATATGCCAGACAACAGAAACTGGATGTCTGGGCTGCAGATTTGAACGCTGAAGTCAATCGGAGAGCGATCCTGGCGGCAGCGCTTCTGACCGGAGAACATCATGTGGATATGGTCCGGGCCGGACTGATGACGGGAAGCAAAAATCTGGAAGTGCTTCATAGCGTATGCGGCGCCGCGGCCTGTAAAAGAGAGCAGATCCGCTGGCATGTCCGCTTTCATATCCGCTGGCGTGTCCGCTCTCATACCCTTCCTGATACACAGTACGCATATGCTGTTCTTCGTCGTATTCTTCCAGAATCACGCTTGTCACCTCCGCTCTGTGCCTGGTGAGAAACTCCGTCAGGGTATTTTATTGTACACTAAAATAAAGCCGCTTGTAAACAGCGCATTAAAAATAAATGGAATCTGCCGGGAAACTCCGGCCAAATCGTATAAATGAATAAATAAGCGACGGATGTTCTGAACCATTCTCAATATAACATCTTCCGTCCAATATAGCAATCAGATGTCGATACATAATTTGGGCGGATTCTGTGAAAGCTGGTACTGTAAATGCCGCGGACAGCGGCCGCGGCGCGCCTTATTTGGAAAGTAAGCGCCTGAAGCGGGAAGGACGTTTTGGCAGCGCTGCGCGTCCGAGGAAAGGAGAGAGGCAGATGTTTGAGATCCGGACGGATTTGGCGGTAGAGGAGAAGGAAAGCTTTCAGGGAAATGGCGGCGAGATATCCGGCGTTTCATTGCGGGAATGGAGAAAAGCCTCCAGCGCCATTAAGATGACGGAGGTCAGAATCCTGGATGAAGCGGGTGAGCGGGCCATGGGAAAGCCGCGTGGAACGTATCTGACAATGGAAGCGAAACAGATGGCGCGTGAGGATGAGGGATATCACCGGGAAGTATCAAAGGAGCTGGCGGCTCAGCTGCGCAGGATGATCAAGAGTCTGCGGAAACGTCATGCCCTTCCGGCCGGCGACCCGCTTCATGTGCTGGTGGTGGGTCTCGGCAATCCGTCGGTGACGCCGGATGCGCTGGGGCCGGGCGTACTGGGGAATCTCCGGGTCAACCGCAATCTTCGCGCTGTGTCCGGCCTGCTGTCCGACGGCGGAGAACCGGTGATCCTAAGCGGTATTATACCGGGCGTCATGGCGCAGACGGGCATGGAGACGGCAGAGATCGTGGGCGGAATCCTTCATGAGACTGCCCCGGATCTGATCATTGCCATCGACGCCCTGGCGGCCAGGAGCATCCGGCGGCTCGGGACTACGATCCAGCTGACGGACACGGGTATTCAGCCGGGCTCCGGCGTGGGAAATCACAGGCACAGCCTGACGGAAGCGGGTCTCGGGATCCCGGTGCTGGCGATCGGCGTCCCCACGGTTGTGGGGGCGGCCGCCATTGTTCATGATACCGTTTCGGCTCTGATCGGAACGCTGTGGAGCCATGCGGAAACGAAAAGCGCGGGCGACTATATGGACGAATTGCCGCCGGATGAACAGTACGAGCTGATCAGCGAGCTTCTGGAGCCGGAATTCGGCCAGCTTTACGTGACGCCGCCGGATATCGATCAGACGGTGAAACGTCTCGGCTTTACGATTTCCGAAGGGATTCATCTGGCATTTTATGAAAATCCGCAAGATGAGGATGAATACGGCATATGATGTTACAGTTTGGATTGTGTGCTTCAGGAAAAGGAAAGCGGACGGGCATTCCGAAATAGAAAATGCGCGCGACCTGAGAAAGAATGACAGGAGAAGGAAGGGGTGGCAGCCATGAGAAGACGGTACCGGGCGGATACCGTACTGCGGTTCGCAATGCTTGTGGTGAGCGCGGTTCTGCTGCTGGCGTGGTTTTATAAAGCGCTGACAGTAAAGGACAACCTTCTGGCAAAGACGCTGTCTGGGAGAGACGGCGGCGGAACGGAAGCGCAGATGGAAGACGCCTTGTCTGACGAATCCGGGAATATTCATCTGGCGCTCGCGGAATCGGTAAAGAGCGGTCTTGCCCGCGGGATCGCCGCGTTTCTGCGCCGGAGAAATCCCTTCCTTCGTTTTGCGGCGCAGGAGAGCATGGCGCAGGAGCCGGCCGACACGATCGACCCGGATCCGGCTTACGCGGATTATCTGGCCCGGCAGAAGCTCATGAATGAATCCTGGTATCTGGCGCTGTACGGGGATGAAAACAGCCTTGCGGAACCATTAGGACCGCTGGGAGCGGGCGATGCAGAAGGTGCGGGAGCGGCCGGTGCGGGGCAGAGTCTGACTGAGGCAGGACAGGGAGCAGCCGGTGCAGGACAGGGAGCGTCTGGAGCGGGGCAGGGATTGAGTGAGGCGGGACAAAGCCTGACTGACGTGGGAGAGGGCCCAATTGGCGCGGTGCAGGGTCTGACTGAGGCAGGACAGGGCCCGATTGGTGTGGTGCAGGGTCTGACTGAGGCAGGACAGGGCTCGAACGGTGCGGGAGGGAGCCTGGCAGGTTCGGTCTCGGGCGGCCCCCTGGGACTGTCTCAGGAGGAAATTACGTTCCGCCAGATGGCAAGCCTGACCCCGGCGTACCACCGGCGCGACGGACTGGCGGTGACAGGAACAGCCTATGTGCTGGAACAGCTCAATGATTTTGATTTCCTGATGCAGAATTTTTACAGTGTCCACGCGTCCACCACGGTCGGGCGGGACGAAATAGACGCGGCGGCGCTTCTGGCGCGGGATCTGTCCATAGAGAAGACAGATGAGCCGCAGATCCTCATTTATCATACCCATTCTCAGGAAACCTTCCGCGACTACGGCCCGGAGAATCCGGAGGCCACCGTGGTCGGCCTCGGTACCCGCCTGACGGAATTATTGCAGGATAAAGGTTACGAGGTTATCCATGATACCACCGCTTATGATATCATGGACGGCGAGCTGGACAGAAATTACGCGTATAATTACGCTTTGGACGGGATTTCCGCGATTCTTCAGGAAAACCCGTCCATCCAGGTGGTGCTGGATATCCACCGGGACGGAGTAAATGAATCGGTTCATCTTGTCACGGAGATCGACGGAAAGCCTGCGGCCAGAATCATGTTCTTCAACGGGATGAGCCAGACGCCGGACGGGCCGATCGAGTATCTGCCGAATCCCTTTAAGGAGGAGAATCTGGCGTTCAGCCTGCAGATGCAGCTGGATGCGGCGGCGTATTATCCGGGATTTACTAGGAAAATCTATTTAAAGGGACTGCGCTATAATCTCCACGTGCGGCCGCGGTCGGCGCTTATTGAGGTGGGAGCGCAGACGAATACGTACGAGGAGGCGCTTAACGCCATGGAACCGCTGGCGGAGCTTCTGGATATGACGCTGGGCGGGTGAAAGCGGCCACTGCGGTCCGGTTCGTCCGATTAGGATGGACTGGGGAGGCGGCAGAACGCGTGAATGCGGCCAGAGCAGGTGATGGCGGCCAGGCGCGTGAATGCGGCCAGATGCGTCAAGCGCATTACAATATTGGCACTACAATATTGCACTTTCTCACATTGCAAGTTGGGAGAAAAGATGGTATAATTCTGGACGAGATTATACCGCGCCGGTTCGGTGTCCGAACCGCCAACAGAAGTGAAAGGAATCCGTATATGCCATCCATAGACCAGAGCAAGATCCGTAATTTCAGCATCATCGCCCACATCGACCACGGCAAATCCACGCTGGCCGACCGGATCATTGAGATGACCGGCCTGCTGACCAGCCGGGAGATGCAGTCCCAGGTCCTTGACAACATGGAACTGGAGAGGGAGCGGGGCATCACGATCAAGGCCCAGGCCGTCCGTACCGTGTATAAGGCGAAAGACGGTGAGGAATATATTTTCAATCTGATCGACACGCCGGGACATGTGGATTTTAACTATGAGGTATCCAGAAGCCTGGCGGCCTGCGACGGCGCCGTGCTGGTGGTGGACGCCGCCCAGGGCATCGAGGCCCAGACGCTGGCGAACGTTTATCTGGCTCTGGATCATAACCTGGAGGTGTTTCCGGTCATCAATAAGATCGACCTTCCCAGCGCCGAGCCGGACCGGGTGGCGGCCGAGATCGAGGACGTGATCGGGCTGGAGGCCCACGACGCGCCGCGGATCTCCGCCAAGACCGGGCAGAATGTGGAGGATGTGCTGGAGGCGATCGTCGAGAAGATTCCGGCGCCGGAGGGCGATCCGAGCGCGCCGCTTAGGTGCCTGATCTTCGATTCGATTTACGATTCCTACAAGGGCGTCATCGTTTTCTGCCGTGTCGTGGACGGTACGGTGCGGAAGGGGACGGCGATCCGCATGATGGCCACCGGGGCGGAAGAAGAAGTCGTGGAGGTCGGATATTTCGGCGCGGGCCAGTTTATACCCTGCGAAGAATTAAGCGCCGGAATGGTAGGTTACATCACAGCCAGCATCAAGAATGTGAAGGATACAGAGGTCGGCGACACGATCACCGACAAAAATCGGCCCTGCGCGGAGCCGCTGCCCGGATATAAAAAGGTTACATCCATGGTTTACTGCGGACTCTATCCGGCGGACGGCGCCCGCTACGGCGATCTGCGGGACGCGCTGGAAAAGCTCCAGCTCAATGACGCGTCCCTGTTCTACGAGCCGGAGACGTCGGTTGCGCTGGGCTTCGGATTCCGCTGCGGTTTCCTGGGACTTCTCCATCTGGAGATCATTGAGGAGCGTCTGGAGCGGGAGTACAATCTGGATCTGGTCACCACCGCGCCTAGCGTCATTTACCGGATCCATAAGAAGAACGGGGAAATGATCGAGCTGACGAATCCGTCCAACATGCCGGATCCGGCGGAGATCGATTATATGGAGGAGCCGGTGGCCAGCGCCGAGATCATGGTGACCACCGAGTACGTGGGCGCGATCATGACCTTGTGTCAGGAGCGGCGCGGCGTGTATCTCGGCATGGAATACATGGAGGCCACCAGGGCGATCCTGCGGTACGATCTGCCGTTAAATGAGATCATTTACGATTTCTTCGACGCGCTGAAATCCCGTTCGAGGGGCTACGCGTCGCTGGACTATGAGGTGAAGGGCTACCAGAGGTCGGAGCTTGTGAAGCTGGATATTCTGGTGAACCATGAATATATCGACGCGCTTTCCTTTATCGTGCATGCGGAATCGGCCTACGAGAGGGGCCGGAAGATGTGCGAGAAGCTGAAAGAGGAGATTCCGAGGCATCTGTTCGAGATCCCGATCCAGGCGGCCATCGGCAGCAAGATCATCGCCCGCGAGACGGTGAAGGCCATGCGCAAGGACGTGCTGGCCAAGTGCTACGGCGGCGATATCACGCGAAAGAAAAAGCTGCTGGAAAAGCAGAAGGAGGGCAAGAAGCGCATGCGCCAGATCGGCAATGTGGAGATTCCACAGAAGGCGTTCATGAGCGTGCTGAAATTGGACGACGAGTGATAAGAGCTGCTTGGGGAATTGGACGACGAATAATAGGAACTGTCCGGAAGCCGAAGCTGGCGGAGTGCCGGCAGCGGAACCGGGCAGAAAGGTGAGCCGACAGCGGAACCGTGCTGAAAGGTGAGCCGACAGCGGAACCGGGCAGGAAGGTGTGCTGTCAACGGAATTGCGGGAAGGCGAACCGGCGGGGCGGGAAGGTCACAGCCGATCGATGCGATGGAGAAGATAAATGACAGGGCCGGGAAACACGGCAGAAAGGGGCGAAGAAGATGAGAAGACCGCTTGAGCTTTACATTCATATCCCTTTCTGCGTCCGCAAATGTCTCTACTGCGATTTCCTGTCCCAGCCTGCAAGCGAGCTGTCCCAGCATGGCTACGTGGAGCAGCTTCTGGAGGAGATCGACCGGGAAAGCGGTTATTATCAGGGGTACGGCGTGGTCAGCGTCTATCTGGGCGGCGGTACGCCGTCGATCCTTAAGGCGGAGGATATCCGGGCGATTCTTGAGAAAATCCGGCAGTGCTTCTGTCTGGAGGCGGACGCGGAGATCACGATCGAGACAAATCCCGGTACGGCCAATCTGGACAAGCTGAAGGCGTTCGCGGACTGCGGCATCAACCGGATCAGCCTGGGACTCCAGTCGGCGGACGATAAGGAGCTGAAGACCCTGGGCCGCATCCATACGTTTGATGAATTTTTAAAAACGTATCAGCGGGTTCGGCTGGCCGGATTTTCCAATGTGAACGTAGATCTGATGTCGGCGCTTCCCGGGCAGACCCTGGCGTCGTGGAAATCCACGCTGCGCCGGGTGCTGATGCTGAAGCCGGAGCATATTTCTGCCTACAGCCTGATGATCGAGGAAGGAACGCCGTTTTATGAAATGTACCACGACCACCCGGAGCTGCTGCCGTCGGAGGAAGAAGACCGGGAGATGTACTATACGGCTCGTCAGATTTTAAAGGAGCACGGCATGGAGCGGTATGAGATCTCCAATTACGCGCTGCCGGGATACGAGTGCCGCCACAATACCGGCTACTGGACCGGCGTGGAATATCTGGGGCTGGGGCTGGGAGCGTCTTCCTATCTGCAGGGGTTCCGCTTCCGCAATGAGCCGGATCTGGAAACCTACCGGAAGATCAATATGAAGGCGGACGACGCCGACTGGCGGCTCCATCAGGACATTACGGAGCTGTCGGAGAAGGATCAGATGGAAGAATTTATGTTTCTGGGGCTTCGGATGACGCGGGGTGTCTCCGGAAGCGAATTTCTGGAGCGCTTCGGACAGAATATGTGGAACGTATACAGTAAGGTGCTGCCGAAGCTTAAAGAGAATAAGCTGATCGAGGTAGACAGTCCTTACATACGGCTGACCGATTTTGGAATGGATATCAGCAATTATGTGCTGAGCGAGTTTTTGCTTGACTGAGAAAAGGGAAAGCTCTGCCGCTTACCCGAGCTTCGGGCTGCACGAGCATCCGATCCCCAGCGCGCCGGGGCCTGTGTGGCAGCAGATCCCGAGGGACAGATTGCCGCTCAGAACATCCTGTCCCGGGAACGCGGCCCGGATCTCATCGATCCATTCGGCGGTCTCTGCCGCAGCGGCGCTGGAAGCAGCCAGAAGATGGACCCTGCCGGCTTCATACTGCTCTTTAAAACGTGTCTCCAGATCGTGTTTAAGCGTTTCGATCATAAAATGCTTCGCCTTGATGAAGCCGTGGCATTTCTTAATGGCGTCCAGCTTCTCGGTGTCCAGCTGCAGGACCGGTTTGATGTTCAGTAAAGTACCGAGAGCCGCCGTAGCGGGGGTAATGCGCCCGCCGCGTTTCAGATATTCCAGCGTCTGCACGCCGAGATAGATGACCATATCGGCTCTGTGCTTTTCCAGAATCTCCCGGATATCTTCCGCGGGCAGACCCCTGCGGATCAGTTCCAGCGCGTCCAGAATCATCCGCACAAGCGGCGTGGACACCCGGCCGTGATCCACGACCAGCACCCGGCCCGCGTAGGGTTCGTCGGCTGCTAGGGCCTGGGCTGCGGCGCAGGAGCCGCTCAGACCGCTGCTGATCGGCATATAAAGGATCTTTTCATATTTCTGCAAAGCTTTGTCCCAGAGCTCCATCACCGACGCCGGCGCCGGCTGGGAGGTGGTGACGGAAGCGCCGCTCTCCTGCAGGCGGAAAAATTCCTCCCGGGTAATGGTGCTCTCCTCGTAAAAGCATTCTTCATTTACATAAAACGGCATGGGAAGGACCATGACGCCCAGTTTATCCGCAAGGCTCTGGTCGATTCCGCTGTGACTGTCCGTGACGATTCCGATCGGATACACGATAAAAACCCCTCTCTCGGCATATATAAAATACACCGGAAATTTGTCCGTAAGCAACAGTATAGCATATCTGAGAAATATTTCAATCGGTAAATTTCACGATTCCGGCAGCCTGCCGGGGCCGTTTGCGGGGAACGGGGAAACAAAGGATTTTGTAAGAAATCTTCATGCGCCTGTAATGGCAATTTCCGGAAGGATCCGGTATAATGGTTGCAGACAGCGGGAGAGCGCGGCCGGGAAGGAATGAACCGCGGACGGCTGATCGAATCATATGGAAAGGCGCCGCCATACCGGGCGGCGGATGGGGAATGGAATGAAAAGAAAGAATTATGCGGTGATCCTTGCCGCGGGACTGGCCGGGATCATGCTGGTCGCCGGCGGCTGCGGGCGTAAGGATACGGTTAAGGAGGAACCCTCCGCGGAGAAGACGACGGCTGCGGAGACGGTCATTGCGACGACGGCCGCGGAGACAGGGATGGCTGCCGGAGCGCTGGAAGGAGCCGGGACGGGGACGGAGGCGGATAACGCCTCTGGGGACGCTGCGGTTATCGGCAGCGATGCGGCGAATCTGACGGCGGAGCCCGGTTCGGTCTGGTTTGACAAGGATACATTGACCGCCCACGGCGATATTGCCGACACTTCCGGGACGGACGCGGGGACGGAGCCGGCCGGGGAGGAGATGGATGTGCAGGCGCCTGTGAAGGTATGGGGAAGCATTGTCAGCGTGGACGGCGATGAGATCACAGTGGATAATCAGTCGGATACGTCGGCCCCCGGCGAGATGATCATTCATATCGACCCTGCCCATTCGGTGGTCGTGGACGCGGTAAACGGACTGCCGGTCGAATTGTCCGACCTGGAAAAAGGGGAAAGCTTTGCGGCGTATCTCGGCCCGGCCATGACGATGTCGCTGCCGCCTCAGACGACGGCTTACGCGGTGATCGTGCAGATCCCGGAGGATTTTAAAGCCCCCGCGTTTGTGTTTGCCGCCGGAACCATCGTGGATACGGACAATGGAAAGCTTCTGGATGTTTACGGTGAGCAGGATTATATGCTGGCGGACGGCGTGGAGGTGCTTCCGTACCTGACGCGGAATATTGTGACGCTGGACGACATTCACGACGGCTCCCGCTGCCTGATCTGGACGGATGAATACGATATGGTCACGAAGCTGGTGCTGTTCGCCGACTGACGCCGTCAGACGGCGCGCGCCGCGATGCATTTTTACGTTGTAGGAGGAGAATAACACGATGAACCGATTAACGGAATCCAATCTGCTGCTGGCTGAGCAGCTGACCGACTCGATCAGGAAGGACTATGAGGCCTGCGGAATCGCCGTGGCGATCGTAGATAAGGACGGAAAGACGCAGTACCAGCGCTGCTGGGGCGTGCGCGATCTGGATTCCGGGAAGGAGATCAACGGCGATACCATTTTCGGCATCGCGTCCGTGACCAAGTCTTTCACGACCATGGCGATCCTGCAGCTCGAGGAGAGGGGCATCTTAAGCATTGACGACCCGGTCAGCAGGTACGTCCCGGAGTTTACGAATCAGAACCAGAGCGCGCCGGTGCTGATCCGCCATCTGCTCAGCCACAGCGGCGGCTTCTTCCCGCTGCCGCGGATCCTGGTGGGCGATATCGCGGAGAAGATGGGCCTGGATGAAGCGGCGGACGGCGATTTCGCTTATCATGAGGGCCTGGCCGAAGAAGGCATCCGGCTGGTGGCCGGCCGTCTGGACAGCCTGACGGCGGAGAATGGCCTAAACGGACGTCCCGGCGAGAATTACAGCTATTGCAACGACGGTTTTGCCGTGCTGTCGGACATCATCCGCCGTTATGGCGGCGAGAAGTCTTACGCGGCTTATCTGGTGAAGAATATTTTAAAGCCTCTGGGGATGGAGCGCAGCTTCTGCGATTTCGTCCGCCCCAGTGTGGATGAGAACGCAGCGACGCTTTACCAGAAGGCGGACGGCGCTATGAAGGGGCACCGGGATTACCACGACGATGCTTTCGTCCTGCACGGCGGCGGATCCATGAAGTCCACGCTGAACGATCTGAAGAAATATCTGACCATGTATCTGAATGAAGGGCGGTCGCCGGAGGGCGCGCGCGTCCTGAGCCAGTATCATGTGCGGGAAATGGTGAAGCCCCGCATCCCGTGCAGTACATTTGAAAATTACGGATATGGTCTGGAGATCAAACAGCTCGGGGATATGAAGGTGATCGAGCACGGCGGAAGCCTGCCGGGCGTTTCCTCGAATATCGCCTTCTCCTATGAGTCTGAGGCTGCGGTGATCGTTTTGTGCAATACGCTGGATGTGCCGGTCAGCGCCATTTCCGACGCGTTTATGAAGGCGTATAACGGAGACTGTCCGGTGAACACCAGGACTCCGTGGCGGGAGACGGTCTGGGGCGCACAGACGGTCCGCAGGGCGGCGGGCCGGTATGTGTCCGGGGAAGGCACGGTGGTAGAGCTTTATGAGAAAGAAGACGGACGGATCGGCGCCCGCACGGACGGCGAGGAGAAGCCTATCATTCCCACCGGCCCGAAGACGGCGATCGTCCGCAATCCATACACGGATACGTTTGTGA
This sequence comes from uncultured Lachnospiraceae bacterium, assembly GCA_947588005.1. Lineage (GTDB taxonomy): Bacteria > Bacillota > Clostridia > Lachnospirales > Lachnospiraceae > UBA3402. Next base: position 10,767 of record CANPYE010000026.1, on the reverse strand, counting down.
AGCTGATCGAGACAGAAGAACGGGGCTTGTACGCGATCCAGTACGGCGGGAGAATGATTCCGCGGGAATGAAGAAGACAGTTTGAGTTCTCTATGAAAGAATCAACAACCGCTTCAGATCCTCATAAAACTGCGGATAAGAAATGTTCACGCACTCCGCGCCCAGGATCTCCGTCTCGCCATCGGCGCACAGCCCGGCGACGGCAAAGGTCATGGCGATCCGATGATCCAGGTGACTGTCAATGACGGCGCCGTGAAGCGGCCGTCCGCCGCGGATGATCATTCCGTCTTCCGCTGCGGTCACGTCCGCGCCCATGGCGGTCAGATTCTCCGTCATGACGGCGATGCGGTCCGACTCTTTCACCTTCAGCTCCGCCGCGTCGCGGATCACGGTGGTTCCGTCCGCAAAGCAGGCCATGGCGGCGATCACCGGCAGCTCGTCAATGAGCGTCGGAATAACGGCGCCTTCGATCACCGTGCCGTGTAGGGACGAGGAACGTACCAGAATATCAGCCGTCGGCTCTCCGGAGCCGGCGTGTTCATTTAAAAGCGTAATGTCGCCGCCCATGTCGCGGATCACGCTTAAGATGCCCGCGCGGGTAGGATTGATTCCCACGTTTTTCACCAGAATCTCCGAATTGGGCGCCATCAGTCCCGCGCAGAGGAAGAACGCGGCGGAAGAAATGTCGCCGGGAACCTCTACCAGATTGCCGTGGAGCTCTTTGGCGGGCCGGATCACGGCAGTGGCGCGGCCTGCAGGCTGCGGTTGGCCTGGCAGCTCAACAGTATTTGCGCTGCCGCAGGTGCCCGCCGCATCCTCAATCTCCGTCCGCACATCCGCCCCGAAATAGTTCAGCATGATCTCGCTGTGATTTCTCGACAGGTACGGCTCCGTCACGCTCGTCTCGCCGTCCGCGTAAAGCCCGGCCAGGAGGATCGCTGATTTCACCTGGGCGGAAGCCACCTTCGATGGATAGGAGATTCCATGCAGCCTTCGTCCGCTGATCCGAAGCGGCGCGCAGCCGTTTCCGTTCACGCTTTCGATGGACGCGCCCATCAGGGACAGCGGCTCCATGATCCGCTTCATGGGGCGCTTTTGGATCGAGGCGTCGCCGGTCAGCGTCACGTCAAAATCCTGAGCCGAAAGGATTCCGGAGATCAGCCGCGTGGTGGTGCCGCTGTTGCCGCAGTCCAGGACCTCTGCGGGAGGCGTAAGTCCCCGCAGTCCTTTGCCGTGGACCAGAACCACGTCCCCGCGGTTCTCGATCTCGATTCCCATTTTCTGAAAGCAGGAGATCGTGGACAGGCAGTCCGCTCCCTGCAGATAGTTATGAACCTCCGTAATTCCTTTCGCGATTGAACCGAACATGACGCTTCTGTGGGAAATGGATTTGTCTCCCGGAACGGTAACCTCACCGCGCAGCCCGCTGCAACCTGCAAATTTCATAAAGGTTATTTCCTTTCTTTCTTCTGAATTATAATTCCTTCCGGCTTGCACGATCCGCCGCAGGACGAGAAGCCTGCGGACAGAACCTGATTTTGCCGCAGGGCGAGAAACCTGCGGACAGGATTCTATTCCGCCGGAAAATCCCCGCCGCAGCCTACCGCATCAGATCATAATGATATTTCTGCAGCACGTCCCAGGCCTGCTCCATCGCGCTCTGCTCGTAAAACTCGATCCGCAGCGCCCCTTCTCCGTGCTCCCGGTTGTGATTGATTCCAATATTCTTAATGCTGATCCCCTTAGACGCCAGGATCACCGAAAGCGTCGAGATGGAACCTACCTCATCCACGATATCCACCGTGAAGGAATACTCCGGCGCGATGGCGCCGCGGGCCTTCTCGGAGAAGCTGCTGCGGTACTCCCGCGAGGAAGCGAACAGGTCATAAAGAGACTGTCCGTCCGCGCGCTCCAGCTCCGACGCGATGTTCTCCAACGACCGGATGTACTGCCGCAGCATCTGGGAGAGATTCTCCCGGTTCGTCACGCAGATCTGCTCCCACATCTCGGGAGAGGAGGATGCGATCCTTGTAATATCCTTAAAGCCGCCGGCTGCCAGCCGCTTCATCATGCCGTCTTCTCCGTCGGAAGATTTTACCAGATTCACCAGGCTGGAGGCGATCACATGAGGCAGATGGCTGATTCCCGCCGTGATCCGGTCGTGTCTGCGGTAGTCCAGGATGATCGGGAGCGACCCGACGGTCTTTGCTACATTTACCAGGCGCTGCACATTTTCATCCGTAGAAACGGCGGTGGGAGTGACGATATAGTAGGCGTTCTCCAGCAGGTGGTCTGTAGAATTTTCATATCCGGTCTTCTCGGAACCGGCCATCGGGTGCCCGCCCACAAACACGTCCTCCATACCAAGCCTTGTGACCTGCTCGTGAATATCCGTCTTCGTACTGCCCACGTCCGTGACGATGGCTCCCGGCTTCAGAAACGGCCGGAGCTGTTCCAGGTACGCAGCGTTGTATTCCACCGGCGCGCACAGGAAAATGATATCGCACAGCCGCAGTTCCTCGCCGATGCCGCCAAGGATCACGTCCACGACGCCGTCCGCCTTGGCCTGCTCTAAGCGGGCGCGGGTCCGCATATAGGCCATGACCGTCGCGTCCGGCCGGCGGCGCTTGATGCCCCTGGCGATGGACCCGCCGATAAGGCCGAGACCGATAAATCCGAAAATGGAATCTGTTTTTGCTGCAGCAGTTATCGTATTCATGCTGAAAATCTCCTGTTATGGTTTTGCACAGAAAGTCCGCCTCCGTCGCTGAAAGCGACGGCGGAAAGACCTGGCTGATTCAGTACAGCCGCGCTGCCGGACGTCCATTTCATCCGGTACAGCCGCGCTGCCGGACGGCCTTTTCATCTGGACAGACCGCTGGAAAAGGCGGTATGGCGACAAAAATGGAATCAAGCCCTCCCGGCCAGCTTCACGTAAGGCTTCAGATTCTGCATCATTGTCTCAAACTGTTCAAATGTCAGCGACTGCGGGCCGTCCGACATGGCGCAGGACGGACACGGATGCACCTCTACCATAAGACCGTCGGCGCCCACCGCCGCGGCCGCCTTCGAAAGCGGCTCAATGTAGGCCCGCACGCCCGTAGCGTGGCTGGGGTCCACGATGATGGGCAGATGGCTCTTGGCGCGGATGACCGGGACGGCGCTCAAATCCAGCGTGTTGCGGGTGCTGGTCTCATAGGTCCGGATGCCCCGCTCACAGAGGACGATATTCGGATTCCCTTCGGAAATAATATACTCCGCGGCGTTCAGCCATTCGTCGATGGTGGCGGACAGGCCCCGCTTTAAAAGCACCGGCACGCCGGATTTGCCCACTTCCTTTAAAAGCTCAAAATTCTGCATGTTCCGTGCGCCGATCTGCAGCATGTCCACGTATTTGACAGCCGTCTCCAGCGCCCGCAGGCTCGTGACCTCGCAGATGATGTTAAGCCCTGTGGCCTCGCGGGCTTCCTTCATATAGCGGAGCCCTTCTTCCTCCAGCCCCTGGAAAGAGTAGGGCGAGGTTCTCGGCTTATACGCGCCGCCCCGCAGGAAGGAGGCGCCCGCTTTCTTTACCGCCTCGGCGCTCTCAAGCAGCATATCGCGGTTCTCAATGGCGCAGGGCCCCGCCATAACGGTGAAATTGCCGGGCCCGATCGTGGTATTGCCCACCGGGATCACCGAGTCCTCCGGATGGAATTTCTTATTGACCAGCTTGTAGGATTCGGTGACGTTCAGAATTTTGTCGACGCCGTCGACGCTCTCAAAATTGGCCCCATGCAGCTTCGTCTTGTCGCCGACGACGCCTACGATCGTGACCTCGTCGCCGTGGGAGAGGTGAGCCTGAAGGCCTCTGGATTCGATGAGAGCGGTAACTTTGGAAATCGCTTCCTCGGAAGCGTTTGGTTTCATAATAATGATCATAATGGTTGTCCTCTTGTCATAGGAATAGTAATAAGCCACTCTATTCTATAACAGGGCCGGGAAATTGTCAACACTTTATTGATTTAAACCGCAAAATACCGGAATGCAAAAAGAGACACCTTAAGAAATGCTTTTGGGGTAGGGAGCCGGATTATCTGTGCGCTCTAAAAGATAGTCGGTGCTTACCTGATAAATATCGGCAAGCGCCGACAGAATTTCAACAGGGACGGCACGGCTTCCGTTTTCATAATAGGAATATGCTCTTTGCGAGGTATGCAACAGGGAGGCGACGGTACGCTGCGGCCATCCGTTCTGTTCCCGCAGATCCCGTAGTCGTGTAAATTTCATATAATCACCTTACGATAATTATAAAATAGAACCGCACCAGCCATTGACATTTAGACCATATTGTTCTAAAATAGTATTGTTTTTATATTTCTGCATAATAATGCAGGGTTAAGGAGGAAAAAGGATGAAGGGATTAAGTAAAAGCGCAAGACGTTACATTGCGCTGCTCCTGTCATTCGTGATGATGGCGATGACAGTGATGACGAGTGCTGCAGTTGAGGCGACCGGAAAATGGAACCATCGGTCTGACGGCAAATGGGAATATGTCATCAACGGAGAACGGGTTGTAAGTGATTGGCTGCTGGAAAACGGCGAGTGGTACTGGTTCGATGAAGACGGATTCATGGTTGAAGACTGCTGGATTAAGGATACGGACGGCGTCGATAGGTTTTACGCACGGCCCGGTGGCCCTATTGTCCAGCGCCACTGGTACGAAATCAAGGGCGATTGGTATTACTTCGGCGAGGGCGGAGCTTTGCTTAAAAATGGATGGGTTCAATGGTCTGCGGATGGTGAAGTGACCAAGGACTCCGATTGGTACTATGTGGACAAAGTAGACGGAAAAATGGTTACGGACAAATGGGTTAAATGGAAAAATGATGAGTACTATCTGAATGATAAAGGAATTATGGTTAAGAATGATTGGATAGGCAACTCTTATGTTGGCCCAGATGGAATCAAGGCTAAGAATGCTGTTGTTTCGAAAGATGGCAAGCAGGTTTATGTGAATGGCAAAGGTGATTTTGATGAAACTTTAAATCGGGATGTTACAGTAGTCAATGGCATTCAATATAAGATAGAGAACGGCGTGGTACAAGAGATTGTAGGTGTGGCTACGTCCAGTAATGCTAAGCTTGATAATTATGATGCCGCTGCAGTAGAACAGTTGGAGAATGCGCTCGCTGATTCTGCTCTTTCGTCCAACGATAAAGCCAAAGCAAATATTGCTGATATGATCGTACAAGCTATTGTTAAAGATAGTAAGAAACCTGATGATGAACGGGTGCCTGGTCAAAAGGCAATTGTGTCGGACTTTGAAAGTGCGCAGGCAAAAGATAAAATTTTAAGAGATGCGTATGAAAGTAGACTGACTTTCAAACCCAATGATGAATCTGAGGGTATGAAGGTAGAAGGCGCCGGTCTCATTGTAGCATCTAATTATCAGTCAACGGAATCTGGAAAAGCCATGGATACGATCAACCTAAAATTGAAAGTTACGTCAGCGGCGACCGCATCGAATGCGAATAAAATAATTGATTTTGACCTGTCGCTTTATATTAATACAGAGAAGATTACTAAGAATTTGGAGACCGACGTTTATCTGACGATTACCGTTCCGGATGGGTTTGAAATTGATAAGGAACTGTATAACTATAAGTTGATGCATGAAGGTGAAGAAGTTAAAGATGCAGTATTTTCCGAAAACGGAACGGTCGAATTCAGCGTTAACCATTTCAGCCCCTTCTCGATCGTAGGAACGCCGAAGCAGGTTGCGCCAGCAACTCCCGCAACTCCTCAAAATCCTAACAGAAGGCCGAGCAGTTCCGGTTCTTCCAGCTCATCCAACAGCACCGCGCCGACCGGTAAGTGGGTGTTGGCTGCGGATGGCGTACGCTGGTGGTATCAGAATCCGGACGGCACGTGGCCGGCGAACGGCTGGGCGCAGCTGGTTTGGAACGGTAGGACGGATTGGTATTACTTCGATGCGGAAGGCTACATGGTAACCGGATGGATCACATGGGAGAATAACCGCTACTATCTGAATCCGGTATCCGATGGTACGCAGGGTCGTATGTTCACCGGATGGAATGAGATCGACGGCAAATGGTATTACTTCCGTCCCGAGAGCGGCGGCCCACAGGGCTCCCTGTTCGTGAACGGAACTACGCCGGACGGTTATAAGGTAGATGCCAACGGCGTCTGGGTCCAGTAATTAGATAAATACAAGCAGGGCGTCGCTGGCGCCCTGCTTGCATGGAAATGAAAAGAGCCTCGCGGCGATGCGGGGCTCTTTTTAAATCATAAGCATATTACCATACCTTCCACGGCATATCGCCGCGCCGGCACATCTCGTCCAGCTTCTTCTTCTCGCGCTGGGTATCCATGCACTGCCAGAAACCGTCGTGATGATATGCCTTCACTTCGCCCAGCTCCGCCAGATGCCGGAGCAGTTCGAAGTCCATCTGCGCGTCGCCTTCGATGTAATCGAAAATGCCCGGTTCCATGACCATGAAGCCGCCGTTGATAAGGGCGGCGTCCTCGTCCTTCTTCTCGCGGAAGGCCATCACGTCGTTGTCCGCGTTCACGTTCAGGACGCCTTTGGTCTGGGCCAGAGTGGCGGTGGTGATCGTCACGAGCTTTCCGTGGGAGCGGTGGAAACGCTCCAGCGCCGGCAGATCCACGTCGGCGACCGCGTCGCCGTAGGTTACCATAAAGGGTTCGTCGCCGATGTATTTGCGGACGCGGGCCAGACGGCCGGCCGTTCCGGTCATCAGGCCGGTGTCGGCTAACGTTACGGACCAGGGATCTACGGTGGTTTCATGGATGATGGTCCTATTCTCGCGCATATCAAAGGTTACATCGTAATTGTTGGCGATGTAATTGGCGAAAAACTGTTTAACGGCTTCCTGCTTATAGCCGAGGCAGATGATGAAGTCATTGTACCCGTAGTGCGAATAGATCTTCATGATGTGCCATAGGATCGGCTTGCCGCCGATCTCGATCATCGGTTTCGGCAGCAGGTGGCTCTCTTCGCTGATGCGGGAGCCCAGGCCGCCGGCCCAGATTACTACTTTCACTGATTTTTCCTCCGTAAGCTTCTGTGTCGCTGATGCTTCTGTTTCTATTATTTCTTCTATTATACTTCCGGAAGGCGGTTCTGTAAATATGTTTTCGGAGGCCAGCCTGGTTATGCCTGCATATCCTTTAACAGTGCAGGTTTATAGGTTACATTGATCCTTCCGTTGGAGGTATCCAGGACGACCTTCCGGCTTCCGCTGCCCACCTGGCAGGACTTGCCCCGCTTCTCGCCGTTTACGTAGATCGCGGCGTTCGAGGTGTCCGCGCTCACGCAATAGTCCGACTCGCTGCCAATAAGCTCCGCCGTGATCGACGCGTTGCTGGTATCGGCTCTCAGATCCCCGGTGAAGCTGCATCCGCTCACGGTGATGCTTCCGTTGCTGCTGTCCGCCACGCATTTGCGGAAGGCGGCGGCCTTTATGGAAATGGAAGCGTTGGAGGTGTCCGCGCTGCATACATCGCAGGCGGCGTCTTCGATGCGGATCGCGCCGTTGCTGGTGTCGGCGATGAGCTCCGTGCTTTTCAGCGAACGGAAAATGATGCTGCCATTGCTGGTGTCCGCATGGATTTTCGCCGCGTCCCGGATGCCGCTTACGTTGACGGAGGAGTTGCTGGTGTCGATCGCGAGCTCACCGCGGATTACGGCGGGGCAGTCGGATAGAACCGAAGCGTTGGAGGAATGCAGTTCGATGCGGTCATATTCCGCAGCGGGAAGGTACAGCTTTACATACTGGTTTCCCTGCATGTTTCGGTGGGAGAGGGCCCGGCCGCCGGTCCGGACGGTGAAGACGCCGTTTTCAATGCCGGCCTGCGCGGTCTCGCCTTCATTTAACAGCAGGCATACGTCCGCGCCGTATCTGCCGTCAGCCGATTTATACATGGAAATGGGGCAGTTGCGGACGCGGACGAAAACGCCGCGGAAGGGTTCCAGATCCATTTCCTGAAAACGATACTGTCGTTCATCCGATGCGGAGCCGCGGCCCCTAAGAAGGCCGAGCAGGGAGGGAAGCAGCGGCCGGGATGCGTTCTGCCCGGTTTCCTGTGTTTGGCCCAGGCCCAGCGCCTCTATGGCCTGCGCGGCCAGAACCGCCGGATCTCCCAATTCCCCGATGACGGCGTCCTCCTGCTCCGAGCCCGCGTCCTCGAAATATTCCGTATAATACTGCATGATCTCACCGGCGTCCTTCGCGGGGAGTCCGCCTAAGCTTTCTCTGAGTTTCTGAAGATATTGTTCTTTGTTCATGTGTGCGCCTCCTTACATTAAAGTGTTTGCCTGTGCGGGCCGGGTTCCGATGGAACGTTCGTTGTATTTTCATGCGGGGCAGGCACCAGTGACGCTTTGCTCGTATTTCCATGCGGCCCGGGCTCCGGCGGCAGATTTTTTGCATTTCTTCCAAGCAGCAGATCCATATTTTTCTTATAGTCTTCCCAGTCGCTCCGATATCTGGCCAGCTTTCGCCGGCCGTCGTCCGTGATCGAGTAGTACCGGCGGTTGCGGCCGTTAAACGGCTGGTCGTAGGTCGCAAGACACCCGTCCTTCTGCAGCCGCCGCAGTACCGGGTACAGGCTGTTCTCCGAAATGTCGATCACGCTCTTTAAATAGACCGTCAGCTCATAGCCGTATACGTCCCGCTCGTCCAGCACGGCCAGTACGCAGGCGTCCAGCATGGCGGCCCCGGTCTGAAATGCCATAGACGTTCTCCTTTCGTTGTTAGGAATATGAAAATATTAGCGGATTAATAATACTATATAACAAATAATATTAACTGTCAATTGATATTATGAACTTTTTGGTAATGTGCCGGCAGGAATATCTCCTGCTCCCGGAAAAACAGCGCAGGTTCCCGCGGCCTGCGCGCGATTTCATATGCAAAGCAGCCCAAATATATATTTTATAAAAAAACCAGTCAATTCGTTACAATTTACTTGTAAAATTCGCAATTATTTAGTAGAATGGTAACATAGGCTAATTTGACAGGAGGTACAAGTTATGAACGTGTATAGCACCAAGCAGATCCGCAACGTGGCGATGCTGGGCCATGGCGGCGCAGGCAAGACTACATTGGTGGAAGCGATGGCTCTGGTGACAGGGATCACCAAGCGCATGGGCAGCGTAGTAGATGGAACGACGATCAGCGATTATGATAAGGAAGAAATCAAGAGACAGTTTTCCATTTCCACATCCTTAGTGCCCATCGAGTACAAGGGTGAGAACGGCCCGATCAAGATTAATATTCTGGATACTCCCGGATACTTCGATTTCGTGGGCGAGGTTGAGGAAGCCATCAGCGTTGCCGATGCGGCCGTGATCGTGATCAACTGCAAGGCCGGCATCGAGGTCGGCGCTGAGAAGGCCTGGGAGCTCTGCGATAAGTATAACCTGCCCAGGATCATTTTCGTGACCAATATGGACGACGATCACGCCAGCTACCGCGACCTGATCCTGAAGCTGGAGACCCGCTTCGGCCGTAAGATCGCGCCCTTCCATATGCCCATCCGTGAGAACGAGAAGTTCGTGGGCTTCGTGAACGTGGTGAAGATGGCCGGACGGAAGTTCACGACCTTAAGCGATTACGAGGAGTGCCCGATTCCGGATTACTGCGAGAAGAACCTGACGATCTACCGCGAGGCCCTGATGGAGGCCGTGGCGGAGACCAACGAGGAGTTCATGGAGCGGTATTTCTCCGGCGAGGAGTTCACCTACCAGGAGATTTCCTCCGCGCTCCGTGAGAACGTGATCAATGGAAGCATCGTACCGGTCATGCTGGGAAGCGGAATCAACGCCCAGGGCGCCAAGATGCTTCTGCAGGCGATCGATAAGTATCTGCCGTCGCCGGATCATTTCGAGTGCATCGGCGTGGACGTATCCACCGGCGAGCGCTTTGTAGCCAAGTACAACGACGACGTGTCCCTTTCCATGCGGGTCTTCAAGACCATCGTGGACCCGTTTATCGGCAAGTATTCTCTGGTTAAAGTGTGTACAGGCACCCTGAAACCGGACATGGTTTCCTATAACGTAAGCAAGGAGACGGAGGAGAAGATCGGAAAGGTCTACACGCTGCGCGGCAAGGAGCAGATCGAGCTTGCGGAGCTGAAGGCCGGCGACATCGGCGCGGTGGCGAAGCTGAACGTGACCCAGACCGGCGACACGCTGGCGGTCCGCACGGCTCCGATCCTGTACCACAAGCCGGAGATCTCCACGCCTTACACCTATATGCGCTACACGACCAAGACCAAGGGCGACGACGACAAGGTGGCGAGCGCCCTGGCGAAGCTGATGGACGAGGACCAGACCCTGAAGATGGTCGGCGACAAGGAGAACCGGCAGACCCTTCTGTACGGCATCGGCGACCAGCAGCTTGAGGTCGTAGTCAGCAAGCTTCAGAGCCGTTATAAAGTCGACATCGAATTGTCCAAGCCCAGGTTCGCGTTCCGCGAGACCATCCGCAAGAAAGTGGAGGCCCAGGGCAAGTATAAGAAGCAGACCGGCGGCCATGGCCAGTACGGCGATGTGAAGATGTCCTTCGAGCCCTCCGGCGATCTGGAGATTCCGTATACCTTCGAGGAGCAGGTATTCGGCGGCGCCGTTCCGAGGAACTACTTCCCGGCAGTCGAGAAGGGCATTCAGGAGTGCGTCCTGAAGGGACCGCTTGCCGGATATCCGGTCGTGGGCCTTAAGACGATCCTTCTGGACGGTTC
>CANPYE010000025.1 GCA_947588005.1 uncultured Lachnospiraceae bacterium | reverse complement strand
GACCCGCGCTTTGCCCACATCGCCAAGGCACACGCCCGCACGGCGCAGCAATACATCGTGCGGCCGGACGGCAGCTGCAACCACATGATCGATTTCGATTCCGCCACCGGCGAGTTTATCAACAACCCCGGCGGCCAGGGCTTCGGGCAGGGTTCCTGCTGGAGCCGCGGGCAATCCTGGGCCGTGTACGGCTTTGCGCTCAGCTACCGTCACACCGGCGAGGAAGAGTTTTTGAACACCGCCAAGCGCTGCGCGCACTACTGCATTTCCAGCCTTGCCACCAACGGCTGGCTGCCGCTCGTCGATTACCGCGCCCCGGCCGAGCCAGTCAAGTACGATTCCACAGCCGGCATGATCACGGCCGCCGGTCTTTTGGAGATCGCCAGCCATGTGGGCGAATATGAGAAGCCGCTCTACACCAAGGCCGCGCTCAGCATTTTGCAGGCCTGTGACAAAAAGTTCTGCAACTGGGATCCCGAGCAGGATTCCATCGTCGACGGCGGCACCTTCTTCTACCATGATCCGACCGGTGATAACACGGAAGTGCCGATCATCTACGGCGACTACTATTTCATCGAGGCCGTGCTGCGTCTGCTGGGAAAAGACCTGTTTATCTGGTAAAATGTGATGATTAAAAGAATTTCAGCTGTATTCCGCAACCTCGCGGTTCACCCGCTCCCGAAGACGCAGAAGATATCCGGCGTCGCGGGGATAATTTGTAAATGTGATCGGTTCGTCCAGTCCGTCTTCCATGAGAGAGAGCACATGCTCGCGGTCAGTCAGCCGCTCTAAGAGGCTGAGCGCCCGCAGGTCGCAGAGGGCCTCGTAGAAGACCGCCATGTGAAGGGATTCCAGCGGCTCGCCGTTCGGCCCCGGATAGACCAGGAAGGAATCGCCGGACGGGAACGCGCCGTCCGCGTCTGTGACGGTAAACGGGTCGATATGCCGTTTGGACAGCCGGGAGTTATAGAAATTAAAGCCCCACTGCAGAAAGCCGGATACCTGGTACTTATAAAGCTGCAGGCCGAGGACCCGGTTCCGGGCGGAGGGCATGCCGAAGAAGCGGTTGGAGACCCGGTAATTCTGCGCGCAGCAGTAGTAGACCCAGAAGCAGTCGGGACGCCGGCCCGCAAGGAACGGTTCCAGCGCGTCGGTGGCGATGATGGGCGTCTCGCAGATACCGTCGGCAAAATAACGGTAGTGGCTCATGGCGTCGATGATCGGAAAACCGCTTAACAGCTCCGCCGCCTGCGCCTTGGCGGCCCGATACTGTGGAAGGCACGCTTCATTCGGTTCGTCGGAGATATGGAAGACCGTACGGTCCTCGATTCCAAGCCTGCGAAGCTCGCCGCACAGGGCGGGCAGAAACGCCTTCAGAAACTGCCGGTAATCTTCGCCGAGCGCGTCATTTTCCCAGCCGAACCGTTTCTTAAGGACGCCGTTCTCCGTAACCATGATCTTCGGACAGTGGGCGGCGCCCCATTGCGTATATAGATGCGCCATTTCAAAATATTCGATGCCGCAGGCCCGGCACATGAAAACCCAGCGTTCCAGCTTTGAAAAATCGAACAAATAAACGCCGTTCTTATATTCGATGCCGGCTAACTGGATCGTGGTCCGCTCGCCGCCTACATCCGTATCCAGCGGAGGCGTGAAAATGGGCGTGAGAATCATATTGAGGCCTCGCCGTACGCCCAGGCAGATCTGTCGGCGCATATATTCCCAGTGGGTCTCGGAAAAGACCGGAATCTTATAGTAATCCGCGATACAGTCGCCGTGGAACCATTCGGTGACGATCAGCTGCTGTTTGGGCAGCACCGCGTCGATGACTTCGATCTGTGTTTTGAGAATGACAGTCCCAGGATCTGTGTCGGTCATGCCGGTATGCAAAGAATTGGATTCGCAGCAATTATCCTGAAGATATGCTGTATCTCCATCCATATCAACTCTTATCGTGACCGGAAATGCGCCCGCGGGCGTATCTTTGTCTGTCTCGATTTCGACCCAGAAGGCGGTCCATATACCGCAGGGGAGAGAGCATTTTCCGTCTTTAAGCGGCGTCAGGAGATCCGGGTACAGCCCTGGCTTATCGGATATGAAATTGCCGTCGCGCGTATCGTTTAACGGGAGAGTCGAGGGTACCAGATCCACGCGCCGCAGCGTGATGCAGGCAGCGATGGGGGATGTCACAGTGATCTGCGCCGGGACAGAAGCATACGTACTGGCATTTCCAGCCAGATACCAAGAAGATCGGATCCCTTCAGACGCAGCTTCCGGAATATTCACAGGCCGCAAGGCCACCTGAAAAGAGAACGTATCGTTTTTCAGCATCGTAAATGGAGTACGGCAGGCGGCAGGGGTCTGCTCGGGGAAGATCTTTTCAAGGCTTGAAGCGAGAACGGACTGAATGACCATAGTTTCCTCCATGATTCAAGGACCGCTGTAAGCGGCAGGGGCTGCGTTTGGAAATACAAGCAAGGCGTCACCGGCGCCTTGTTTGCATCGAAACAAAAAACTCCGGAATCTCTCCCGGAGTTTCATGACTATTACGTCAGTATGCAAAAAACACGCCAGTGACGCATTTTTTGTGTTCGATTAGGCTCTCTCGACTAATCCGGAACGCAGGCAAGAGGTACATACGTACATCTTCTTGGTTCCTCCGTTGACCTTCACTCGAACGGACTTCACATTGGCTCTCCACATCTTATTGGATCTTCTATGTGAATGGCTTACCGCGTTTCCAAAGTGTACGGCTCTTTCACAGATTGCACATTTTGCCATGATCGCACCTCCTTATAACCGACTAGAGCCCGGTTATGGCTCCACAACATATTGTATCTTACCAGATTGCAGGGGAATTTGCAAGCAAAATTTTCGCGGAATTGAAAATATTTTGCAAAGCGGCAGCGTGGATTCGGTTTGCTGTCATTTTTGTGAATAACTGTCAATAGACACATCCATAATAATATGCTATACTTACTTCGTATGCGATTCCATAATCTGGAATCCGGCAGTGCGATAAAGTGTAAGCGAAAGAAAACGTGGAGATACTTTCATAAGAACGATAAACGGTAAGGGAGGTTTCGGAATGAAGGGACGAATCAACAACAGGCTTGGCGAGATCCGTATCAATCCCGAAGTCATTGCCAAGTACGCCGGTCTTACGGCGGTCGAATGCTTCGGAATCGTGGGTATGGCCGCTTACAGCATGAAGGACGGCCTTGTGAGGCTCTTGAAGCGCGACAGCCTGACGCACGGTATTGTGCTGAAGATCGAGGATAACCACATCACCCTGGATTTCCATGTGATCGTGTCCTACGGCGTCAGCATTTCCGCGGTTGCGGACAATCTGATCGAGAACGTCAAATATAAAGTGGAAGAACTGACGGGCATGGAGGTCGATAAGATCAATATCTATGTCGAAGGCGTCAGAGTGATCGATTAAGGAGGAAGCAGCCCGTGGTTATGAATACGATGGATGCAAAGACCCTGCAGAAAGCCTTTCTCGCGGGGGCGAAGGAGTTAGAGTCTAAGAAAGAATGGATCAATGAATTGAATGTTTTCCCGGTGCCTGACGGCGATACCGGTACGAACATGACTATGACGATCATGTCCGCGGCCAGAGAAGTGGCCGCGATGGATACGCCTACCATGGAGTCGCTGGCGAAGGCTATTTCATCCGGCTCCCTCAGGGGCGCCAGAGGCAATTCCGGCGTGATCCTGTCCCAGCTGTTCCGCGGCTTTACGAAGGAGATCAAGACGCTTGATACGATTACCACGACGACGCTGGCCGGCGCCTTCGTGCGGGCCAAGGAGACGGCTTATAAGGCCGTTATGAAGCCGAAGGAAGGCACGATCCTGACTGTGGCGCGCGGCATGGCGGATAAAGCGGTGGAGATGGCGGCGAAGACGGATGATATCATCGAGTTTACGGAAGCCGTTATAGAGGAGGGAGACCGCGTTTTAAGCCGGACGCCGGAGCTTCTTCCGATCTTAAAGCAGGCAGGAGTGGTGGATTCCGGCGGCCAGGGCCTGATGCAGGTCATGAAGGGCGCGCTCGACGGGCTTTTAGGCAGAGGGATTGAATTCACCGATGAGGCTGTACGTCCGGCTGGAAGCGCGGATTCCTCACAGACAGCTGCAGGCAGTTCGGGCCGGACCGGGACGCCGGACGGCGGCGGACGTTCGGACGCTTCCGGAAGCGCAGTCCATGTGGATACGGCGAATCTGGAGACTTCCAATATTAAATTCGGCTACTGCACCGAATTTATCGTGAATCTGGAAAAGGAATACGATGACAGGACGGAAACGGAATTTAAGGCGTATCTGGAAAGCCTGGGCGATTCCATCGTTCTCGTATCCGACGACGAGGTAGTGAAAGTTCATGTTCACACCAACGACCCGGGACTTGCGATCCAGAAGGCGCTGACCTACGGCTCCCTTTCCAAAATCAAGATCGACAATATGCGCGAGGAGCATCATGAACGTCTGATCAGGGATGCGGAAAAGCTGGCGGCGCAGCAGAAGGCGGAAGACGCGGTGAAAGCTGCGGAGCCGGAGAGCGCGGTGCCGGAGGAGAAGCCCCATAAGGAATACGGCTTTATTGCCGTATCCGCAGGCGACGGCTTCGCGGAGATCTTCGAAGGGATCGGCGCCGATTATCTGATCGAGGGCGGACAGACCATGAACCCAAGCACGGAAGATATGCTTAACGCCATCGACCAGGTGAACGCCGACACCATTTACATCCTGCCCAATAACGGCAATATTATTCTGGCGGCCCAGCAGGCGGCGCAGCTCGTGAACGAAAAGAAGATCCTTGTGATTCCGTCCAGAACCGTGCCCCAGGGTATTTCCGCAATCATTAATTTCGCGCCGGATCTGTCGCCTGAGGAGAATGAGGCGAACATGATCGAGGAGATGAAGCGCGTCAAGACGGCGGAGATCACTTACGCCGTCCGCCATACGGTCATTGAGGATAAGGAGATCGAGGAAGGCGATATCATGGGCCTTGGCGACCATCATATCCTGGCTGTCGGCAAATCCGTAGAGACGACGGCGCTGGAAGCGCTTAAGAATATGCTGGATGAGGAATCGGAGCTGGTCAGCATCTATTACGGCCAGGATATCTCCGAGGAAGAAGCGGACACATTCGCCGAAAAGGCGCGCTCGCTTTGCCCCGGCTGCGAGGTGGAATTAAACTCTGGCGGGCAGCCGATCTATTACTATATCCTCTCCGTGGAATAAGCGGATGACACATTTTTTACCGATAATTCAGATATTCCATAAACCGCTTCACAGCCAGTGAGGCGGTTTTTTTATCCCTGAGTGCGAATCCGATATCGCGGCTTGTCGATACGGACAGTTCCTTGATAACGATATGGTAAGGCGTCCGCTTCAGGATCAGCTCCGGAAGAAGGCTGATGCCCACGCCGCGTTCCACAAGCGACATGATCGCGTAGTCGTCCCAGGTAGTGCAGTAAGGCGTCGGGTGAAGGCCGTGCTGTTCGAAGAAATCCTCCGCCTCCGCCCTCAGTCCTTTGCCCTGCAGGCCGTTTAATTCGTCCACCTGGGTCTGCAGTCTCTGGTATTCGCCGCAGACTTTTCTGGCATAGGGCAGAAGCTGGACGCCGTCGGAGGTCAGGCGGACGCCGGACCGTCCCCGTTCCAGCAGGGAAACGTGCCATTCATGTTCCAGATCGCCGATCATGCGGCTGATGCCGGACTGGGAATAATTTAGGATCTGAGCGGCTTTGGTGAAGCTGCCGTATTCGACGGTTTTGATGCGAGAAGACGTATTTCCTCGGCGGGCGCGAGATGGGCCCCTGGGTCGCGGCCCTTTCCGCCGGCGCTTCGGATATGAGCGCCTGGGTATTAATGGGACTGCCTACGTCCATCTATGCGCTGGGTCTGGGACAGGTCTGGATCTCCGTGGGCCTGGCGATCGGCTATACGATCAGCTGGCTGTATCAGGCGCCGCGGCTTCGTAAATTTTCCATCGCAGCCAATGATTCTATCACGATCCCGCAGTACCTTACCAACCGGTTCTTATCGAAATCGAATGTGCTGCAGATCCTCTGCGCCGTCGTTTTCCTGGTGGCGTACACGATCTACGCGGCTTCCAGCATCAAGGCCTGCGGAACGCTCTTTAATACGGTGATCGGAATGGACAGCACGCTCGCCATGTATCTGGCGGCGGTCATCGGTATTGTGGGCCGTATGTTCGTGGGCTATGATGAAAATGTAAACGCCAATTCCCTTGTATTCATCGAAATGGTTCGGCGCATCTTCCCCAGCATCATTTCCGGGATCCTTCTGTCGGCGGTCCTGGCGGCGTCGATGAGCACGGCGGACAGCCAGCTTCTGTCGGCGGCCAGCGCGTTTGCAAGCGACGTATATAAGCCGGTCTTCCGCAAGAACAGGGCGTCCGACAGGGAAATGCTCTGGGCGGGCCGTATGGTGGTCCTGGTGATCGCGGTTCTGGCGCTTCTTCTGGCGTCCAATCCCAACGCCGGTTCCATCATGGATCTGGTCTCCAACGCATGGGGCGTCTTCGGAGCGGCGTTCGGTCCGGTGATCATGCTGAGCCTGTTCTGGAAGCGGTTCAATTTCAAGGGCGCGGTGGCCGGTATTCTGGCGGGGGCGCTTGTGGATATGGGCTGGCTCGCGTTCCTGTCATCGACCGGGATCTATAAGATCATTCCGGGCTTCGCAGCCGGACTTTTAGCGGCTGTGGCCGTGTCGTTACTCACGGAGGAGCCGTCGAAGGATGTGGAAGAGCTGTTTGATAAGGCGGTAAATTACGAGGAATAAAGCGGCGGAATTTATAAAAAGGATTTATAAAAATGGGTTGCCAGAAAGGCTTTCAGATGGTATGATATACCCATCTGCGTGTGTGCCGGCATGTCCGTGTGGAAACATACGGATATGCCGGCAATTGTTACGTCAGTATGAAAGAAACGCGCCAGTGACGCGTTACTTGTATTTTCATGCGGGCAGAGAAGCGCTGCGCCGGGATGCGTCTCGCGTGTCGGTGCGCCTGCTGCATTGTGAAAAGGAGAATTGGGATGGCACGAGTCAGTATTGTCATGGGCAGCGATTCCGATATGCCCGTTATGGCGCAGGCGGCGGATGTTCTGGGGAAGCTGGGAGTGGATTTTGAGATGACGATCATTTCCGCTCACAGGGAGCCGGACATCTTTTTTAACTATGCGAAGTCGCTGGAAGAAAAGGGCGTGAAGGTGGTAATTGCCGGCGCCGGCAAGGCGGCCCATCTGCCCGGCATGTGCGCGGCGATTTTCCCGATGCCGGTGATCGGGATTCCGATGAAGACGTCGGATCTGGGCGGCCTGGATTCCCTGTATTCCATTGTGCAGATGCCGAGCGGCATTCCGGTAGCGACGGTCGCGATTAACGGCGGCACAAACGCCGGGATCCTGGCGGCGAAGATCCTGGCGGCGTCGGATCCGGAACTTCTTGAGCGGCTGAAAGCTTATACAGAGTCTTTAAAGAACGATGTGGCTGCCAAAGCGGAGAAGCTTGATGCGATCGGTTATAAGGAATATCTGGCACAGATGAAGAAATAAATCCGGAGAAACAGATAGTATACAGATGTGAGGAAGATAGTCATGAAAGCGGAGAATAACGAATACATACAGAAGGCGCTGAGAGCGTTTCTGCCGGACGAAGCGGTCGTAAGCTATAAGCTGTTCGGCAACGGGCATATCAACGACACCTATATGGTGGAATGTACGGAAGAATATCCCCGGTTCGTTCTTCAGCGCATCAACGGAGATGTATTTCAGAATCTGGAAGCGCTGAATAATAACGTGGAGCTGGTTACGGAATTTCTGCGGGAGAAGATCGCGGCTTCCGGCGGCGACCCGGACCGCGAGACGCTGAATCTGTATCCGGCGAAGGACGGCAGGAAGCATTATACGGACGAGAGGGGCCAGTGCTGGCGGCTGACGCTTTATATCGAGGATTCCGTCTGCTACGATCAGGTGGAAAAGCCGGAGGATTTCTATTTAAGCGGCAAGGGCTTTGGACATTTCCAGCGGATGCTGGCGGATTTCCCGGCGGAAAAGCTCGCGGAGACGATCCCGGATTTTCATGATACGCCGAAACGTCTTGAGGCGCTTAAGCGCGCCGTGGAAGCGGATCCATGGGGTTATGCGGGCCGCGTGCAGAAGGAGCTCGATTTTGTCGCTGCGCGGGAAGCGGAGACGCATGCAGCCATGGATATGCTGCGGGGAGGGGAGCTTCCCCTGCGGGTCACCCACAACGACACGAAGCTGAATAACATTATGTTCGACGCGAAAACGGGCGACGTTCTCTGCGTCGTGGACCTGGACACGATTATGCCGGGACTTTCCATCTTTGACTTCGGCGATTCCATCCGCTTCGGCGCGAACACAGGCGCGGAGGATGAGCCGGATCTGAAGAAGGTGTCGCTGTCTCTGGAACTCTTTGAATGCTATGTGAAGGGATTTCTGGAGGGCTGCGGCGGAAGTCTGACGGAGACGGAGGTCCGGATGCTTCCGATGGGAGCGAAGCTGATGACGCTGGAGTGCGGCGTCCGTTTTCTGACGGACTATCTGGAAGGCAGCGTCTATTTCCGGACCGCGTATCCGGAGCATAACCTGGTGCGCGCGCGGTCCCAGTTCGCACTGGTAGCCGATATGGAGCGTAAATGGGACGAGATGGTGAAGATCGTGGAGAAATACGCGTGACAAGCGCAGGAAAATGCAAAAGACGGTCAGCGGTGTCGTTTACCGCATACGGACGCGGCGCGAAACGGCTTATCCAGGTTCGGAATGAATGGGAAGTCCGGAATGAATGGAAATGCAGATATTTGCCTGGCGAGACAGACGGGAATATCGAAATAGACATGGACAGATTTCCCTGGCGAGACAAGCGGGAATATTGAAATAGACATGAACAGGATTGTACAGCATAGCAACACTGAATCAAACGGAGGAGATACGATGGACTACAAGAAAGCCGGAGTAGACATTGAGGCGGGTTACCGGTCGGTGGAACTGATGAAGGAGTATGTGGCGGCGACGCAGCGGCCGGAGGTGCTTGGCGGAATCGGCGGCTTCTCGGGCGCATTTTCGCTGGATGCTATTCAGAATATGGAGCATCCCGTGCTTCTGTCCGGAACCGACGGCGTGGGCACGAAGATCAAGCTGGCGTTTCTGCTGGATAAGCACGACACGGTGGGAATCGACTGCGTGGCCATGTGCGTCAACGACATAGCCTGCGCGGGAGGCGAGCCGTTATTTTTCCTGGATTATATCGCCTGCGGGAAGAATGTGCCGGAGAAGATCGCCCAGATCGTGAAAGGCGTGTCGGAGGGCTGTAAGCAGTCTGAGGCGGCGCTTGTGGGCGGCGAGACGGCGGAGCATCCGGGACTGATGCCGGAGGACGAGTATGACCTGGCCGGTTTCACGGTAGGCGTCGTGGAGCAGAAGGATCTGATCGACGGCCGTGACCTGAAGGACGGCGACGTGCTCATCGGACTGGCTTCCACCGGCGTCCACTCCAACGGCTTTTCGCTGGTGCGGAAGGTTTTTGAGAAAGAAATGACTGCCGAAGGGCTGAATACCTATTATGACGAGCTTGGCGCGACGCTTGGAGAAACGCTTCTGACGCCGACGAGGATCTATGTGAAGGCGCTTAAGAATATCAAAGCCGCCGGCGTGCGCGTCAAGGCCTGCAGCCATATCACAGGCGGCGGCTTCTATGAGAATGTGCCGCGTATGCTTAAGGACGGCGTACGCGCCGTGATCCGAAAGGACAGCTACGAGGTTCCGGCGATTTTCCGGCTGCTGGCAAAGAAAGGCGATATTGCGGAGCAGATGATGTATAATACTTACAATATGGGCATCGGCATGATCCTGGCCGTGGATAAGGCGGACGCGGAAAAAGCCATGGAAGCCGCGAAATCCGCCGGAGATACGCCTTATGTGATCGGATATATCGAGGACGGAGAGAAGGGAGTTGCGTTATGCTGAGAATCGGCGTTCTGGTATCCGGCGGGGGGACGAACCTGCAGGCGATTTTTGACGCTATAGAGAACCGACGCATTACGAATGCGGAGGTCGCGGTGGTGATCAGCAATAACGCAGGGGCCTACGCGCTTAAGAGGGCAGAAGATCACGGCGTAGAGGCGTTGTGCCTGTCTCCGAAGCAGTTTGAGACGAGAGACGCGTTTAACGAGGCTTTGCTTGAGAAGATCAATTCGTATGAGTTGGATCTGATCGTGCTGGCCGGGTATCTGGTGACGATCCCGCCGGCGATGATCGCGAAGTACCGGGGGCGGATCATCAATATTCATCCGTCGCTGATCCCGTCGTTCTGCGGCGTGGGGTATTATGGGCTGAAGGTGCATGAGGCGGCATTGGCGAGAGGCGTGAAGATTACAGGGGCTACGGTGCATTTCGTGGATGAAGGGATGGATTCGGGGCCTATTATCCTGCAGAAGGCGGTGGAGGTGCAGCCGGGGGATACGCCGAAGGTGCTGCAGCAGAGAGTGATGGAGCAGGCGGAGTGGGTGATACTTCCGCAGGCGATCCATATGATCGCGAACGGGGAGATATGATCGCGATTTGACTTTGGTCGCGAGGGGGCAGCAGACCGGGAACCTCTATGGTTTGCTGCTTTGCTGGCGGGCTGAAAGATGCAGGAAGGAGAAAAGAGACCATGAAGATATTAATCATCGGCGGCGGCGGGCGCGAGCACGCGATCGCGTGGAAGGCGTCGCAGAGCCCGAAGGTTGAGAAGCTTTACTGCGCGCCGGGGAACGCGGGGATCGCGGCTGTGGCGGAGTGTGTGAATATTCCGGTGATGGATTTTGAGGCGCAGGTCAAGTTTGCGAAAGAGAAGGAGATCGATCTGGTAGTGGTCGCGCCGGACGATCCGCTCGCGGCGGGCGCGGTGGACGCGTTTGAAGCGGCGGGGATCCGGGCGTTCGGCCCCAGGAAGAACGCGGCGATCCTGGAGGGTTCGAAGGCATTTTCAAAGGATCTGATGAAGAAATACGGGATCCCGACGGCGGCTTATGAGACCTTCGATACGCCGGAGACGGCGCTTGCGTATCTAGAGACAGCGCCGGTTCCCATTGTTCTGAAGGCGGACGGGCTGGCGCTTGGGAAGGGCGTACTGATCTGTAAGACCCGCGAAGAGGCGAAGGAAGGCGTAAAGACGCTGATGCTGGATAAGCAGTTCGGCTCTGCCGGCGACCGGATCGTTGTCGAGCAGTTTATGACCGGACGCGAGGTATCCGTGCTGTCCTTTGTGGACGGAAAGACAATTAAAGTGATGACCTCGGCGCAGGACCACAAGCGGGCGAAGGACGGCGATCAGGGGCTGAATACCGGCGGCATGGGGACATTTTCTCCGAGCCCCTTCTATACGGCGGAGATCGACGCCTACTGCCGGGAGCACATCTATCAGCCGACGGTGGACGCCATGCGGGCGGAAGGCCGGGAGTTTAAGGGCGTGATCTTCTTCGGACTGATGCTGACGGCGGACGGGCCGAAGGTTCTGGAGTACAACGCCCGGTTCGGCGATCCGGAGACCCAGGTGGTGCTGCCTCGGATGAAGAACGATATCGTGGATGTGTTCGAAGCCTGCATCGACGGCACGCTGGATCAGATCGACCTGCAGTTTGACGATAACGCGGCGGTCTGCGTGGTGCTGGCCAGCGACGGATATCCGGAGCATTATGAAAAAGGATTTCCGATCTCCGGTCTGGACGCCTTTAACGGTAAGAACGGCTACTATGTGTTCCACGCGGGCAGCAAGTTTAACGCGGACGGCGAAATCGTCACAAACGGCGGCCGCGTCCTGGGTGTGACGGCGCTCGGCGATACACTTAAGGATGCGCGCAGGAACGCTTACGCGGCGGCGGAGCGGATCTCATTTGCCAATAAGTACATGAGGCATGACATCGGCAGGGCGATCGACGAAGCATGAAATAAGCAGGATACGTACATAAAGGAATTGTGCCGGGAATTTTCCAGGCTGTTCGATGAGCAGGATGATCCGGCGGCCGTTTCCGAGAAACAGCGGATGCTGACCGGATGATATCGGAGGGCAATGATTTTGAAAAGAATACCCGGTTTGAACGGGAGACGGCAAACGGACAGCATCGCTGGGCGCTCCATCCTCCGGCAGCGGAGAATGAGCAGAATTTAAATCGGACGACAGGCTGCCGGCAGGCTGCGCGGAGGGGCCGCTAAGGAAAACCATGAAGGACGATAATGCGAGAAAAGAAACGAAAAGCTTAGAAAATGGCCCGGCCATGAAGGAAAGCAGGAGCAGGGAAGACGGAGACATCAAAGAAAAGCGTCTCCACCGTCCTACATCCTCCATGTTTTTCTATCTGGTGCTGTATATGGGCGTGTTCAAATTTATCCTGGTTCCGGCCGGGCGGTTTTTGTGGATCCAGGCGTTTCTGCATTCCCGCGCCGATTTCATCACAACTGACAACCTGACGGATATTTTCAAGAATCCGCTGATCCTTCTGGCCATTCTTGTCATCGCGCTGGGGTATATGGTCTGGACGGTTCTGGAGATCTCCGGGATCGTCATCTGCCTGGACTGCGCCTGGCACCGGAAAAAGATCGGCCTGATCGCGCTGTTTAAGCGGTCTGTCATTGATACCAGGCATATCTTAAAGCCGAAGAACCTGCCGCTTCTTCTGTTCGCGGCGTTCGTGGTGCCGTTTACCGATATTTTCATGGCGTCGGACATGATCTCCCAGATCGTGGTGCCGGAATATATCATGGAGGTGATCCTGGATCAGCCGGTATATTTATTCCTTTATGCGGCGGCCGCGGCGGCGATGGTCATCCTGGTGCTGGAATGCCTTTTCGTATTCCATTATTTCATACTGGAGCACTGCGACCTGCCGGAGGCGGTCCGACGCAGCATGCGGCTTGTGAAGGGTCGCAGGATCGCCAGCGCGGTGAAGATCGTGCTCTATAAGATCTGGATGGTTCTGAAAATGGTCGTGTTTCTGGTCTTTACAGCGCTTCTTTTCCTGGCCATCCTGCTGATCGTGGATCCGGACATCGAGAGCTGGGCGCAGGCGTATCTATTGATCCTTAGGAACGCCTATGTACCGGTCTTCGTCTTTGTCATGGGATACACGATCACATTTGCACAGTATGCGTATCTGACGGCCCTGTTCCACCGTTTTAAGAAAGCGGACGGCGAACCGGAGACCTGCTGTCCGCCGGAAGCGAAGCCGCGTCCGCGGTTCTCGCTCCATAAGCTGGCGGCGGTCGGCCTGTATGCGGGCGGAATGGCTTTGGGCGTCGGATTGGTATTCATTCTTACCTTTGTGATTCAGGAGACGGACTTTCTGGATCTGCTTGTGACGGAAACGAAGATTACCAGCCATCGCGGCTATTCGGCTGTGGCGCCGGAGAACACGATCCCGTCCATTGAGGCGGCCGTTGAGAGCGGCGTCGCGGACTATGCGGAGATCGACGTGCAGCAGACCAGCGACGGCGTAGTAGTCCTGACCCACGATACCAGCCTGAAGCGATGTACCGGCGTGGATGTGGACGTGGACGATATCACTTACGAGGAACTTGCGAAGCTGGACGCCAGCAAGGGCTACTCCGGAGGGGACGCGGCGAAGTACGCAGGAACGCCGGTTCCGACGCTGGATGAGGTGATCCGGTACTGCAAAGGGAAGATCAAGCTGAATATCGAGATCAAGGGAACGACGCCCACTCTGGTGGACGAGACGGTCCGCGTGATCCGCGAGAACGGTTTTGAAAATGAATGCGTCATCACATCCCTGCAGTACGACGCCCTGGAGCGCGTCAAGGAACTGGCGCCGGAGCTGAAATGCGGCTATATCATGGCGGTGGGCGTCGGTCTCTACTATGATCTGCCGGCGGCGGATTTCTTCAGCGTCGAGACGACCTTCGTCACTCCGGCGATGATCACGGAGCTGCACGCCCGCGGCAAGGAGGTCCACGCCTGGACCGTGGATACGCGGGACAGCATGCAGAGAATGTATGAGCTTGGCGTCGATAATATCATTACAGGCGATCCGGTCCTGGCAGACGAGGTGATGAAGGACAGGAATACCTATTTTTTACTGTTTGAGCAATAGTTAAGATGACGCAAAACGATGATCCGTCCCGGCTTTTCCGGCGGCGGATCTTTTTATGTTTCCATGCAAACAAGGCACCAGTGACGCCTTGCTTGTATTTCCATGCGAGGAGAGCGCCAGTGACGCTCTCCTCGTATTGGTTAAGAAAATGAAACAGCTGTGAATGGAATCTTAATTTTCAATAAATCGGTTGCGGGTGACGCAGAAAAAGACTATAATAACTGTCAGGAAATTGCAGATTTTGTCTGTATTCCGGACAGAAAGGAGTGTTCTATAGATGGATGTTGAACACAGAAAAACAACTTTGAGCGACGACGCGTCAATTTACAGCCGGACGAAGGACACGGTAACGAAGGAAGAGCTTAAGAATCTGCCGTTTAAGCAGAAGATCGCTTATTTTAAGGATTATTACATGGTTGGACTGGCCGGCCTGACCGCGGCAGCTATTTTTATCATTTACATGGTCTACACGTCGCTCATCAATCCGTCTAAAGATGTCCTGACCGTGGCCGTACTGGATGATACGTTCGTAAGCGCGACGGAGGAGATGGGAGCTTCCATTAAGGAATACCTCGGTCTGGAACGGAAGAAGGATTATGTCGGTGTCAGCTATTATGACACGGACGACTATCAGATGAACATGGCGTATATGACGATCGCCGGCGCGGGGCAGCTCGATCTGATCGTCTGCTCCTACGATCAGTTCCAGAATCAGGCGAATATGGGACTTCTGGCGGATATGAAGGAGCTTTTGCCGGCGGAGACCTATGACAGCCTAAAGGACCGGATGGTGACGGGCCATACGGTCGACGCGGATCTTGACGGAAACATCACAAGTGTGGGAGACGAACTGGAGTATGGCATTGACATCACAGACAGCGCCGCAGTCAGGCAGTATATCACGACCGCCGCGGACCGTGTCATTCTCTGTGCGTTTGCCGCGCCGCCGAACAGGGAGAATGCGCTGAAGGCGATCGAATATTTTCTGGAGGAATAAAGACATAAGCAATCTTTGCAAGTCCTGCCGGCAGCGGTAGAATGTCGTATGCCGTTTCCGTAACGGCGGGGGAAGGGATGTTTTCGTGATAATCAAACGCGACTGTTATTATCCGCCGGCCGGCCAGAACCGGCGGCTTCACATCTATCTGCCGGAGAATTATTACAGTACGGACGAACGCTATCCGGTCATGTATTTTTTCGACGGGCACAATCTGTTCTATGACAGTGACGCCACCTTCGGCAAAAGCTGGGGACTTAAGGAATTCCTGGATCATTGGGACAAACCGATGATCATCGTGGGTATGGAATGCAGCCACGAAGGGCAGGAGCGGCTGAATGAGTATTGTCCTTATCGTATGCGCTGGGGCTTCTGCAGCAATTTTGAATGCGTCGGCGACGCCACGATGCGCTGGATCACGGAGCAGGTGAAGCCGATGATCGACTGGGAGTACCGGACTTATGCGGACCGGGCCTGCACCGGTATCGGCGGATCCAGCATGGGCGGGCTGATGGCGCTTTACGGCGTGCTGCGGTACAACTGGTGTTTCTCCAAGGCGGCCTGCGTGTCCAGCGCGATCGCGTTCTGCATGCCAAGGGTGTACCGGGATCTGAAGGATTATCCGGTGGACGCGGATACGAGGGTATGGCTTTCCTGGGGAACGCGGGAGGCGAAGGGCGTTCTGGATCACACCCGGGAGGACCGCAGAAGCTATACGTCCCGCCGGAACCGTTCCGTGGCGGCGCGGCTTGACGCCCAGGGCGCGGCGACGCAGATCTATTGTCAGGTGGGAGGCGGCCACTGTGAGGCGGACTGGGAGCGGCAGGTGCCGATGATCATGGATTTTCTGTGGAAGGCGAAGGCGCTGACGTACTGAGACGCGGGGAAGAGCCGGATGGGGAGACACGAGAAGGCGCCGGATGGGATTTCAAATGTCTGCCGACAGGCTGGCCGGGCCGCGAACCAGGGAAATATCGAGGTTTAATAATTTGCGGATTTATTCAGGAGAGGGGGAGTATCATGTTTCGGAAACATTCCAGACCGACATCCGATTATGACAAGACCGGCAAGATCCCGGTGATCCGGGCAAGTATCTGCAACGGGGAGAAAGTCGCGGGCTTTAAGAACGTGACAACCGGTAAATTTGACGAGCTTATGTTTATCCGCACGGATGACGATCTGCGGGAATTTCTTTATACCTATGGCGTGAAGGAAGAGGAAATCAAAAAAGAGTGGTGATGGCGGGAAAGCCGCGTCTGCCGAGCGTTTCTAGCAGACGCGGCTTTCTTTTCTTACTTTAGGCTGTCTGACGAATAAGGCTTGTTTTCAAAAATTGCCGGAGGCTCACAAACACCGTCACCCCCGGAACCGGTTCAGGCAGGCGTAAAGCTCCTGAATCCGCGGCTTTGTCAGCCCGCATGGCACGTAGGAGGAGCAGAACGGCTCCCACCCTTTTTTCTCCAGAATATTGTATACCAGTTTTACCGCCTGCTGTACGGTCTTTCGGCCATCCAACACCTGCTCCGACGCATAGCGGAGCATATGAGCCAGAGCGTTCATCTGCTCTGAATCCGCAAGCTGTTCCACATAACGCATATCAACGGTCTCGTGGTCGATGGAGAAGGAGTCCATGCCGAAGGTCTTGATCTTGCCGCCGCGGTCGGATCTGCCGCGGTCACGGACGCCGCGCCCGTGTGTGCTGTTATCCTGGCCGTCCTGGTCAGTCGGGCCCTCAATCGAGGACGGTTCGTCGGATTTCTGTGCAGCGGCCGAACGCTGTCCATAGAAACCGCGGCCTGATCCAGCTTCATTGCGCTGCGCTTCATAACCGCGAACCGGTTCCGCCGTTTCCCGCTGAATCCGGCTTCCGCGGTCATTCCTGCCGCCACGTACCCGCAGGATCCGGTCAAACGCCGGCACCGCGAAATCCGGAGCCTGCGTCCGCGGCGCGATATGTTCGCGGCACAGCGCCTTCACGCGTTCTGTAATATCCACCGGCTTATAGCAGTCCATCTGCAGGATCGTATCCGCGATGTAGAAGAACGCGCCGGTGCTGCCGGCCACCAGAATCGTGGATACGCCGGCTTTATCATACAGATCCCTGGCCCGTTCCAGAAACGGCGTGATCGGCTCCTGGCTGCGGCTGACCACCTGTTGCATGAACTCGTCCCGAACCATGAAATTGGTGGCGGACGTGTCTTCGTCGATCAGGAACAGCCCACAGCCGGCTTCGATGCCTTCGATGACGCCGGCCGCCTGGGAGGTGCTTCCGCTGGCATCCTCCGTAGAGAAGCAGGAGGTATCCTTCCTGTTCGGCAGATCGCGGATGAACATGGAAATGTCAACCTGGCGGATCGAGCGGCCGTCCTCGGCCCGCAGCTTCACAGCGGTATCATCGGTGATCACATATTCCCGGCCGTCTCCGGCAACGTGGTTATAGACGCCCATCTGGAGCGCTTCCAGAAGCGTGGATTTGCCGTGATAGCCGCCGCCGACGATCAGCGTGATGCCGCGGCGAATGGCCATGCCGCGGATCAGCCCGGCGTGGGGGAGCGCAATGCCGATCTCCATGGACGCAGGCGATGCAAACGGTACGCTGCCGCTCATCGGCAGATCGGAAACGCCGCTTTTACGCGGCAAAACCGAGCCGTTGGCTACGAAGGCCACCAGCTGATGCTCCCGCAGATAGGTCCGGATCGCGTTCTGATCCTCGGCAAGATCGATGGCCGCTTTCAGACGCTTCGCGTCCTGCCTGCGGGCAAAACACCCGTTCTCCACGCAGCGGGGCAGGAAATCGAAGAGAATTTTGTCCAGTTCCCCGGCGTTGATCGTGCGGCCGAAGGCCGGGAAGCCCACATGGAAGCGCATGATGATCTTCTGCGGCGTGATCTCGCAGGCAGACCGCTCCAGAACCTCCTGACCGCAGCGGCTGATGGACAGAAGCCCGCTCTTGCCGGAGCCTTTGGCCTTGAAATTAAAGGCCGAGAACTGCTCGTCTATGCGGCGCGTCAGATAGTCCTGCAGGGCGATCCGCACATGCTCCCGGTCATAGTAAGCGGCCGGAAAGCCGGCGTCCCGGTGCAGAATTTCGACGTGCAGGCTGGAAGGAGACGCGAACGGGTCGCCCTGCACATGGTTGATACTCAAACTGTAAGTTCCAAACTGATAGCTTCCGGCCAGCGATTTGTATGCCGGATACCCTTTATGGTCGATGGAGCGCAGAAGCGCACGCAGTTCCGCGGATGATTTCATGGTTTGTCTGTTCCTTTCTGGATAGCATGATACCTCTGATTATAACGGTTTCGCTTTCCATTGTAAATGAATAAATGCATAAATGGAAATTATGGAGCATAAAGCGGCATTGACGCCGGTACGGCATCGCTATAAAATGAAAATTGTGCGCACGGACGGCAGGTTCTGGATGACCATGCGCGACGACATGCAAGAAAACCCTTGATTGTCAGCGGGATCTATGGTATTATCCGTGCATGGAGACAGTCGGATCACACCAGAGAGGAGACTTGCGCATGGGAGGCTTATTCGGAGTCGCTGCCAGAAAGAACTGTACTCACGAACTGTTTTACGGCGTGGATTATCATTCCCACTTAGGTACCCGCAGAGGCGGTATGGCGACCTATGGGGCGGACGGCTTTCACAGGGCTATCCATAACATCGAGAATTCTCCGTTCCGAACCAAGTTCGAGCGTGACGTGGAGGAGATGACCGGATATTACGGGATCGCCTGCATCTCGGATTTTGAGCCGCAGCCGATCATTATCCAGTCCCATCTGGGCAGCTTTGCCATTGCCACGGTGGGGAAAGTAAACAATTATGAACCGTTGATTCAGGAGCTTTATAACGACCGTCACACCCATTTTCAGGAAATGACCAACGGGCAGGTCAATGTGACCGAACTGATCGGCGCGCTGATCTGCCGCAGGGACAGTCTTCTGGAGGGTATCCGCTATGTGCAGGATATCGTCGACGGCTCCATGACGATGCTGATCATGAAATCAGACGGCGTATACGCGGCCAGGGACAGGGTGGGCCGCACGCCGCTCGTCATTGGGAGGAAGGAAGACGCGTACTGCGTCTCCATGGAAAGCTTCGCCTATCTGAATCTTGGCTATACGGACGAGCGGGAGCTGGGGCCGGGCGAGATCGTGCGGATAACGCCGGACGGCATCGAACAGCTGGCCGCGCCGGGCGATGAACTGCAGATTTGTTCCTTTCTCTGGGTTTACTACGGCTATCCGCCGTCTTCCTATGAGGGGATTAATGTAGAAGAAATGCGCTACCGCTGCGGCAGCGCCCTGGCAAAGCGCGATATGGCCGCCGGGAACGTCCATCCGGATATGGTCGCGGGCGTTCCGGATTCCGGCACAGCCCACGCTATCGGCTACGCCAATGAATCGAAAGTACCGTTTACAAGACCTTTTATCAAATATACGCCGACCTGGCCCCGATCCTTCATGCCGGTGAGCCAGAACCAGCGGAACCTGATTGCCAGGATGAAGCTGGTGCCGGTGAAGGCGCTGATTGAGAATCAGAAGCTTTTGCTGATTGACGATTCCATCGTCCGCGGTACGCAGCTGCGGGAGACGACGGAGTTTTTGTACCAGAGCGGGGCGAAGGAAGTTCATGTGCGTCCGGCCTGTCCGCCGCTTGTATACGGCTGCAGGTTCTTGAATTTCTCCCGTTCCAAGTCGGATCTGGATCTGATCGCGCGGCGCGTGATCCTTGAACGGGAAGGCGAAAACGCGGAGAAGCCTGAAGTGCTTGCGGAGTACGCGGATCCGGAAAGCGACCGCTATGAAACAATGCTCGAAGATATCCGCAGACAGCAGAATTTCACGACGCTTCGGTACCACCGCCTGGACGACCTGGTGGAGTCCATCGGGCTTCCGAAGTGCAAGGTGTGCACGTACTGTTTCGACGGATGCCGGGGCGGGTGCGGCGGGAAGGACAGCCGGTAATGCGAAAGAGAACCGGCGGCAGGAAAGCTTTGATAAACTGTTTCGTATATGGAACGGCATTCTGCGATGAATATGGGGCAGGAGACTGCCGAGAACACGGGAGGAAGCATGAGGATCGATCTTCTGCACACACCGGAAGGCGTCCGGGATATTTATAATGTGGAATGCGCCAGAAAGCTGGCGGTGCAGAGCCGGATCAGCAAGGCGTTTCACCGTTACGGCTATCAGGATATCGAGACGCCCACGTTTGAATTTTTCGATATTTTTAACAAGGAGCGGGGCAGCGTCCGTTCGCAGGAGATGTTCAAATTCTTCGACCGGGACAATAATACGCTGGTGCTTAAGCCGGATGTGACGCCGGCAATCGCCCGATGCGTCGCCAAGTATTATATGGACGAGGCGATGCCGGTGCGGCTTTGTTACCGCGAAAGGACATTTATCAATAATTCCAGCTATCAGGGACGCTTAAAGGAAATTACACAGACCGGAGCGGAACTGATCGGAGACGATTCGGCCGACGCGGACGCGGAAATGATCGCCATGGTTGTGGACGCGTTAAAAAGCGCCGGCCTTAAGGAATTTCAGGTGGAACTGGGCCAGGTGGATTTTTTCCGGGGGCTTGTGGAAGAAGCCGGAATGGATGAACAGACGCAGGAAACGCTGCGGGAGCTGATTGAGAATAAGAATCATTTCGGCGTGGAGGAGCTGATCGAAAATCAGGATATGCCGGACGGCCTGCGGAAGATATTTTTAAAGCTTCCGGAGCTGTTCGGCGGATTTGAGATGCTTTCAGAGCTTTTGGACCAGATTACCAATGAGCGTTCCAGACGGGCCATCGAGCGGCTCATACGGGTCCGGCAGCTTCTGGAAAGCTACGGCGCCGCGGAGTATGTGACCTGCGATCTCGGAATGTTAAGCAATTACAACTACTATACCGGCATCATTTTCAAGGCATACACCTACGGAACCGGCGAGCATATCGTGACCGGCGGGCGCTACGACCGGCTGCTGTGTCAGTTCGGTAAGGACGCGGCGGCGGTAGGCTTCGCCATCGTTATCGACCGCCTGATGCTGGCGCTTGCGCGGCAGAAGGAGGAGATCCCGGTGACGGCCGCGCAGACGCTTCTGCTGTATGAGCCGGAAATGCGCAATAAGGCGATCCGAATGGCTGCGCAGCTGCGAAGCCGCGGCGAGAGCGTCTGCCTGATGCGAAAACAGCCCGAACGTGAGCTGGCGGAATATAAGGCTTTCGCGGACAAGAACGGGATTGGGCAGGTTACGTATCTGGACAGAGAAGTATAAGAAACGGATGGGATACGCAAATGAATGATCTGACGATCGCTCTTACAAAAGGGCGTCTGGCCTATAAGACGATGGAGCTTCTGGAACAGGCCGGCATCACCTGCGAGGAGATGAAAGACAAAAGCTCGCGCAAGCTGATCTTCACCAATGAGGAGCTTGGGATCCGCTTCTTTCTGGCCAAGGCGAACGATGTGCCGACCTACGTGGAGTACGGCGCGGCCGACATCGGTATCTGCGGGAAGGATACGATTCTGGAAGAAGGGCGCAAACTCTATGAGGTCATTGACCTGGGCATCGGACGGTGCCGGATGTGTGTCTGCGGTCCGGAAGCGGCGGGAGAGCTTTTAAAGCATCACGAGCTGATCCGCGTCGCCACCAAGTATCCGAACATCGCGAAGGATTATTTTTATAATAAAAAGCATCAGACCGTGGAGATCATCAAGCTGAACGGCTCCATCGAGCTGGCGCCTCTGGTGGGACTTTCCGAGGTGATCGTGGACATCGTGGAGACCGGTTCCACCCTGCGAGAAAACGGTCTCGTAGTGCTGGAGGAAGTCTGCGAGCTGTCGGCCCGCATGATCGTCAACCAGGTCAGCATGAAACGGGAAAATGAGCGTATTACGAAGCTGATCGCGGATCTGAAAAAGCTTTTGTATCACAAAAAAGCATAGCGGAATTCCTGTGGAAATACAGAACGGTTCAGCCTTTTAGCACTGCCGTTCTTTTACTGAATTTGGCATATGAAAACAGGAAATCCGTTCTTTTACTGAATTTGGTCTGTGGAAACAGGAAATATAGTCCCTGTAAGGAGAGAATAATATACATGCGCATTATAACATTGGATGAAAACACAAGAAAGAATATCCTGTCGGATCTGCTGAAGCGTGATCCGAATAACTACGGCGAATACGCGGCGACGGTTCAGGAGATCGTGGACACCGTGAAGGAAAAGCGGGACGAAGCCGTGTTCGCCTATACGAAGAAATTTGACGGCGCCGTTCTGACTGCGGAGACGGTCCGCGTCACGGACGAGGAGATCGCGGAAGCGGAGGCGCTTGTGGCGCCGGAGCTTTTGGCGGTCATGAAGCGCGCCATGAAGAATATCCGCGACTATCATCAAATGCAGGTCCGTCACAGCTGGTTTGATTCGAAGCCCAACGGGACGATCCTCGGGCAGAAGATCACGGCGCTTGAAAGCGTGGGCGTCTATGTGCCCGGCGGCAAGGCGGCCTATCCGTCGTCGGTTCTTATGAATATCATTCCGGCGGAAGTGGCCGGCGTGGAGCGCATCGTTATGGTGACGCCGCCCGGACGGGACGGCAAGGTGAACCCGGTGACGCTGACCGCGGCCCATCTGGCCGGAGCGACCGAGGTATATAAAGTCGGAGGGGCGCAGGCGATCGCGGCGCTGGCGTTCGGCACGGAATCAATCCCGCGGGTCAATAAGATCGTTGGACCGGGTAATATTTTCGTGGCGCTGGCCAAGAAGGCCGTATACGGCCATGTGAGTATAGACAGCATCGCCGGGCCGAGCGAGATCCTGGTGCTGGCTGACGAGACAGCGAATCCGCGTTTTGCAGCGGCGGATCTTCTGTCGCA
Organism: uncultured Lachnospiraceae bacterium; assembly: GCA_947588005.1. Taxonomy (GTDB): domain Bacteria; phylum Bacillota; class Clostridia; order Lachnospirales; family Lachnospiraceae; genus UBA3402. Next base: position 4,278 of record CANPYE010000025.1, on the reverse strand, counting down.
GGCGGAGCACGACGAGCTGGCAAGCGCGATCCTCGTGACTGCCAGCCGAAAGCTGGCGGAGGAGGTTTCCGCGCAGGCGGAAGCATTTGTACAGACGCTCTCCCGCAAGGATATACTTGAAAAATCGCTGCAGAATTTCGGCTATATCCTGGTGGCGGAGAATATGGATGAGGCTGTCAGCGTGGTCAATGAGATCGCGCCGGAGCATCTGGAGATCGTGACCGCCGACGCGTTCGAGGTCATGACGAAGATCCAGAACGCGGGAGCCATTTTCATCGGAGAATACAGTTCCGAGCCGCTGGGAGATTATTTTGCGGGTCCGAACCACGTGCTGCCGACGAATGGGACGGCCAAATTCTTCTCGCCGCTGGGCGTGGATGATTTTATTAAGAAATCCAGCGTGATCTATTATTCCCGTGAGGCGCTTGCGCCGGTGAGCAGGGATATCATTGCCTTCGCGGAGGCAGAGCACCTGACGGCCCACGCCAATTCGATCCGCGTTCGGTTCGAGGATACGGCGAAGGATTAATCTGTGCTGAATATAAACGGCTGAAAGTTGTATGATAAAAAATCCAGAAAGAATGAAAACGCGCAGTATGCAGAGAGCGGTCTGAGAGGAATATGAGGATTGCGAGTGAAAAGGAGGATGGATATGCCGCGAACCGCGACGATCGAACGAAACACAAAGGAAACGAGGATTACTCTGACCTTGAACCTGGATGGTACGGGACAGTCCGACATCCATACCGGTATCGGGTTCTTCGACCATATGCTGGACGGGTTTGCCCGCCACGGCCTGTTTGATCTGACCGTGAGAACGGAAGGCGACCTGAACGTGGACACGCATCACACCGTAGAAGACACCGGGATCGTGCTCGGAAAGACCATCCGGGAAGCGGCCGGCGATAAGAAAGGGATTGTCCGCTTCGGCACGAAGATCCTGCCGATGGACGACGCGCTTATCCTCTGCGCGCTGGATTTAAGCGGCCGCCCCTATCTGGCTTATGATCTGAACCTGGATCGGGAGAAGGTCGGAGAACTGGAGACCGAGACGGTGCGGGAGTTCTTTTATGCGGTTTCTTACGCGGCGGAGATGAATCTGCATCTGAAACAGATCGCCGGTTACAATAGCCATCACATCATCGAGGCGGCCTTTAAGGCGTTTGCCAAGGCGCTGGATGAGGCGACGCGGACAGACCCGCGGATCGCCGGTGTGCTGTCGACAAAGGGGACGCTGACCTGAGATTCTTACCGAAGGAGGCGATGGCGAATCATGGAAGCAGATGCAAGCTTTACACAACGAAATCGTTTGTGACATTTACTCCGGATGGATATACCTCAGACACAGAACTGGGGACGTCCCGGTTCAGCTACGATCCTATCAGCGTGATTGCGGAGATGCCTCAGTATTTTGTTCTGGGATTTGGCGCAAACCACGCGCAGATTTATGACAAGAACACGCTGAAAGGCGGAACGGTCGAAGAATTTCGCCATTTTCTGGAGAAAACGACCGGTAAGCAGGTTCAGCAGGTGAAGTGACCAGGAGGTTATCGATGCGTCTGATCAATGCATCCGCTCCGCGCAGGGTTTGAGGACGATGCGTGGGGAGGAAAATGCCTGACCGCAGGCAGCAGTCCTCAGACTTTGCGACTTGATTCATGTTAAAAAGTCAAACATAATCAAAGGAGCAAAGTAAAATGAAAACATTTCTAATTCTTTGGAGTACCCAGTCGCTCTCTCAGCTTGGCAGCGCCATGACGAATTTTGCGCTGACGCTGTGGCTTTATGAGAAGACCGGATCGGCGCTGCAGACGGCGGCACTGTCCATCTGTTCCTACGCGCCTTATGTGCTGATGAGCATTTTTGCGGGCGCGTTAAGCGACCGATGGGATAAAAAGAAGGTTATGCTGTGCTGCGATACCTTCGCGGCCTGCTGCTCCGCGGCAGTGCTGGTGCTTCTGAAAACGGAGTCGCTGCGGCCCGTTCATATGTACATTCTGAACGCGGTAAACGGTCTGATGAATACCGTACAGCAGCCTGCCGGTGAAGTAGCTATGACGCTGATCACGCCGAAGACGCATTACCAGAAGGCCAGCGGACTTAAGTCCTTTTCCAATTCCCTTGTCACGATCCTGCATCCGGTCTTCGCGACGACAATGTTCGCGTTTGCTGGGATGGCAGGCGTGATCTATATCGATCTTGGGACGTTTGCGGCGGCGTTTCTGGCGCTTCTGCTGTTTGTGCGGATTCCGGACGTGAATGCGCGAGCTGCTGCCGCAGAGGGAGAAGACAGATCGGAGAACGTCAGCGGACAGCCAGAGAAAGAAGATTATGCCGCCGGCAGAAATTGCCTGAATGCGGAGCCGGCTGCAGGCGGCGAGAATGCAGCGGATGCAGGTGAGAATGATGAAAGCAGGAAGGCAGCCCGGATAGATGACAGAAAACCGGAAGAAGCACCCGGTCAGGAGTCTCTTTGGGCTTCCGCGAAAGCCGGCCTTCTGTATCTGCGCGGCCACGGCCTGATCCTGACGCTGTTCCTTTTCATGGCAGGCGTGAACCTGTCCGCGTCCGTATTTGACGCGGCGCTGCCGCCCTATGTACTGTCGAACCCGCGGGGCGGAGAGACGGTCCTGGGGATCGTCACTTCCTGCGCGGGGATCGCGACGCTTCTCGGAAGTCTCGCAGTGACGGCGCTTCCGGCGCCGAAGAACCGGATCCGCGTGATCTGGCTGACCATGCTGTTTTCACTGTGCGCCGAGACCTTTCTGCTTGCGTTTGCGCGCACACCCGCGCTCTGGTGCATCGCCCAGGCGATCGGCTGGTTCCCGGTGCCGTTTATGTCCGCCAATCTGGATGTGATCCTGCGCAGCACAATCCCGCCGGAAATGCAGGGGAGAGTGTATTCCTGCCGGAACACGCTGCAGTTTTTCACGATCCCGGTCGGCCTTTTCCTGGGCGGATTTATGGTGGACAAGATCTGTGAACCGTTTATGACGGCTGCGGATCCGAATGGTTTTTTTGCGGCGATGTTTGGCAGCGGCAAAGGCTCCGGCGCGGCGATGACGATGTTTCTTCTCTGTATCGGCAGCGCGGTTATCTGTCTGGTATTCGGACGGGTTCTGAGCCGGTATCATTTTACGGAACCATAAAGCAAATTCCGCCGTCGGCGCCTTAACTGTATCCGGGACGCGCCGCCGGCAGAAAGATATACATAAAGGACAAAGCTTCAAATTACATGAAAGAAGGGGGAATTTTTATGAACGAAGTGAAACGTCCGCGTAAACCTTTATTGTACTACTACTGTGTTGTTATGATGATCCTGATGCTCTTTAACCTCATTCTCATGCCCTGGGCTGCCAGACGGCAGATCAAAGAGGTGGACTACGGCACCTTCATGACCATGACGGAAGAGAAGGACATCGGGCGGGTAGAGATTCAGAGCAACCAGATCCTCTTTACGGATAAGGCGGAGAGCCAGGTCTTTAAGACCGGCCCCATTTCCGATCCCGATCTGGTAAACCGCCTGCACGATTCGGGAGCGGTCTTCTCCAGCGAGATCATTGAAGAAATGTCGCCGCTGCTCAGCATTATCCTTTCCTGGGTGCTGCCCATCGCAATTTTCTTCATCATTGGCCAGTTCCTGTCGAAGAAAATGATGGACAAGGCCGGCGGCCCCAATTCCATGATGTTTAATATGGGCAAGAGCAACGCCAAGATCTATGTGAAATCCTCCGACGGTATCAAATTCTCCGATGTGGAGGGCGTCGACGAGGCGGAGGAAAGCCTCCAGGAGATCGTCGATTACCTGCATAATCCGGACAAATATAAAGAGATCGGCGCATCCATGCCGAAGGGACTTCTTCTTGTAGGCCCTCCCGGCACCGGCAAGACCATGCTGGCCAAGGCAGTCGCCGGCGAGGCGAACGTGCCGTTCTTCTCCATGTCCGGTTCCGAATTTGTGGAAATGTTCGTCGGCATGGGCGCTTCCAAGGTCCGCGACTTATTTAAGCAGGCGAAGGAAAAGGCTCCCTGCATCGTCTTTATCGACGAGATCGACGCCATCGGCCAGAAGCGCAGCACCGGCAATGTAGGCGGCAATGACGAGCGGGAGCAGACGCTGAACCAGCTGCTGACCGAGATGGACGGCTTTGAAGGCAATAACGGCGTCATCATTCTCGCTGCCACGAACCGTCCGGAGTCGCTGGATCCGGCCCTGACAAGACCTGGCCGCTTTGACCGCCGCGTCCCGGTGGAGCTTCCGGACTTAAAGGGACGGGA
>CANPYE010000024.1 GCA_947588005.1 uncultured Lachnospiraceae bacterium | reverse complement strand
GCGGTGGCAGCCATCGATGTGGAGGCGGGAGCCAGCCAGGCGCTCACCGTATCGGTGAAGCCGCCGGAAAGAGTGGAGTCCGGCGAGTACCAGATCTCCTGCAGCGCCGTGTCGGCGGCGGAGACATTGTCTGCGGACCTCAGCGTGACGATCACCGGTACCTACGGTCTGGAAATGTCCACACCGGACGGCCGGTTAAGCTTTGACGCCAACGCCGGCAAGGCGTCGGATGTGACTCTTTACATTACCAACACAGGCAATGTGGATCTGGAAAATGTGTCCTTAAATTCGTCTGCCCCGAGCGGCTGGACTGTAACCTATAACTTGGATGATAATATCATTGAGTCTCTGCCTGCAGGCAGTACCTCAGAGGTTGTCGCCAGCGTGAAGCCGGGCAATGACGCCATTACCGGCGATTATGTGACGTCCTTCAGCGTCACGAGCGACCAGTCATCGGATCAGATGGAGTTCCGCGTGTCGGTGAAGACCAGCACGATGTGGGGCGTTGTGGCCGTAGCCATTGTGGTGGCCGTGGCCTTGGGGCTGGAATACATATTCCGTAAATTCGGCAGACGCTAGAGTGCCGGGGAGGAGGAATTGCGATGGATGGAATGCCAATCATCCACACGGAAGGACTGACCAAGAAATATGGCTCCAAGGTGGCTGTATCGGAATTGAATCTGGACATTTATCCGGGGGAGATCTTCGGCCTGCTGGGACCCAACGGCGCCGGCAAGACCACGACGACGCTGATGCTTTTAGGGCTTTCGGAGCCTACCTTGGGCAAAGCCTGGATCGACGGAAAGGACTGCACCAGAGAACCGATCGCGGTGAAGCGGATCGTTGGCTATCTGCCGGATAACGTAGGCTTCTACAGCGATATGACCGGCAGGGAGAACCTGCGGTTTACCGGGCGGCTGAACGGGCTGCCGGACGAGCTGATCGAGAAGCGGATCGACGAGCTTCTGGAAAAGGTCGGTATGACGGAGGCGGCCGACCAGAAGACCGGGACCTATTCCCGCGGTATGCGCCAGAGGCTTGGAGTGGCGGATGTGCTGATGAAGGATCCGAAGGTGGTCATCATGGATGAGCCGACCCTGGGCATCGACCCGGAAGGAATGCGGGAACTGATGGAGCTGATCCGCCGTCTGGCGGCAGAGGATGGACGGACGATCCTGATCTCATCCCACCAGCTCTACCAGATCCAGCAGATCTGCGATCGGGTGGGGCTGTTTGTGGAGGGAAATCTGGTGGCCTGCGGCAAGATCGACGAGCTGGCCCGCAGTATGCAGCAGGAAGGCGTCAGCATCCTGGAAACGGCGGCGTTTCCGGACGACGCAGGATTTCGGGAACTGCTCGAGAGCCTTGGAAATGTGGACAGCGTGGAGCGGACGGGCGATTTCTATGTGGTTCGGTCCCGCTATGATGTAAAGAGAGAACTGCTGCGCAGATCACTGGACGCCGGATACACGCTCTCCCTGATCCGTCAGAGGGAGAATGATCTGGACGAGATCTACCGCAGATATTTTGAGGAGGCAGGTGAGGAGCATGAAGTCGGAGACGGTAAGAGAGCAAAACGTTTCGGAATCTTCGGCAAGGCAGGCAGATGATAGGGGACCGGCGGGCGGAACGGCTGCTTTGGCCGATGTTTCGGCGCAGGAGGTCATTGCGGCTGCGGCGGCTGATATAGCGGCGCCGGCAAATAAAGCGGCGTCAGCAGATAAAGCGGCGCCGGCAGATGAAGCTGCGGCCGATATTGGTACGTCGAAGCACAGCCGGGAAAAAACGGAACGAAACGGCAAAAACGGCAGATACGCCGGAAACAACCGCGCGCACAGCGGTCTTTACGCCCTTTACCGCAAGGAGATGGCGGACCATTTGCACAGCGGCAGATTTTTGATCGTGCTGGCGCTCATTCTTCTGACCAGCTATGCCAGTCTGTACGGCGCGGTGTCCAATCTGTCGGACGCGGTAGCTTCGGATTCCGATTATATTTTCCTGAAGCTGTTCACGCTGAGCGGAAGTACAATCCCGTCCTTCACGACGTTTATCGCGCTGCTGGGACCGTTTGTGGGACTGACGCTGGGCTTTGACGCAATCAACAGCGAGCGGTCGGAGGGAACCTTAAACCGCCTGATCTCCCAGCCCATTTACCGGGACGCGGTAATCAACGGGAAATTTCTGGCGGGAGCCACGATCATTCTGGTCATGGTGCTGTCCATGGGGCTGTTTATCGGCGCTGTGGGGATTTTAAAGACCGGGATCCCGCCGACGGCGGAGGAAGTGGGCCGGGCGGCGGTATTTCTGCTGTTCACGGCGGTATATATCTGCTTCTGGCTGGCGCTGTCGATCCTCTTTTCCGTTCTGTGCCGCCACGCGGCCACGTCGGCCATGCTGGGGATCGGCCTGTGGATCTTCTTCGCTCTGTTCATGAGCCTGGTCGCGTCCATTGTGGCCGGAGCGCTCTATCCGATCAACGACACGGCCACCGTGGGGCGGGTGCTTGACAACTACGAGTGCCAGACCATGATCAACCGCCTGTCGCCTTATTACCTTTACAGCGAAGCGGTGTCCACGATCATGGACCCGACGGTGCGCACCACCAATCTGGTTCTGCCGCAGCAGCTTTCCGGCGCGATTACCGGATACCTGTCCCTGGGACAGAGCGTGCTGCTGGTCTGGCCCCATCTGACCGGTCTTGCGGCGCTGACTGCCGTTATGTTCGCGGGTTCCTACATCGGCTTTATGCGCAGGGAGGTCCGGAGCCGCTGACATTTCCAAAGGCGGCGTAACGCGGCGGGCTGCCGTCCTGTGAAAGTTTTGTGAAACCTGAACCGCGGGTCTTGATTTTGCGGAGAAAAAGAAGGAAAATACGGATATGCGTGTACTGATTCTGGGAAATGAAAAACATACGGCTGTATATGTGGAGGAGGCGCTGCGCCAGGTCTGGTGCGAGACGGAGGTCTGCGCGGAAGCGGATCAGGGATACTGCGCCTTAAAGCAGGATGATTATGACGCGGTGATCCTTGGGGAAGATCTGGAGGGCATGGACGGGTTCGCCTTTCTGGAGAAAGCGCGGCGGGACGGATGTCAGGCGCCGGTGATCGTGCTTTTTTCCGCGGATACCGGTGCCCAGGCGCGGATCCGCGCGCTGGAGAGCGGAGCGGATTACTGCCTGAACATGCCGGTAGACGAGGGAGAGCTTCTGGCAGTTCTTAAGGCCGTTGAAAGGCGCAGGGGCATCCTGCGTCCGGAGCGTCTGTCGGCCGGCGATCTGTATCTGGATCAGTCTACCTTCACGCTGTCGGGACCTGCCGGCACGGTGCAGCTGGGCAAACGGGAGTTCGACGTGATGCGGCTTCTGATGGTCAACCGCGATATCATCGTGTCCAAGGAAACGATGCTGAACCGGATCTGGGGCGGCCGGCCGGAGGCCGTCGATAACAATGCAGAGGTCTATATTTCATTTCTCAGGAAGAAGCTGAAAACGCTGAAGGTGCATGCTTCGATCGTGACCATGCGGCGTCTCGGCTATAAGCTGACGGCAGACGCTGCCCCGCAGACGGGAGAAAAGGCGTAACGCCCGGGGAGACAGAACGCGGCAGAATGCGAGGGAAGCCGTGTCGTGAAGAAAACGCGGCAGAATGCGAGGGAAGCCGCGTCGTAAGGAAAACGCGGCAGAATGCGAGAAAAGCCGCGGCCGAATAAACGCTGCAGTCCGCCGGAAGATCCGGAAGGCTGTAACGCGCAGACGGCCGCGGCTGCTTTTTGTGTAAATTCTTTTGTAAAATCGGATAAACTGTGATATAATCGCGGGAGAGATTATACCGCGCCGGTCCGGCGTCCGGACGGAGCGGGAGATTCTGTGAGGCGCTTATCTGTATCTGGAGGGCGGCATGTACCATTTTATTATAAATCCCAACGCCAGCGGGGGACGGGGTCTTAAGACTTGGCGGAAGGCGGAGAAGGCACTGAAGCGTCGGAACGTGAATTATCAGGCGTTTCTGACTGAGAAGAAGGGCGATGCGGCCGCGTTTGCGGCGGAACTGACCGACGGCTGCAGAGAACCGCGGACCATTGTGGCTGTCGGCGGCGACGGAACGGTGGGAGAAGTGACCGGCGGTCTGTCGTTTGGCGGACCGGTGACGCTGGGATACGTTCCCGCCGGGTCCGGCAATGATCTGGCCAGAAGCTTAAAGATTTCGAAAAAGCCCCTCGTGTGCTTAAAGAAGATAGTAAGTCCTGAAACTTATAAGCTGCTGGATTACGGCGTGGTGTCCTACGGGAGCCGGGCGGAGCACCGCCGTTTTATGGTGAGCGCCGGGATCGGGATGGACGCCGCGGTCTGCTGCAATATCGCGGAGGTCCGCGAAAAGAAGAAGGAGAAGGGCATTTTCCTGGGCAAATGGAATTATCTGGTGCTGGGGATCCGGCAGCTGATCCTGGCAAAGCCGGTGAAGGGATATCTGATCCTGGACAGCACGAAGCGGGTGGAGTTCAATCATATTTATTTTGTATCGTTTCACATTCATCCCTATGAAGGGGGCGGTTTTCTGTTCGCGCCGGGAGCGGATCCCTGCGACGGGCGGCTGGACGTGCGGGTGGTCCATCAGGATCATAAGCTCCGGCTGGTTCCGATCCTTCTGGCCGCGCTTTTAGGGAGCCGGAGGAATTATCCCGGCTCCAGACTGTACCGCTGCCGGGAGGCGGAGATCCATCTGGAGCGGGAGATGCCGGTGCATTATGACGGCGAAGGCGGCGGAAGACAGAAGGACCTGCACGTTCGGTGTATTTCAAGCAAGATTCGGATGATCGTGTAGGAAGGGAAGGAACGCCGGCAATTCGCGCAGGAAGGGAAAGGAACAGCTGCATTATGAGAATCGGACAGGGATACGACGTACACCGCCTGACGGAAGGGCGGGAGCTGATACTTGGGGGCGTGAAGATCCCCTATGAGAAGGGACTTCTGGGCCATTCGGACGCGGATGTGCTGATCCATGCGGTCATGGACGCGCTTCTGGGCGCCGCGGCCCTCGGCGATATTGGCCAGCATTTTCCGGACACGGATCCGGCCTACGAGGGGATATCCAGCGTGGAGCTTCTGAAACGTGTGGGCGCGCTTTTAGAAGAGCATGGTTATGTGATCGAAAATATCGACGCAACAATCATTGCCCAGCGGCCGAAGCTTGCGGCCTGGCGGCCGCAGATGGCGGCCAATATAGCGGCAGCGCTGCGAATCGACGCGGGCCGCGTCAGTGTGAAGGCAACCACCGAGGAAGGACTTGGATTTACCGGAAGCGGAGAGGGAATCTCGGCGCAGGCGATCTGCCTGTTGACATCGGCGGAGGATTACTGTTATGATGACAGAATGAGCGCGGCGCAGCCGCAGTGCGCCGGCTGTCCCGGCTGTATTCAGAGGATGGAAGATCAGACGGAGCGGTAACGGGCGGGAACGGCCGCAGTCTGCAGTGGTGAAACGGCTGCTTTGAAAAGAAGCGTTTGCCGCGTGTGACGTTGCCGGCACGGGATAGAAACAGAATCCGGAGAACACCCGGATTCTGTCAGACGCATGTAAGAAAGCGTCAAAAGAAACAAAACAGGACATAGCTGTATGGAACAGATTTCAGGGAGGAATCATTTCAGATATGAAGATATTCAACACATTGAGCAGGAGAAAAGAAGAATTTGTGCCGCTTGAGCCGGGGAAAGTCAAGATGTATGTCTGCGGCCCGACGGTCTACAACTATATCCACATCGGCAACGCCAGGCCCATGATCGTCTTCGACACGGTGCGGCGGTATTTTGAATATAAAGGTTACGAGGTTAATTTCGTATCCAATTTCACCGACGTGGACGACAAGATCATTAATAAAGCGCTGGAGGAAGGCGTGGACGCGTCTGTAATCTCTGAGCGGTTCATCGCCGAGTGTAAAAAGGATATGGCGGGGCTGAACGTAAAGCCGGCCACGACCCATCCCCAGGCGACGAAAGAGATCGAAGGAATGCTCGCCATGATCCATACGCTGATCGAGAAGGGGCACGCTTACGTGGCTGGGGACGGAACCGTATATTTCCGGACGGAGTCATTTCCAGAGTACGGCAAGCTCTCTCATAAGAATCTGGATGAGCTGCAGTCCGGTTTCCGCGAGATCAAGGTGACCGGCGAGGAAGGCAAGGAGGACCCGAACGATTTCGTCCTGTGGAAGCCGAAGAAGGAGGGCGAGCCTTACTGGGAGTCGCCCTGGTGCGAGGGCCGTCCCGGCTGGCACATCGAATGCTCGGTCATGGCGAAGCGCTATCTGGGCGATGAGATCGATATTCACGCAGGCGGCGAGGATCTGATCTTCCCCCACCATGAGAATGAGATCGCCCAGAGCGAGTGCGCGAATGGCAAGCCCTTCGCGAAATACTGGATGCACAACGGATTTTTGAATATCGACAATAAGAAGATGTCCAAGTCCCTGGGGAATTTCTTCACGGTTCGGGAGATCAGTGAGAAATACGACCTGCAGGTGCTGCGTTTCTTCATGCTGAGCGCCCATTACCGCAGCCCGCTGAATTTCAGCGCGGATCTGATGGAAGCGTCTAAGAACGGTCTGGAGCGGATCCGGACGGCGGTCGGGAAGCTGGCGGAGCTGCAGCAGAAGGCGCAGGCTGCGGCTGGTCAGGCAGCAGCCGGGAACGCCGCGGGAGACGGGGCGCAGGCGGCCGCACAGTCGGCTGGCGCCGGGAAAGCTTCCATGACGGCAGCCGAGCAGGAGAATGTGGCCGCGGCAAAGGATCTGGTGGCGAAGTACGAGGCTGCCATGGACGACGATTTTAATACGGCAGACGCTGTTTCCGCCATCTTCGAGCTGGTGAAGCTCAGCAATTCCACGGCGGACGAAAACAGCAGTCCGGCGTATGTTTCGTACCTGAAGGATACGATCGAGAAGCTCTGCGATGTGATGGGCATTGTCACCGAAGTAAAGCACGAGGCGCTGGATTCGGAGATCGAGGCCATGATCCAGGCGCGGCAGGAGGCCAGGAAGGCGAAGAACTACGCGCTGGCCGACGAGATCCGTGGGAAGCTGTCCGCTATGGGCATCATTTTGGAGGATACCAGAGAGGGCGTCAAATGGAAACGCGCGTAGACGACCGCCTGACGCCGGGGGCGGAAGCGGCTGCCGGGGCGGCGAGCGCCGGTGCAGCAGCCGGCGGCAAAGCAGGCGCCGGCGAATCGGGTGCAGGCAAAGAGACGGCCGATCGCGCAGGCGCCGGCGAGCCGGTTCCGGCTGGACAGGAATCCGCGGCGCTTCCGGTTCATTTTAAGAAGATATTCCACCTCCATAAGGTGGACGCGGCAGCCTATTCGCCGCTGGCGCTCGCCTATATCGGCGATGCGGTATATGAGGTTATGATCCGCACCCGCGTCGTGAACCTGGGCAATATGCAGGTTAATAAGATGCACCGTCACGACGCGAATCTGGTAAAGGCGGAAACCCAGGCGCGGATGATCCGCCTTCTGGAGCCGGAGCTGACAGAGGAGGAAGACGCCGTTTACAAGCGGGGCCGCAACGCTAAGTCTGCTTCCGGAGCCAAGAACGCGTCGGTGATCGATTACCGCACGGCCACTGGATTTGAGGCGCTGGTGGGCTATCTGTACCTGACGGAGCGGCTGGACCGGCTGGCGCAGCTGGTCGGCCTCGGGCTTGAGAAGATAGGAGAATTTGACGGAGAATGAACCGATACAGGGATGAGAAAAACAGCGCCGGCCCGCAGCCGCGCCCGGAAGAAGCGGAGAACGGATCGGCATTGATCGAGGGCCGCAACGCGGTGCTGGAAGCGTTCCGTTCCGGCAAGACGATAGACCGGCTGTATGTGCTGGACGGCTGTAAGGACGGCCCGGTGCAGACGATCCTGCGGGAGGCCAGAAAGCAGCCGGATCTGATCCTGAATTTTGTTAAGAAAGAGCGGCTTGACCAGTTGTCTGCGGCCGGCCATCACCAGGGTGTGATCGCCCAGACGGCGGCTTATGAATATGCCGCGGTGGAGGATATCCTGGAGAACGCCAGGAAGAAGGGGGAAGCACCGTTTGTGATCCTTCTGGACGGCATCGAAGATCCACATAATCTGGGCGCCATTATCCGCACGGCCAATCAGGCCGGGGCCCACGGGGTCATTATCCCGAAGCGGCGTGCGGTAGGCCTGACCGCGACGGTGGCGAAGACCTCGGCGGGGGCGTTAAATTACACGCCGGTCGCAAAGGTGACGAACCTGACGGCCGCGATTGAGCAGCTGAAGAAGGAGGGCCTCTGGTTTGTCTGTGCCGATATGAAGGGCGAGGTCATGTACGACCTGAACCTGACGGGCCCCATCGGACTGGTGGTAGGCGGCGAGGGCGACGGCGTCAGCAAGCTGGTGAAGGAGAACTGCGACATGGCCGCGCGGATCCCGATGAAGGGCGATATCGATTCGCTGAACGCGTCTGTTGCCGCGGGAATACTGGCTTATGAGATCGTGCGGCAGAGGCTGAATGGAAAGTAATAAATGAAAATAGAGGACCAAAATCGGCCGGGCCGCGCGACCAGCGCGGCCTGAACGCATTGCCGGCAGGAAGGAAAGGGCGCCGGCTGCATCGTATTTCCCTGCAGGCAGAAAAACTGCCGTAATAAAAGAAGCTTTGCGGCAGTCTGAGAAAACCGGGCAGCATACGGTTATATTTTTATAAAAGGACAGAGATACTAACAGGAGAATTAAAAGGAGGTCAATTATGGCAAAATCGGAGAAGCGAAAGGTGGTGCTGGTAGGCACCGGCATGGTGGGGATGAGCTACGCCTACTGCCTGCTGAACCAGAATGTATGCGAGGAGCTGGTGCTCATCGATGTTGACAAAAAGCGGGCCGAGGGCGAAGCCATGGATTTAAATCACGGACTGGCGTTCGCGTCCTCCAATATGCGGATTTACGCGGGCGGGTACCGGGACTGCCAGGACGCGGATATCGTGGCGATCTGCGCCGGTGTGGCCCAGCAGCCGGGAGAAACCCGGCTGGATCTTCTGAAGCGCAATGCGAAGGTATTTAAATCCATCGTGGATCCGGTGACCGCATCCGGTTTTAACGGCATTTTCCTGGTGGCGACGAACCCGGTGGATATTATGACCCGGATCACCTACGCGCTGTCGGGCTTTAATCCCCGCCGGGTGCTCGGAAGCGGCACGGCTCTGGATACGGCCCGGCTCCGCTATCTGCTGGGAGAATACCTGAATGTGGATCCGCGCAATGTCCACGCCTACGTGATCGGCGAGCACGGCGACAGCGAATTTGTGCCGTGGAGCCAGGCGTTTCTGGCGACCAAGCCCATCACGGAGCTGTGCGACAGCAGCGAGGATGTCTGTATGGACCGGCTCAGCGAGATCGCGGCGGAGGTCCAGGGAGCGGCCTATAAGATCATCGAGGCCAAGAAGGCTACCTACTATGGGATCGGTATGGCCATGACCCGGATCACGAAGGCGATCCTCGGCGATGAGAACAGCGTCCTGACGGTTTCCGCCATGCTCAGGGGCGAATATGGACAGACGGATGTATTTGCGGGCGTTCCCTGCATCATCAACCGCAACGGCATCCAGCGTATACTTGAGATATCGCTGAATGAGGAGGAGCAGCAGAAATTTGAAGATTCCTGCCGGATCCTCCGCGACAGCTACGACCAGATGCGGTGAGAAGGCGCAGTGACGCTCTCCCCGTATTTCCATGCAAGCAAGGCGCCAGTGACGCCTTGCTTGTATTTCCATGCGAGGAGAGCGCCAGTGACGCTCTCCCCGTATTGACATGCTCTTTGCGCCGGTGGTAAAATAGAAAGGTCAGAATGTTGTCTGGAGAGTGGTAGGTATGTCAGCCAGGGTATGGAAATGTGCGCTCACAATGGCCGCCGTCATGGGGCTGATCGTGGGCAGTATCGGATGGAATGCGAGAGATGCGCGTGCGGAGGAGCTTGCACAGCGCGTTTATAAGGTCGGGTATGTCCAGGACCGCAGGCCGGTATCCTTTATGAACGAGGACGGCGAGCTCGGGGGCATTACCCGCTACATACTGGACCGGATCTCGGAATTGAGCGGCGTGGAGTTTGAATACGTGGCTCTGCCGGCCGGTGCGGTTACCTACGACTATCTGCAGAGCGAGGGCTTTGATCTGGTTACCAGCGTGGAATATAACGAGGAGAACAAGAACGCCAGAGGAATCCTGATCAGCGATCCTTACCTGTCCAGTCAGAAGGTGATCGTAGCCAGGGAAGACGTTGAATTTTCTTACAACGCGAATCTGAAGGTGGCCGTTTCGACCGGCTCTCAGACGCTCAAAACGGCGCTTGCCCGTATCTTTCCCAATTTCGAACTGATCGATTATGATTCCATGGAGGCCTGTCTGGACGCCATGAAGCGGGGCGAGGCGGATCTGCTGATCCAGAATCAGTATGTGGCTGAATACTGGCTGTACCGGCCCGCCTACGAGAGCCTGAAGGTGATTCCGCTCATGGGGCTGGAAGACAGGCTTTGTTTTTCGGCTGTAGTACCGCTCGAGCATACGGACGCTTCGCCGGAATGGAGACAGAAGGAGCTGCTGATTGGGCGGCTTGACGAGGCGATTTCCCGGATGACCGAAGATGAGACGGCTATGTACATCATCGAGGGCACGATGGAGAACCAGTACCGCTTCACCACAGGCGATCTTCTGTACCGCTACCGCTACGCGGCAATGGTGCTGGCGGCTGCGTTTGTCCTGATCATCGTGCTGGTCTGCCTGCTTCTGCGATCCAGGTTCCGGGCCATGGAGGACCGGGCGGACGCCAGGGCCAAGGGGCGGTTCCTCTCCACGATGAGCCATGAGATCCGCACGCCGCTTAACGGGCTGGTGGGTCTTAACTATCTGATGACCCAGAATCTGAACGACCAGGAGAAGCTTCAGAATTATCTCGGGCAGTCAACGGCGACGGCCCGGTATCTTATGTCGCTGGTTAACGATATCCTGGATATGTCCAAACTCCAGGAGGAAACCATGGAGCTGGAATCCAGCCAGGTGAATCTGCGCCTTCTGGCGTCGACCTCCGCGTCTATTGTCAGGGGCGGTATGGGCGAGAAAGGGATCCATTTCCGGATGGACGCGGAGCTGCCGTATCCGGGCGTGCTGGGCGACCAGGTCCGTATCCAGCAGATCCTTCTGAACATCCTGGATAATGCGAGAAAATTTACTCCCATCGGCGGTAACGTGGATTTCACCGCCCGGCAGGAGCTTAAGGATAATGAAACGGTGCTCACCGTGTTTACGGTCCGCGATACCGGAATCGGTATGAGCGAGGAATTTCAGAAGCATATTTTTGATACGTTTACCCGGGAAATGGAGACGGTATCGAAAGGCAATCAGGGAACCGGGCTGGGGATGGCGATCAGCCACAGCCTGGCGAAGCTGATGGGCGGCGATCTGACGGTCAGAAGCCGCAAGGGAGAAGGCAGTGAGTTCACATTCTCCTTCCCGGCGCCGCTTGCCATCGCGGACGGAGAAGAAACCGAGTGGGAGAAGAATGCGGAGCGGGAAGCGGGAGCACAGAGCGGGGATATAAAGCCTGGGGAAACGCAGAGCGCAGATGTGCAGGCTGTGGATGCGCAGAGCGAAGACATAAAGCCCGGGGATGTGCGAAACGGAGACGCGCAAGGCAGAGATATACAGTCCGGTGGCGCGCAGACCGGAGATGTACAGCCCGTGGACGCGCAGACCGGACCGGATAAGCTTCATGTTCTGATTGCCGAGGATAATGAACTGAACGCGGAGATCTTTATGGAGCTTCTTGAAGACGAGGGAGCGGCCGTCGATCTGGCCGTGAACGGACGGGAAGCGGTGGAGAAATTTTCGCAGTCCGCGCCCGGTACATATGGCTTGATCCTGATGGATCTGCTGATGCCGGAGATGGACGGATTTGCGGCGTCGAAAGCGATCCGGGCCATGAAGCGGCCGGATGCCGCGAAGGTGAAGATATTTGCCTGTACGGCCAATTCCTATCAGGAGGATAAGGACAAAGCTATAGAGTGCGGGATGGACGATTTTATCACGAAGCCGATCGACATCGGTGCGCTCTTAGACAGGCTTAAGAATCTAAGCATGACGCCGGGGCAGAACATACGGCCTGAGCCCGGTTCGACGCCGCGGCCCACAAGATCATAAAAGACAGCATGGAAAGAGGAGACCTGGCGCCGGACTGCATGTACATTTTCGAAATGTACGACCGGCTGAAGGAATATGCGTTTTGGGGATACGGCTTTCTTACGCAGTACCGCCGGTATTTCCCGGGTTCTCAGGTGCTGCGGGTGAAGAAGCCGGCTTACGGCTGCAGCGTACTCAGCGGAAAGCCGCAGTTTTTGATTGTGAAGATCGGTTCCCTGCAGGTCTCTATGCGGATCGGAGAAGCGTACTGCGATGTGCGGTATTTTCTGCCGCAGAAGATGCTGAAAAAACGTTTTATATCGAAGACGAAACGGCAGCCGGTCTTTTTTGACCAACTGCCGTATTTTCATTTCGTCATGCAGGAAGAATGCCGACGACGCCTTGCCCGGATTCAGTCTTCGACGGTCAGTACCCGGAAATTCAGATCGGACCAGCTGCTCCCGATCAGGTAGGAGGTGTAGTTCTTGCCTGCGGCAATATCCACCGAGTAGGAGACCAACGGATCGCCGGAGACGGAGGAATTGTTCGACGCGCCGATGATCAGGATCGGAAGCTCCCGGATGACCGAGTAGTTTCTGGAGTTGGTGATATAGAACTGGTAGCTGGCGGCGATGGCCTGCTTGTAGGACGTGACCTCCTGGAAGCCGACATTTTTGAATACGGCGTCGTGGCTGTAGAGGAACACATCGAAGGAGGAGCCGCTGTAAGCCATGTTGGCGACACGGTAGCAGCCGGTGTTGTAGCTTAAATTGCTGCAGCCGGTGTCGTCTACCTGGATCAGATTCACGCCGCCTGCCGCGGTATCCACTAGGACCAGGGTGTATTTCTGGTTGGCCGAGAACGGAAAGCTCTGCTGGACCACCAGAGCCTGCAGGCCGGTGGTGCGGCGCACGGACACCGTGTGGAAGCCGTCGGCAATGGGCCGGTAGGCGGAGATTGTACCAAAACCGATATTGGTTGCATAGATTGTATTATCAAAGGTAACGCTGACGCTTGTATTGTTGGTGGAAGCATTCAGAAAACGAACCTGCCCGAGCGTGGAGGAGCCGCCGGAGTTTCCTGAACCGGAACCGCTGCCGGATGAATTGCCGGAGCCGCCGCAGGATATGCAGCCGCCGCAGCTGGGGCAGGTGGGGAACCACGGAAATACTGGCCAGATGGTGGTGCCGCCGGAATTGCCGTTTCCGGAGCTGCCGCCGGATGAATTGCCGCCGGTAGTATTGCCTCCGGGCCATACCGGGGAGCCGCCTTCCGGAGCGATCGGATGGGTCAGGCCGTAGTCATTGTCGGAAGTGCTGCCGGAGTTACCGCCGGATGTGCTGCCTCCGGACCAGACAGGAGAACTGCCGGGAGACACCACGGGGGTAGTGAGACCCTGGCTGGAATCGGTGCCGCCGCCGGCGGATGGGCCGGGAAAGACTGGAAGACCGCCTTCCGGTGCGACCGGCGTAGTCAGGCCGTAGTCGCTATCCGAGGCGGAGCGGATCATGGAATTATTTGCCGTGCGGGCATTGATCCCCGCGTCGGCTGCGCTGACAGGTGTCATCGGCATGGAATTTTCGCAGGCCATGGCGGATACGCTCTGACTGTCTGCGGGTGAGGTTGAATTACTGGAAACCATAGATGTACCTCAATGCTGTTTTACTCTAATGTATGAGCGCGGGCATGTACCGGTGAACGGATTTGCTGTCTGATTTTCAGTACTTTTGATGACAAAGCAGTATTGGCCGCATTAGAAGATGCCATGAAGAAAGATATCATGAAGACACATAAGTCTAAGATTTGGTATGATGAAAAGAGAGATTTGTAAGATAGGTTAAACCTAGTTAAACCATTCTGATACGCTCAAAAAAAGTGGGAAACCATTGATTTCTCTGGTTTCCCACACGCAACACGAAATGCAGCATGAAAAAGAAAAAAGCCCGTAAATACGGACTTTTTTAAGAGCTGGCGACGGGACTCGGACCCGTGACCTCCTCACTACCAATGAGGTGCGCTACCGCCTGTGCCACGCCAGCCTTTTATGGCCCCTCAACGAGCCGTATGTTATATTAGCACGAGATTTTCCATTTGTCAACCGGTGATTCGAAAAAATCTTGGGGGCGGTGATTCGAAAAAATCTTGGGGCGGCGCGTGTGATAATTGTACAGTCTTTTCCCTGGCAATGCCGAAATTTTGTGCCGGATACCTCTTTCCAATCCTGCCGAAATGTGTTATGATAACCTATTATTGGAAAGAATGACGCGACAGATTGCTGGAGGAGATTATGGAGAAACCGGTTGAGATGGCTGCGGAAGCAGCGAAAGCGGCGGAAAACTCAAAGAATTTTATCGAGCAGGAGATCGAGAAGGACTTAGCGGAGGGCGTCTACGACCATGTGCAGACCCGCTTCCCGCCGGAGCCAAACGGCTACCTGCATATCGGACACGCCAAGTCGATCCTTTTAAATTACGGCCTGGCAAAGAAATACGGCGGCAAGTTCAATCTCCGTTTCGACGACACCAATCCGACGAAGGAGAAGACCGAGTTCGTCGAGTCCATCATCGAGGATGTGAAGTGGCTGGGCGCCGACTTCGAGGACAGGCTGTTCTTCGCGTCGGATTATTTCGAGACCATGTACGAGTGCGCGGTGCTGCTGATTAAGAAGGGCAAGGCGTTTGTCTGCGATTTAAGCGCCGACGAGATCAAGGCGTACCGGGGCGATTTTACGACGCCGGGTAAGGAGAGCCCTTACCGCAACCGCAGCGTGGAGGAGAATCTGAGGCTTTTTGAGGAGATGAAGGAGGGCAAATACGCCGACGGCGAGAAGGTGCTGCGCGCCAAAATCGACATGGCGAGCCCGAATATCAATATGAGAGACCCGGTCATTTACCGGGTGGCCCATATGAGCCACCATAATACCGGGGACAAATGGTGCATCTATCCGATGTACGATTTTGCCCACCCGATCGAGGACGCGGTGGAGCATATCACCCATTCCATCTGCACGCTGGAATTCGAAGATCACAGGCCGCTCTACGACTGGGTGGTGCGGGAGTGCGAGTTTGCAAACCCGCCCAGGCAGATCGAGTTTGCCAAGCTGTACCTGACGAATGTAGTCACCGGCAAGCGTTATATCAAGAAGCTGGTGGAGGACGGTATCGTGGACGGCTGGGACGATCCGCGGCTGGTGTCCATCGCGGCGCTAAGGCGCCGCGGCTACACGCCTGAGTCTATCCAGAAGTTCGTGGAGCTGGTGGGCGTGGCCAAGGCCAACAGTTCCGTGGATTACGCACTTTTGGAATACTGCATCCGGGAGGATCTGAAGCTTAAGAGGCCCCGCATGATGGCGGTTCTGGATCCGGTGAAGCTGGTCATTGACAATTATCCGGAGGGTCAGACCGAGATGCTGACCGTTCCGAACAATACGGAGAACGAGGAGCTGGGCTTTCGTCAGGTTCCGTTCTCCCGCGAGCTTTATATCGAGCGGGAGGATTTCATGGAGGAACCGCCGAAGAAATATTTCCGGCTGTTCCCGGGCAATGAGGTGCGTCTCTTTGGCGCGTATTTCGTCACCTGCACCGGCTGTGAGAAGGACGCGGACGGCAATGTGACCGTCGTTCACGCCACCTACGATCCGGAGACAAAGAGCGGTTCGGGATTCACCGGCCGGAAGGTGAAAGGCACGATCCACTGGGTTTGCGCGCCGGCGGCGGAGAAGGCGGAATGCCGTCTCTATGAGAATATTGTGGACGAGGAGAAGGGGAAGCTCAACGAGGACGGCACCCTGAATCTGAATCCCAATTCCCTGACGGTGCTGAAAAACTGCTATGTGGAGCCGGCGCTTAAGGATGCGAAGGCCTGCGACAGCTTCCAGTTTATGCGTAACGGCTATTTCTGCGTGGACAGTAAGGACAGCAGGCCGGACGCGCCGGTATTTAACCGGATCGTGTCGCTAAAGAGTTCCTTTAAGCTGGAGAAATAAGCGGAGAGATAATTTCTATATTGACGTACGAGGGCTGAAACGCGTAAATGGCGTCTTCAGCCTTCTTGTTGCGTCGGAGACGGGGGAAATGACTTGAAGAAAAAACTGGAACGAAAAAAATTTATGGCTTTGCTGGCTGCCATTCTGTGCCTGACGGCGGGGCTGGCGGCCGGAATCGGACTGTCCGGGCGGTATCATCATGAGCAGATCGCCCGGCAGGAGGCGTACCACAGCATGCAGGATGATCTGAACGAGAGCGCGCAGGAAGCCAGCGCCCAGTCCATGGCGGAGTCGGCGGCGGAATCGGCCGCCGAGGAAGCACGCAGGGAAATAGAAGAAAGCCTTGCGGCGAAGGCGCTCCCGCCGGAGCTGACGCGGGATCAGAAGGACCTGCTTGAGCTTCTGGCTGAATATACAGGCAGCGGAGAGTATGAGAAGGCCGCCAGGCTGATGCTTTCCCAGTCAGAGGCGTTGTCGGAGTTATATTATGTGACAATGGAGGAGAAGCGATATCTCTATAGTGATGGGAAACTGACAAAGGAGCTCGAGGGCGAGGGACTTGTTCTGGCGCGTTCTTCTCTTGTATTTTTCGGGGAATTTTCCGCGGGTCTTCCCGAAGGAAAATGCGTCGCGTTCCAGGCGGTCGAGATAGACAGTCCGCGCTATGACTATGCTTTGGGCGAATGGAAGGCCGGACGGATGAACGGAGAAGGCGAGGAAGGCTATTGCTGTTATGAGGGCGCGGGGGAGGAAAACCGCAGCCTGACCCGGCGGGGCACATTCAAAGACGACCGCATGAGCGGGGAAGTGCTTCTGACTACCGTAAATGCGCAGGGAGAGGAAAGCAGCTGGACCATGCAGGCGGAAGACGGCGTTCTCGTTATTGACGACGCATGGCAGTATGACAGCGCACAGGACGCCTACCTGCTTCCGTCCGACGGGGACGCGGCCCACGCCTATACCGTTTCTGCGGACAGTATTTCCGAGCCTTATTTTCAGAATCTTCTGCTGTGGGAATAAAGAAAGGCAGGGCGCCGGCGGCGCCCTGCTGTATGATATACGCCGGTATCGGCTATTTTGTACCGAAGATGCGGTCGCCCGCGTCGCCCAGGCCCGGGCAGATATACGCCGCGTCGTTCAGGCAGCGGTCCAGATGGCCTACATAGATCTGTATGTCCGGATGGGCCTCATGGAGGCGTTTCAGTCCGTCCGGCGCGGCGATGATGCACATGAACTTAATGTTCCTGCCGCCGTGCTGCTTGATGAAATCCACAGCCGCCACAGCGGAGCCGCCGGTAGCCAGCATCGGGTCGGTGACGACGATCGTGCGCAGCTCGATGGGACTGGGCAGCTTGCAGAAATACTCATGGGGCTCATGGGTCACTTCGTCCCGGTAAAGGCCGATATGGCCTACTTTGGCGGAGGGCACCAGGGAGAGAATGCCGCTTACCATGCCCAGACCGGCACGCAGGATCGGAACGACAGCCAGTTTCTTCCCGGCCAGCATGGGTGTCATGCATTTCTCAATCGGGGTCTCCACCTCCACATCTTCGACAGGCAGGTCCCGCAGCGCTTCGTAGCCCATCAGCATGGCGATCTCCTCGGTCAGAGAGCGAAATTCATTGGTTCCGGTGTTTTTGTCGCGGAGCATGGAGATCTTGTGCTGGATCAGCGGGTGGTCAAGAATGATTACGTTTTCCATGAATGTCCTCCTTTGCAGGTACATCGTTTATTTGTCCCTATTGTATCAAATCGTGCTGTGAATTTCAATCATTCTTCATTGAAAACTACTTGCCAAAGCCATAAAGATGTGATAAACTGGATTCGTTTCAGAAAACGGTTACACGCCGCGGAAATCCGCGGCATGTTCCGGCAGAAGCCGGCTTGTCGGAATGGCAGACGAGGCAGACTCAAAATCTGTTGTAGGCAACTACGTGCGGGTTCAAGTCCCGCAGCCGGCACTCCTTGGCAGGGGCAATATAAAAAGCGTGGGAAACCAGTAAATTCAATGGTTTCCCACTTTTTTGCTTTAATGACCCTCTGCGCGAGGCGGCCGGTTCAGGCCGGCGTAGGCGGAAAGCCTGCGCAGGAGGCGGCCGTGTCTGGCCGAATTTATATATTGACGGTATAATGACTGCCGAAGGCGGAGAGAAGTCTGCCGCAGGCAGGGGTCGGCGCAGGCTTCTGTGCTGCCGCCGCCGTAACGGAAGCGATAGAAGGCGAGGCAGAGCTGCGTCATGTCCGCCGCGTCGGCCGGATCCTTTAAAAGCGGCACGTAGCCAAGAAGCGGACGGTTGCCGCCGCTGTCCGGACAGAGCCGGCCGCTCAGCCACAGCACATCCGCAAGCTCCATGCCCAGTCTTCCGGCTTCATCCATCCGTCGGTAGCGGTACCGCCTGAGAAGCGGCTGAACGATCAGAAGCAGCAGAAGGTAAACGGACGGGATACCGATCCCGAAGAAAAGCCACGCGGCCAGATGGCTGGGGCGTTCCTCGGATTCGGCCTGTTCGGCTATCGCGGGCGGCGCGGGGAAGGCGGGTGCGCCCGAAGGGGCGGCGGAGCCGGCGAGGCGGTCTGCGTCATTGGCGGAGGCGGCGCCGGGTTCCGGTGTTTCTTCAACCAGCAGGCCCCAGCCGTACGCGTCCGCCGCCGCGACTGCGGCGGTCGGTTCGAAACGCACCCATCCGAACCCTTCAATATAGGCCTCGGGCCAGGTGTGGGCGTACCGCCCGGGGATATCATAGCCGTTTTCGGACGGAACCGCGTAATCATAGCGGTAGCCTTCCGCCAGCCGCGCTGGGATGCCGACGCATCGAAGCAGCATGACCATGGCCGAGGCGTAGTGGATACAGTAGCCGGTCTGTTTTTCAAAGAGAAAAGCGTCGATGAAATTGACGCAGCCCCGGTAATCGACATCCTTCGTGTAAGGGTACTGGCGGAGATAGCGCTCGATGGCTTTGCATTTGTCATAGCTGTTCGTACAGCCCTGCGTGATTTGTTCCGCGAGCTGCGCGACGCGCTCCGGCGTATCGCCCGTATTCAGCCAGGCGGTCAGGTCCGGATGAAAAATGGCTTCGGCCTGCGCCGCGTATTTATTTTTCGAGATAAGGGAAGACAGCGCGATACCGAAGAAACGGTAGGATGCGTCTTCCAGCTGCTCGTAGGAGGGAACGGAAGCCTCGCTGCCGTCTGCGGACCGTAAAATATCCGTCAGGTAGGGATTGGCATAGTCCAGATCCATGAATGTGAAGTGATAGCTGCGGCCTCGGCCCTGGCTGCGGCGGAAGGCGAAGCTTCCGTCGTCGCCGGTCATGTCCTTGCGTACGGAATCGTCGATCCGAAGAAGCGCAGCCGGGCGGATCACATCCGCCGTGCGCAGGTATTGGTACGTGACCGCCATCGATTCGGTTTCGGCAAAGCACGCGGCTTTCTCCGGCGTGATCTGCCGGCGCTCAAGAGCGGTAAGAAAGGTCAGGTACCAGCCGGTAAAGGCCGTACCGTCCGCGGAAGCTTCGGTCCAGCGGCCGCCGTTGTAAGCGGCGTATTCCTCGCCGGTGAGATAGAGCACATGGCGCGTGCTGCGGTTGGATACAGACAGTTCTACGCGGTTATCGTCGGAGAAGCGTCCGCCGAACAGATTTGAATGTCCGTAACCTGCGTTCCACCGGTCGGAGACGCTGTCGGAGGAAAAACGGTATTCCATTTCCACGATCACATCCTGCGCGAGATCGGATATGCGGTTCCCGATGCGTATGACGAAGCTCCAGTCGAAGGGATCGTCGCCTGCCGGCAGAAGCAGAATGGCGATTTCCAGGAGAATGAGAAACGGAATCAGTTTAAGGCCGTGCTCGCGGCGCGGGCGGAGAGGCGAACCGGCAAGCTCGGTCAGGACGCACAAAAGGCAGGCTCCCGCCAGATAGTCGGAGATTGCCGCCTTATTAAAATGCCATGCGGCCAGGCCAAGGAGGATTCCGGCGACAGCCGCCTGCCGCGGCCGGTCATGGCTCCTGAGCCATAGGCAAAAAGCGTAGAGAGCGCAGCCTGCCGTAAGCTCCGCGCCCGTCTGCCAGCTGTGAAACCAGAGAACGGACAGCAGCAGGACGGCTGGTATCAGGAGCAGGGAAAGCCTGGGCTGGCCTGCGCAGACGGAGATGGTGTGAAGAATCCCGCACAGAAGGCAAAAGAGAAGACAGGCTCCGGGATCCCACGAGGGCAAAAACGCCGAGGCAAGCCCGATGACCGCAAACGCCATACTAAACGTCGCGATGAATGTAAGGATGGCGGATATGAAATTGTCGCGCGGATTTGTTTGGGCGGGTGTCATTTTTCTCCTTTGCGGCATGCTGCCGATGCTTTCGGCCATGCTGCCTGCGTTTTAGCCTGGGTAGTACTGCCGGTGTTTGCTCTGGCGTATATTGCTGCGTTTTGGCCTGGGTAGTGCTGCCTGCGTTTATTTTGACGCGTGTTTCAGGTGCCTTGTTCAGCTTGTACTGTCTGAACATTTCGTGTCTTCCGTCAGAATGAACAGGTTATGTATGCCAGACGGTCAATGGGTTGTCCTCGATATGTTTTTCATCCAGCAGAAGCACGGCGCCGTCTTCTCCGGCTCCGTGAGCGGACAGCCATGCTTTCCAGTCCGGTGCGTTTATGCCGGAATTACCGGAGCTGAAGAATCGCCCGGAACCTCCGGAAGTGCCGGTGCCTGAAACGTGCCCGGAATCGCCGGATGAGGAGAAACGGTCGGAGACGGAGAGAAGCTCCGGAATCTGTTCGTAGAATTTCCGGAAGCTCTCGTAGGAATCCACGGCCATTTCCCGCATTCCCTCCTGCGGGTACCAGAAGATCACGGACTGATTCTGTCTGCAGAAATAATCGGCGATGGAGACGGTCAGTTCCAGGAAACGGTCCCGGCGGCGGATGTGTGACAGCTTATCGGAAAATGCCTCTGACGCGGAGACATCCGTGTCAGACCGGTGAGAAGGATTCCGTGAGCCGCTGGAGCTTTTTTTCTGTGAGGTATGCAGGCGTTCAGAATGGGGATCCGATTCCTTATCCATGGCTTCCGGCAGCAGCAGGATATGGATCTGCTCCATCTGCCGCGGCTCCGGACGGCGTACGAGAAGCGTTTCCGAACGGGCGGAGTTCTTCCAGTGGACGTGGCGCAGGCTGTCGCCTCTTTGATATTCCCGAAGATCCGAACCGAGGATCGCTTCCCGGGAGGGGGCGTGCAGTTCCATCGCGGTCCGAACCTGTTCCATGTCCAGAAGCGCGTCCGCGCAGCCGGTGATCTGGGGCCGGACCACCGCTCTCCAGGTCATGGGAATCCGGCCGGTATAGGAGAACAGGCCGAAGCAGTCGCGGATCACAAATTCCTTCGCGCCGGCTGGATACGCGCCCGCAAAGAGGCAGACCATTTCCGGGGAAAATTCCAGACGGGCGCCGGGGTCCAGCGACCACGTACGGCTGTCGTCAAAGTTCAGGAAGGAGCAGAGCTCCTTTTCCATGACCAGGCGGAGGCTTACGATGGGCAGAGGTCCCGTATTTTCCAATATGATGAGAAATGAAAACCCCTCGCTCCGCGTGACCAGATGCGAGGAGGGCCCCTGATAAAAGCGCAGGGCCCTGCAGACATAGAATAAGTAAGCGGCAGAACCTGCCGGGATCATTAAGAGCGTGTAAAATGTGAGATAAGGAAGCGTACCGCCCTGCAGGCTGACCCAGACCAGGGACAATATAAGCAATAGCAGATACAGAAGCATTTGGTGCCTCCTTTTCCGGTTTACCGGTAAGGGTATGGGCGCGGAAACGGTGGAACTGCGAGAGCATAGCGGCATCTGCGGAAACCCGGGGTTGCAGTATTTGCAGGGGAGCCAGGAACCGCGCGAGACCAGCTGAAAACGGCAGATCTGCGAAGACGCTGCGGAAACTCGTCTGTCAGGTCAGTCCGGGTACCTTTACCGCCGCGACAGCGCGGTCGGTGACCTGAACGCCGCTGATTCTTGCCATGCGCGCTTCGGCGGTAAGCACCAGCCGGTGCGGCAGGACGACCTTTGCCATTGCAATGATATCCTCGGGGATCACGAAATCACGGCCTTCCAGATACGCGCGGGCCTGGGCGGCTCGGATCAAAACCAGTACGGCCCTGGGACTTGCGCCGTATCTTGTCTCCGGCTGGACGCGGGTCTGGCGGATCAGTTCCGCGATATAGCGGCGCAGCTCGTCATGGACGGCTGTTCGGCGGACGTCGGATTTCATTTCCAGGATTTCATCCGCGGTGAGGACGGGACAGAGCGGTTCGCTCAGGGTGCCGTCCAGGAAACGCCCGGCCATTTCCAGAGTGTCCTGTTCGGAAGGATAGCCTACGGACAGCTTCATCATGAAGCGGTCCAGCTGGGCTTCCGGCAGCGGATAGGTTCCGACGGCGTCCATCGGATTCTCGGTCGCGATGACCATAAACGGTTCCTTAAGAGGGATCGTTGTGCCGTCGATGGTGACGGAATGTTCTTCCATGGCTTCCAGGAGGCTTGCCTGGGTCTTGGGCGAGGTGCGGTTGATCTCGTCGGCCAGGACGATCTGATGGACGATGGCTCCGGGCATCCGTTCGAAGGCGCCTGTGTTCGGATGGTACAGATTCATCCCGGTCACGTCCGACGGCAATGTATCCGGCGTGAACTGGATGCGGGCGAAGCTTAGGTCCAGGGAATCCGCCAGAGCCTTGGCCAGCGTGGTCTTGCCCACGCCCGGCACATCTTCCAAAAGAACGTGGCCGCCGGCCAGCAGGGCGGTGATCAGGTGATCGATGACGTCGTCCTTGCCGACGATGCGGCGGCGGATATTCATTTTCAGTTCCTGCAGCTTCTGACGGCTCATTGCGGCACCTCCCGTGTGGTTTTCGATTTTATGATTCTATCCAGGAAATATACAGGAGAAATTGTAAAATACGATTGAAAATTCCCGGACAATTGCACATTTGTTCCCATCCTTATTCTACCATAGCCTATGGGCGCTTTCAACGTAAGAATAAAAGTTTTGCCATGCCGTATTTGAGCGTTCCGAAGGCCTGCTCGCCATTTTCCGTTGAAAAATAGCTGTTTCTGGTGTATGATAGATAAAAATGAGAGATGATCTATAGCGGCGGCAAGACAAAACCGTGCGGAAAGGAGTGGGCCTGATGACGTGCAGGGAAGCGGAGTCCCTTGTTATACCGTTCATTCATTATGAACTGGACGATGAGACGGCGGAAGAATTTCTGGAGCATATCGACGGCTGCGCCGGCTGCCGGGAGGAGCTGGAGATTTATTATACAGTGGAAGAAGGTATCCGGCAGCTGGACGATGAGATCGGCACCAGCAATATTAAGGGCGCGATGGAAACGGATCTTCGGGAGACACGGCAGCGCCTGTACAGTATCCGGATCTTCAACGGGATCCGGTACGCGGCGGATACGCTCGCGGCGTTAGGACTTGCGGCCATGCTGATTCTGCAGCTGCGTCTCTGGTGGCAGGGCGGGATATTCTGAGACGCGCCGGTTGATATCTGCGGAAAGAATCGCCGGCACGAAGACAGAGCGGTGCCGGCCGGAGAGAACTGATGCGGAAACAGGACAGTGCCGCCAGAAGAGAGGCATCGATACGAAAGCAGAGCAGTGCCGGCCGGAGAGAAGAACTGATGCGAAAGCAGGGCGGCGCCAGCCGGAGCGAGTAACCGGCACGAAAGCAGAACCAACCGGCAGGAAAAAGAAGAAGGAGAAATCAATATGGCAGGGAAACTGGTACTGATCGATGGACACAGTATATTGTTCCGGGCATTTTACGGGATTCCGACACTGACTAATTCTGAGGGACTTCACACCAACGCGGTGTATGGGTTCCTCAATATTATGTTTAAGATTTTGGAGGAGGAGAAGGCGGACCATCTGGCGGTGGCCTTCGACCTGGCGGAGCCCACGTTCAGGCATAAGATGTTTGACGCGTACAAGGGAACCCGCAGCGCGGCGCCGGAGGAATTTCACGAGCAGGTGCCGCTGATGAAGGAAGTCCTTCGCGCGATGGGGATTCCGGTGATGACGCTTGCCGGTTACGAGGCGGACGATATTCTGGGTACGCTGGCGAAGAAGAACGCGGCGGCAGGCGTGGAAGTGTCCATCGTATCCGGCGACCGGGATCTTCTGCAGCTGGCGGATCAGCATATCAAGATCCGGATTCCCCGGACGAGTCGGGGCGGCACGGAGATCCATGACTATTATCCGGCGGACGTGAAGGAGAAATACCTGGTGTCGCCGTCGGAATTTATCGATGTGAAGGCGCTGATGGGGGATCAGTCGGACAATATTCCCGGCGTGCCGTCGATCGGGGAGAAGACGGCCACGGCGATCATTGCGCAGTACGGAAGCATTGAAAATGCGTTCGCGCACGTCGACGAGATCAAACCGCCGCGGGCGCAGAAGGCGCTGCGGGAGAACTATGATCTGGCGGTGCTCAGTAAGGAACTGGCGACGATCTGCACCGATTGTCCGATTGCGTATTCCTATGAGGATATGGAGATCGGCGATTTGTATACGCAGGAAGCATACCAGTATATGAAGCGGCTGGAATTTAAGTCGATCCTTGCCCGGTTCGATTCGGCCAAAATGCAGACGCCGGGAGCAAAGTCGGAGGAGAAATTCGCGGCAGTGCGGGATTTCGCGGAGGCGGAGAAGGTGCTGGCGCGGGCAGCAGGCGGTGCGGAGCGCCCGTGCCTGGGTATTCAGCTTCTGACCGACGGCGGTCAGCTGACCGGACTTGCGCTCTGCTTTGGCGAGGAAGACTGTTATGTGATCGCAGCGGGAGGTTTCCTGACCGGGGAATATCTGGCAGGTAAGGCGGCGGAGCTGATCCTGGCGTCGGAGTGCGCCGTGACGATCGATCTCAAGAGCCAGCTTCCGTATCTGGAGGGCGTCGACTACGACAGTCCGGCCATGGACGCCGGCGTCGCCGGATATCTTCTGAATCCGCTTAAGGATACTTATGAATATGACGATCTTGCTAGGGATTATCTCGGAATGACCGTGCCGTCCAGGGCGGATCTGCTGGGGAAGCAGCCGGTGGCCGCGGCGCTGGCGGAAGCTTCGGCGGCCAGTACGGATGCGGGCGGGACAGACGCGGCAGCAGGCGGCGGTCAGGCAACTGTGGGACAGACAGCCGGGACAGAAGAAACTGCAGGAGCCGCCTCCTGCGGCAAGGCCGAAACCTGCGCCTGCTACATGGCCTACATTGCCTGGAAATCCGCGCCGGTACTCCGTCAGAAGCTGGAAGAAACCGGCATGTGGAATTTATTTATGGACATCGAGATGCCGCTGATCTACAGCCTCCATCATATGGAGCAGGCCGGCGTGCGGGTGGAGAAGGACGCCCTTAAGAAATACGGCGACGACCTGAAGGTACAGATCGGCAAGCTGGAGAATGAGATCTATGACAAGGCCGGCGAGCGCTTCAACATCAACTCGACGAAGCAGCTGGGCGAGATCTTATTTGAGAAAATGAACCTGCCCCACGGCAAGAAGACGAAGACCGGCTATTCCACAGCGGCGGATGTACTGGAGAAGCTGGCGGCGGACTACCCGGTGGTACAGATGATCCTGGATTACCGGCAGCTGACCAAATTAAATTCCACCTATGCGGAAGGACTGGCGGCGTTCATCCGGGAGGATGGACGCATTCACGGCAAATTCAACCAGACGATCACAGCCACCGGGCGCATCAGCAGTACGGAGCCGAACCTGCAGAACATTCCGGTGCGGATGGAACTGGGACGGCAGATCCGCAAGGTCTTTGTGCCGGAGGACGGTTATGTGTTCGTGGACGCGGATTATTCCCAGATCGAACTGCGGATCCTGGCCCATATGTCAGGGGATGAGCGTCTGATCGCCGCCTACGGCGAGGCTCAGGATATTCACGCGATCACCGCGTCCCAGGTGTTCCATGTACCGCTTAACGAGGTGACGCCGCTTCAGCGGCGCAACGCCAAGGCGGTGAATTTCGGGATCGTTTACGGGATCAGCGCCTTCGGCTTAAGCGAAGGCTTAAGTATCAGCCAGAAGGAGGCGAAGGTCTATATCGAAAACTATTTCGAGACCTATCCGGGCGTGAAGGCATTTCTGGATAAGCAGGTGGCCGACGGAAAGGAGCACGGCTATGTGACGACGCTCTACGGCAGGCGGCGGCCGATCCCGGAGCTTAAAGACGCTAATTTCATGCGGCGGCAGTTCGGCGAGCGGGTCGCCATGAATTCGCCGATCCAGGGCACGGCGGCGGACGTAATGAAGATCGCGATGATCGCGGTGGATAAAGAGCTGCGCGCCCGCGGCATGAAGTCCCGGATCGTGCTGCAGGTCCATGACGAGCTGCTGGTAGAGGCGGCCGCAGACGAGGCCGCCGCGGTGACGGAGATTCTGGAGATGAAGATGAAGGGCGCGGCCAGTCTCCGCGTCTCGCTGGAGGTGGAAGCCCACACAGGCGAGACGTGGTTTGACGCGAAGTGATGATTTACTTCCGAAAACTGCCTGGAAAAATATTGATGTTGATGCGGAAAATGAGCAGAGCTGCCCGGCAAGCAGGGCAACCGAATATTACATGTAAAATCGATATTGAAAAGGATGTCATGCGTTGATGGACGGCACAATATTGAAAATAGCGGTCTGCGACGATTCCGACGCGGACCGGCAGGATCTCTGCGGCATGGTCCGCCGGTGGGCGGACGCGACGGGACGCAGTGTGCAGGTATCCGGCTTTCCGTCGGCGGAAAGCTTTCTCTTTGCGTATGCAGAGGACCGGGCGGCGGACATTCTCCTGCTGGATGTGGAGATGGCCGGGATGGATGGGATCGATCTGGCCAAATGCATACGGCGCGAGGGCGGCCGGGCGGAGATCGTATTTGTAACCTCTCATTTTGAGTTTATAGCTGAAGGGTACGAGGTTGACGCCCTGCATTATCTGGTAAAGCCCGTGTCGGAGCGGAAGCTATGCGAGGTTTTGGATCGGGCAGCCGCACGGTTGGCCGCGGAGCCGTCGTCGGTAGTCGTAACCTGTGACGGGGAGATTATGAAGCTTTATGAGGCGGACATTCTCTATGTGGAATCGTTCGCCCATTATATTGAGATCCACACCCGCTTAGGCGTCTTTCGGATCAAGGAGAGCATCGCGGCGTTTGAGGCGAAGCTGAGCCCGGATTTCTACCGCGCCCACCGTTCCTACATCATCAATCTGAAGGCGGTGGAGCGGATCTCCCGCGCGTCTGTGATGCTGACGGGCGGAATCGCAATCCCGCTGGCCCGGGGGAAATACGACAGTCTGAACCGCGCGTTCATAGAGAGGAATTGATATGCTGAAACGGACCTTTTTGAAGCTGGCGGAATACCAGACGGAGCAGTCCCGGCAGCATCTTGACGAGGTGCGGAGCATCCATCGGGAGATGCGGGGATACAAGCACGATTTTCACAACCATCTGCAGACGCTGAAAAGCTATCTGGACGCCGGGGATGCGGAGCGGGCCAGGGAATACATTTCCGAGCTGGACCGGCAGCTCATGGATGTGGATACGCTTCTGAAAACCGGCAATGTCTCACTGGACGCCATTCTCTCCGCCAAGATCGCACAGGCCAAGAGCGAGAATGTCTCCGTGACGGTGAAGGCCAATGTCCCCGACGGCCTGACGGTCAGCGATCTGGAGCTTTCCATCATCGTGGGCAATCTCCTTGACAACGCCATTGAGGCGTGCCGCGAGGCGGGCGG
>CANPYE010000023.1 GCA_947588005.1 uncultured Lachnospiraceae bacterium | reverse complement strand
AATCTCGCCGTGAGCTACATAGGCGCGCAGATGGTTGTCGGCGGTGGACTGCAGGCGGTAGAACGTGATGTCGCCCGGTACCAGGTCGCCTTCCAGCGTACCCTGGGTCACTTCCTCCGGCAGGGATCTCGCCATGATCAGCTGATACTTCATGGAGCAGCTGGTCAGCTTCTTGGAGCAGGTGTTGCCGCAGTGGAAGCCCATGAAGGTATCCTTGTGGGTGTAGTTGTATTTGCCCTTGATGTCAGCCTCGTACATATCCGCCGGCACGGAATTGTTGATGTCAAGCAGGGTGACGATATCGCCGCTCACGCAGGTTCCGATGAACTCGCTCAGAGCGCCGTAGATATCCACTTCGCAGGACACCGGGATGCCGCGTCCGGTCAGACGGCTGTTCACATAGCAGGGAACAAAGCCGAACTGGGTCTGGAACGCCGGCCAGCACTTGCCCGCGATCGCCACATACTTGCGGTAGCCCTTATGCGCTTCCACCCAGTCGAGCAGGGTCAGCTCGTACTGAGCCAGCTTCGGCAGGATCTCCGGCTTCATATTGCCCTTGCCAAGCTCGGCCTCCATATCGGCCACGACCTCCGGGATCCTGGGATCGCCGGCATGGTTATTAAACGCTTCGAACAGATCCAGCTCGGAGTTCTCCTCGATCTCTACGCCCATGTTGTACAGCTGCTTGATCGGCGCGTTGCAGGCCAGGAAGTTAAGGGGTCTCGGTCCGAAGCTGATGATCTTAAGATTGGCAAGTCCGACCATCGCGCGGGCGATCGGCAGGAACTCCTCGATCATGTCGGCGCACTCCTCAGCCGTGCCCACCGGATACTCCGGAATATAAGCCTTGACGTTGCGCAGCTTTAAGTTATAGCTGGCGTTCAGCATGCCGCAGTACGCGTCGCCGCGGCCCTGGATCAGGCTGTCGCCTGCTTCCTCGGCAGCCGCCACATACATGACCGGTCCGTCGAAATGCTTCGCCAGAAGGGTCTCGGAGATCTCCGGACCGAAATTGCCAAGATAGACGCACAGGGCGTTGCAGCCCGCCGCCTTTACATCCTCAAGAGCCTGAACCATGTGGATCTCGCTCTCAACGATGCAGATGGGGCACTCGTAGATATTGGCGGCATCATACTTTTTCGTATAAGCCTCTACCAGCGCTTTACGGCGATTGACAGACAAAGACTCCGGGAAACAGTCGCGGCTGACGGCCACGATTCCCAGTTTTACTACAGGTACGTTGCTCATGTGAATATCCTCCATTTTATAAAGTTTTTTATAAATCCGGCAGCTTCCGCTGCATGACGCACAATATGTAATTACAGGGTGATGTTCTCGCCCTTCAGTCCAATGAAGGCTCCCGCGTCCAGACCGCCTTCCGCGTGGCCGATGAGCCATTTGTTCTTCGCAAACAGCAGCTTATCCTCGGCAAACACCTCGTCAAGCGGCTCCAGATCCGTATTCGTTCCGGCCGGAAGGATCACGACGCAGCGGAAGCCGCCCTCGTCCGTATGACAGGGAGCGTAATGCAGCGTCGTAGCGTACACCTCGATGACCGTTCCCGCAGGAACAAGATACGCCACAACCTTCGACGTATCGTAGGTATAATCAGCCTCGATATCCTGCTGCCTTCCGATCAGCAGGACCAGATCCGTAACCGCTACATTGATCTCGGAACTCCGGTGATACTCCAGCGCATTCAGCTTCTTATTGTGTCCGTTGCAGTAGCCTACCTGGATCGGGATCTGTCCGTACAGGTTCTTCTGCATCAGCTTCGATACCGCCAGCTCCTCCAGCTCCTTCACGGACGGTACGTAAACCACGTCCTCCGGAAGCGGCGTCTTCTCCTTCATTGCTTTCAAAAGCCCGCTCACATCGTAACCGGTCACTACCTTGCCG
This sequence comes from uncultured Lachnospiraceae bacterium, assembly GCA_947588005.1. Taxonomy (GTDB): domain Bacteria; phylum Bacillota; class Clostridia; order Lachnospirales; family Lachnospiraceae; genus UBA3402. Next base: position 27,207 of record CANPYE010000023.1, on the reverse strand, counting down.
TATTCGGCAAACGACGGGTCTGTTACTTTCCTGATCTCCATGGGAAACCCCTCCTTCTTATACCCTTGCGGGTTATTTTTCTTATCTGCACTTATAACGCCGCCAGTTCCTTATAGCTGTTCTTTAAGTCGATATACAACTTCTTATACAGCTTATGGTACTCCGCGTACAGCCTCACATTCTCCGGCTTCGGCTCGCTGCACCTGTCGGCTGACACAAGCTTTTCGCAGGCCTCCTCTACGCTCCCGTAGATACCGCAGCCCACGCCCGCCAGGATCGCCGCGCCCAGCGCGGGGCCCTCGGACTGCTGAAGCGTCTTTACCGGACAGTCGTACACATCGGCCAGCATCTGCCGCCAGGCGGCGCTCTTCCCGCCGCCTCCGCAGGCCATCATCTCGTCCACGGATACGCCCATCTCCCGGAGAATGTCGTTACAGTCCGCCAGGGAATAGGACACGCCCTCCATGACCGCCCGCAGCAGGTGGGCCTTGGTGTGCATCGCGGAAAGTCCGAAGAACACGCCGCGGCAGTCCGGATCCAGATGAGGCGTCCTCTCGCCCATCAGATACGGCAGGTAGATCAGCCGGTCGCAGCCGGCCGGAATACTCTTAATATCATGGTCGATCAGTTCATAGACGTCTACCCGCATCTCGTCGGCAGCCGCCACATAATCCTGACAGAACTGATCCTTGAACCATTTAAGCGACAGACCGGCTCCCTGGGTCACTCCCATCACGTGCCAGGCCCCCGGCACCGCGCTGCAGCAGGTATGAACACGTCCCTTGGGATCGATGGTCACCTGGCTGGAATGGGCGAACACCACGCCCGACGTTCCGATCGTGGTAAACGCGGTCCCGTCCTTCACGACGCCGGTTCCCACAGCGGCAGCCGCGTTGTCCCCGGCTCCGCCGACTACCACAGTTTCCGCCGTAAGGCCGGTGGCCTTGGCGATCTCCGGCAGCAGCTTTCCAGTCACCTCGCAGGATTCATAGACCTTCCCCAGCCACTCCTTCGGAACCTGAAGCCTCTCAAGCACCACATCCGACCAGCAGCGCTCAGGCACATCCAGAAGCTGCATGCCGCTGGCGTCCGAGACCTCGGTAGCGAATTCCCCGGTCAGGATATAGCGGATATAGTCCTTGGGAAGAAGAATATGACGGCAGCGCGCATAGTTTTCCGGCTCGTTCTTCCGAACCCAGAGAATCTTCGCCGCTGTCCAGCCGGTCAGAGGCGGATTGGCCGTGATCTCGATCCATTCCTCCCTGGGCATCAGCTTCAGCATATCCTCCACCTCAGCCCCGGTTCTCTGATCGCACCAGATAATGGAAGGACGGATCACCTCTCCGGCCTCGTCGAGCATCACCAGGCCGTGCATCTGCCCGGAAATGCCGATCCCCCTGATATCCGCGGCCGCCACGCCGGACTGCACCGTCACCTGCTTAAGCGTCTTAAGCACAGCGTCCCGCCAGTCCTCCGGTTTCTGCTCCGCCCAGCCGTTATGCGGCTGGTACAGCGGGTAATCGGCGGAGGCAGACGCCATAATCGTACCCTTTTCATCAAACAGAACCGTCTTCGTCGCCGATGTTCCCACATCGATCCCTATCAGGTAATACATGCTGATCCTCCTTGCGATTATCAGAAACCCTGCCGTATGCCGCCTTCACGGACCGCATAAGACGCCGCAGCAGCGGACATGATTCGTTTCATATACGATTATACCATCATTTCGTCAGATAATAAAGGAAAAAATATGAATTACGAATAAATTTTTGAAGCCCGTTCCCTGGCCAAAGTTTCATTTCCCTTACTCCAGCAGCTTCGCGATCTCCTCAAAGCTTAAGCTCCCCAGCGACACATTTTCATCCGTCACCACCTGATCGGCCAGAGCCGCCTTCGCTTTTTGAAGTTTCAGTATATTTTCTTCAATCGTCCCTCGGGTGATCAGCTGAACCACCGTGACCGTCTTCTCCTGGCCGATGCGGTGGGCGCGGTCGGCCGCCTGATTCTGGGCCGCCACGTTCCACCACGGATCGTAATGGATCACCATATCCGCCCTCGTCAGATTAAGCCCCGTACCTCCGGCTTTCAGCGAGATCAGGAAAATAGGCGCCTCGCCCCGCTGGAACGCGTTCACACGCTGCTGGCGCTCCTCCTTTGAGGTCTCTCCCACCAGGAGCAGACTGGCGATCCCCGCCTCGTCAAGCCGCCGGCGGATCAGCTCCAGCATGGATGTAAACTGAGAAAACAAAAGGATCCGGTATCCGGCCTCCACGCCGGAACGCAGAAGCTCCATGCAGGTCTCCAGCTTGGCGGAGCCGCCGCTGTAATTATCGTAGATCAGCCGTGGATCGCAGCAGATCTGCCTGAGCCTGGTCAACGCCGCCAGGATCTGGATCTTGTTTTCCGTCTCCCGGCCTTCCAGCGTCTCCTTAAGCTGCAGCGCCCTGGCGCTGTAAAGCTCCTTCTGCTCCCCTTCCATCTGCGAATAGACTACCGTCTCCAGCTTCTCCGGCAGCTCCTTTAAGACGTCCTTTTTAAGTCGCCTTAAAATAAACGGCCCCGTCATCCGCCGCAGCATTCCCAGCGCGTCCTCATCGCCGTCCCGCACGATCGGCGATTCGAACCTCTCCTTAAACCGCTGGTACGAATAGAGAAAGCCGGGCATCAAAAAATCGAAAATACTCCACAGCTCGCTCAGCCGGTTCTCGACGGGCGTACCCGTTAAGGCATAGCGGGTCTGCGCATGGACCGCCTTCACGGCCCTGGCGCTCTGGGTAGACGGATTCTTAATATACTGCGCCTCGTCGATGACGTGGAAGCGGAAATAAAGTCTCTCGTAAAGCGGCAGATCCCGCTTCAGAAGATCGTAGGATGTGATCACCACGTCGTAAGCCGCCGTATCTCTAAGCTTTTCCTCCCGCTCCGCGGCGCTGCCGGTAACCAGAAGAACCCGCAGGGACGGGGCGAATTTCATAAACTCGCACTCCCAGTTGTAGATGAGAGATGCCGGACATATGATGAGGGAGGGCGTCATACCGGCCGCATCCAATGCTTCGTCCTTCGCGCCCGCATCCGGCGCCGCGTCCGCCGCGGCGTTCTTTCCGGCTTCTTCCGGCACCGCGCCCGCTGCGACGCAGTTTTCGGCTTCTTCCGGCGCCGCGTCCGCCGCGGCGCACTTTCCGGCTTCTTCCGGCACCACATCCGCCGCGGCGCGCTTTTCGCGCATCACTTCGTCGCGGATTACGCTGATGACCTGTACGGTCTTTCCCAGCCCCATGTCGTCGGCCAGAATACCGCCGAACCCAAAGAAATCCAGCGTGCGAAGCCACCGGAAGCCGATCTTCTGATACCCTCTCAGCACCTTCGCAAATTCCTCCGGCACCTCGAAATCACTGTCCTCTACCGATTTCATCCCGCGCACGACGGCCTTAAAATGCGAATCCCTCTCCAGCCGGATATCATGCCGCTCCCGGTACAGGCTGTCCAGATAAAGCGCCCTGTATCTCGGCACCCGAAAGATCGTTTTCCCGGCTTCTCCGCTCCGGCCGTTTTCGCTCTGCGCGGCCCCATCCGAATAAACTGCGTTCCGGGCGTCTTCCGCCTCGTATTTGCCGGGCACGCCTATAGAATCCACCATGCGCGCCACGGTCAGCAGGCCGTTGTCCGCCAGCTGCAGAAATTCCCCTGTTTTCAGCCGGTAGTACGGCTTCTTCTCCCGGTATGCGGCCAGGATCCTCGACAGCTCCGCGCCGCTCAGATCGCCGGCGTCCACCGACAGCGTAAGCCAGTCCCCGGCCGCCTGGATCCCTACCGACACCTCCCGCGGCGGAAGCACGCGAAGCGTTTCCATATTGTCCGCAAGCAGCACTTCTCCCAGCGTCTTCAGCTCCCCGATCCCTTCCGACAAAAGCCTGAATATAGCCGCCTCGTCGTCCTTTATCACCAGATCGTTCGTCTGCTGGTCCCGGTACGGGAAATATTTTGTCAGAACCTGACTGACGCGAAATTCTCCCGGCACGTCGCGGACGATGGCGGGCGGCACATGGCCGTCCTCCAGCGGATGGAACGAGAAGCTCCCGTAGCTGAGACTGGGCCGCAGCACCACCCTGCCAGGCTCGGGACTTTCCAGGACAAAGCTCGCCTTAAGCGCCTCCGGCCGGATGCTTTCCAGATCGACGCCCTCATGCCGCAGAACGCCGCGGTTTTCCATTTTCCGAAGGACACGCTCATAGAACAGCGGCACATCCTTTTCATTCACCGTCACCTCGTAAGGCGCGCCGTACCCCTGCGTCATCTGCCCGAAGAAAACCTCCGTCTCCCGGCTGAAATCCTCATCGCAAATATAGAGCCTGCCGCCCTTTATCACATAAAGATGCTTTTCTCCGCCAAACGTAACCAGATCCCGGTCAAGAGACACCCGCAGCCCTCTGGCCCCGGCCCTTTTGACATCCACGGAAAAATCCGGATTTCCGGAACACACCAGAAGCTGCCTTCTGTTCCCCTGCCTGTCTTCCGTCTCGATCTCCCTGCCGTTTAACAGTTCAAAGAAGCGGTCCCGGCGGCCGCGGCTCAGATTCAGTTCCCGGATCGGGGGCGCCTGGGCATAGACGCTTTTCTTGAACTCGTGAAAATGCTCTTTATACGAATCAGCCAGCTCCAGAACCATATCCAGAAGGCCGCGGCTGTTCTCCGCAAACGCATCCCGGCTGTGATAGAACGCCAGGCCCTTGCCATACTCCACATAGGAGCCTTTTTCAACGGCCTCGGCCAGCGCCGACAGATCCCTTACCACATAACTGCGCCCGATCCCCACGCGGAATTCCACGCGGATCTCCTGCCGCTGCAAAAGCAGGCGGGGGATCAGCTCCACCAAACCGCCGCCCTCCTTCCGGGAAATGCCCGCCACCTCCCGATTGGTGTACTCGCGGATCATGCTGCGGACCTGGGGCGATGTGGATACCGGCTGCGGAGAATTGTCGTCCATGTGTTCCAGATAGTATCTGAAAAGCGCTTTTTCATGAACACAGGGGCGGGCGTAGGTCGATTTCATCCCACAGGAACAAGAGCAGCTGTAGATCTCGCTGCCCTTGACTTCCAGACGTACACGGTATTTAAATCCCAGATCCTCTACGACGCCTTCCACACCGGCCTCGCCCTTCCAGAAGGTCCGGGTCTGCATGCTTTCGATTCGCATGGATAACGCCTCCGATTTGTACGCGCAAATAAGAACCGGCTGCCGCCCTACATTCTCTCCGGCGCTTCGAAACCGAGCAGATGGATACAGCTCTCCAGCACATCCTTTACAAGACGGATCAGGCAGATGTAGCCGGCTTTCTTCTCCTCATCTTCTTCCTTCAGGATCATCGTCGTATTATAGAAGCTGCCAAAGGCATCGGACAGCTCGTAAATGAACTGGCAGAGCTTGTGGGGAGCTTTTTCCGCAAATGCAGTCTCCACCACGTCATTATAAGCGGCCAGCTTAAGCATCAGGGACTTCTCCTCGTCCGACTGCGCGGGGCGCATATTGCCGGCCGGCGAGGTATCCGCGCCGACTGCGGCATCCTGCGTCTGCGCCTGCGCTGCGGCCGCGAACGCATTTCCGGCAGCGCACGCCGCCGCGGACGCATTTCCGGCGGCACAGGCCGCCGCCAGGCCTTCCTCATACCTGGCGAGGATCGATTTGATCCTGACAATGGTATACAGAATATACGGTCCTGTATTGCCCTCAAACGACGTGAACCGGTCGATATCGAACACATAATCCTTCGACACCTGGTTGGACAGATCGCCGTATTTCAGCGCCGCCAGCCCGATGATCTGCGAGGCCTTCTGCGCTTCCTCCTCATCCATCGTCCGATTCTCCATGATCCGGTTATAGACCGCCTCGTCGATCTCGCGGATCAGATTCTCCAGACGCATGACGCCGCCCGCGCGGGTCTTGAAGGGCTTTCCGTCTTTTCCGTTCATGGTGCCGCACATCATATGGGTCATCTTCGTCTCCGGCTTCACATAACCGGCCTTTTTCGCCACACGGAAGACCTGGATGAAATGCAGCTCCTGACGCTTGTCCGTGATGTAAATATATTCCGAAGGCGCATAGTCACGCTCTCTCTCAATGATCGTCCCCAGGTCCGAAGTCGCGTAGAGCGCGGCGCCGTCGGACTTGCGGATGATGCAGGGCGGAAGCTCCTTCGGATCGTCCGGCAGGGCAATATCGACTACCAATGCTCCCTCGCTCTCATAGGCCAGTCCTTTCTTCTGCAGATCCTCAATGAGCCCCGGGATATAAGGCTGCGCGTCGCTCTCGCCCTTCCACAGATCGAAGGTCACGTTCAGATTGCCGTAATTCTTCTTAAGGTCCGCCAGAGACACATTCATGATATGCCGCCAGATCGCCCGAAACGGCGCATAGCCGTTCTGCAGCTTAAAGGTGGCTTCCTGGGCCCTGGCTTTAAATGCTTCATCTTCCTTTGATCTGGCGCTGGCCGCCGGGTAGATCTGCTCCAGTTCGCTGATCGTAAACGGAGACTCCTGCGGATACTCGCCCGTAAACGTCTCGTCAAAATACGGCAGCTCCGGCTTCCGGTCCCGCAGCTCCTCAATGATCAGTCCCATCTGCAGGCCCCAGTCGCCTAAGTGGACGTCGCCGATCATATGGTATCCCAGGTAATTGCCCATCCGCTTGATGCACTCGCCGATGATAGCCGTGCGCAGGTGTCCCACATGAAGCGGCTTGGCCACATTGGCTCCGCCGTAATCCACAATGATCGTCTTACCGCCGCCGTTCTCTTCCACACCCAGCTTGTCCGCGACACGCATGCCGTCCAGATATGCCGCCAGGTATTCGCCGCTGAGCTTCAGATTGATGAAGCCCGGCATCACGGCCTCGACGGCTTCGAACATGTCCGGCGCCTGGTTCTTCAGAACCGCCGTCACGTCATTTGCAATATCGATCGGTTTCTTATGGTACGCCTTCGCCGCCGCCATAGCTCCGTTGCACTGGTATTCACACAGATCGGGCCGGTTGGAAAGGGTCACCTTCCCGTAATCCGCCGCGTACCTGCAGCTTTCAAACGCCGCCCGCATCTGTTCCGCAATCAGATCAAGTATCTTTTTCACAGCCAAACTCTCCTTCTATCTATGCATATGTCGTCGTAATTGGCATTTAATTATACAGGAAAATGAAAGAAAAAGCAACTGTTTCCGGAACGTAAAAACCCCTCCGGCCGATTCAGCCGAAGGGGCAGACTCTGTATGATATTCGTCTCCGGTTCTGTCCGCTTACGCCCTGGACAGATACTCGCCGGTGCGGGTATCGATCTTGATCTTATCGCCGGTGCTGACGAACAGCGGTACAAATACAGTCGCGCCGGTCTCTACGACAGCGGGCTTGGAAGCGCCGGTAGCGGTGTCGCCCTTGAAACCGGGCTCGGTGTCCGTGATCTCCAGCTCCACGAACAGCGGCGGCTCTACGGAGAACACCTTGCCGTTGTAGGAGCAGACCTTGCACATCTCGTTCTCCTTGACGAACTTAAGCGTATCGCCGATCAGCTCGCTGCTTAAAGCGATCTGCTCGTAAGTATTCGTATCCATGAAATTGTATAAATCGCCGTCCTGATACAGATACTGCATGTCCACCCGGTCGATCCTGGCTGCCGGGAACTTCTCGGTCGGACGGAAGGTCTTCTCAACGACGCCGCCGCTGATGACGTTCTTGATCTTCGTACGGACAAAGGCCGCGCCCTTGCCGGGCTTCACATGCTGAAATTCCAGGATCTGGTATACGTTCCCGTCGATCTCCAGCGTCACGCCGTTCCTAAAATCACCTGCTGATATCATAAATGTAGCTCCTCCTTCAAATACTGACTATGCTTTGCGGTGTTTGATCCATTTCATTCTATACTAAATATGCCTTACTTTCAACCATTTTTTGCAAATTACCGAAATAAATGCAGAATAAACGCGTTAGAATCCGGCCGGCTGCGCCCTCCCGGTCAGATAATCCATAGCCAGCAGATATCCTTTCAGCCCAAGGCCCACGATCTGCCCGGTGCAGGCCGGCGCGGTCACGGATGTATGGCGAAATTCCTCCCGCTTGTGGACATTGGAAATATGAACCTCGATCTTTGGGATCTCCACCGAGGCGAGAGCGTCGCGGACCGCGTAGCTATAGTGGGTGAACGCGCCCGGATTGATGATAATGCCCTCTACCTTCGTGTGGTAGGCTTCCTGGATCTTGTCGATAATGGCCCCTTCGTAATTGCTCTGGAATACCTCCAGCTCATGTCCCTCCGCTTTCGCCTTATTCTGCAGCAGATCCTTCAGATATTCATAATCCTCCGTCCCGTAGATCCCCTTCTCCCGGATACCGAGAAAATTCAGGTTAGGACCGTTAATTACCAAAAGCTTCATCGTTATGGCTGCCTCCTTTTCGTATGCAATGCTTTATACTCCGCGCCGGATTTCCGCAGGGGCGCGTATTTCCGACTTCCCGGCAAATATTTCAGGCTTTCCAGTGAATATTGCAGGATTCCCGGCGGATATTTCAGGCTTCCCGGCGGATATTACCGATATGCAGCTTTGTAAGGATCTCCTCCGCGATCTCCTCCGGAGCCCGGCCGTCCGCATCCACAGTCAGATGCGCCGTCTCTCCGTAAATAGGCCCGCGCTGCGCAAGAAGCGCTTCCACCTTCTGCTGCCTGTCGTCCCCGGCAAGAAGGGGTCTTGTGGTATCCCCGGCCAGCCGTTCGCACACGGTCCCGGGCTTCACCCGCAGCCAGACCACATGACCCAGCCTCCGAAGCGCTTCCCGGTTCTCCGGCCGCATCGGCATCCCGCCGCCCGTGGAAATGATCACCGGCTCCCGTCGCAGGGCAAGTCCCGCAAGCACTTCCGTCTCTGTGGCGCGAAAAGCATCTTCGCCGCGCGACGCGAATATTTCGCTGACCGTCATACCGGCCCTGGCTTCGATCATCGCGTCCGTGTCCAGAAGCTGCCGAGACAGTTTCCGCGAAAGCCGCCGACCGACCGTAGATTTGCCTGCTCCCATGAAGCCGATCAGGATAATATGTTCACCCATGCAGCTGCTCCTCCATGCTTCTGCGGACTCTGTCCACGACTTCCCGCGGCACTTTAACGCCCGGATTCCACAGTTCAAGCGCCGCCACGCCCTGATAGATCAGCATATCCAGACCGCCGCAGGCACTTCCCCCGGCCGCCCTCACATACTTCATAAAACGCGTTTCGGACGGCGTGTAAATGACGTCCACAGCCTGCGCGATCTTCTGATAGAAGCCGCCGTCTTCAATGGGAGCCGCGTCCATGTGCGGATACATTCCCACGCTGGTCGTCTGAACTGCCAGATAGGAATTGCCCGGAAGCTCCTGCCACCGCTCAAGCGGCAGCACGGACACCGCGGTCCTGTTCCCGCTCCGTTCTTCTGCCGGAATGCCGTCCCGCGGCTGCGCGGTATTCTCCTCCATCATCTTCCGCATATCCGCCGCCAACGCTTCCGCCTTATTCAGGCTCCGGTTCAAAATGGTGACGGACGCCGCTTTCTCTCTGACTAACAGATAGGCGGCCGCCCGGGCGGCGCCTCCGGCGCCGATCAGAAGACACTCCCGCCCCCGGATCTCCATGCCCTGCTCCCGCATCGCGCGGAACAGGCCTTCGGCATCCGTGTTGTAACCCTTGTAACCTATGAAACCTTCGTAATCTTCCGTTTTCTTATTCTTTGTTATTCTATCTTCCTGTCCGACCGTCTGCGCAGTCTCCGCTTCCCGCGTGTCGCCTTCCGGCAGCCGAACCAGCGTATTGTACGCACCGCCTTCCGGCAGCCGGACCAGCGTATTGCACGCGCCGATACACCGCACCGATTCATCCGTCTCCGCCAGATAGGGGATCACCCTCTGCTTATAGGGAACCGTTACATTCAGTCCCGCAAACCCAAGCGCGTACGCGCCGCGGATCGCGTCGCCAACCGACGTTTCCGCCACCGGGCAGGGTACATAGATATAGTCCAGTCCCAGGGCCTTCGCGATCTCATTATGCATAAGCGGCGAAAGGGAATGCCCCACCGGATTCCCGATCACGCCGCATACTTTCGCATTACCTGTCGCCATATGTAATACCTCCGCCGTCTTTTCTTTACCCGCGCCTTTGCCTTCTCCTGTAAAAGAACAGCACGACCGCCTCCAGATACCGTTTCAGCACGATCTGGATCTCCTCGCGGGGATCGATGGGCTTCGTCAGATAGGTCCTGATCCCGGCCCGGTTAGCCCCGTACACATCGGTAAATATCTGGTCGCCCACAAACACGGTCGTCCGCCGATCCGTCCCCATCCGCTCCATCGCCCTCTCATAGCCCTTCACGCCCGGCTTTCCAGCCTTATGGATATACAGGGAATCCACCTGCTCCGCAAACGGCTTCACCCGCGGCTCCTTATTGTTGGACAAAAGGCAGGTCCGCATCCCCATCCGGTGAAAGCGCTCAAAAAGCGCGAGGGCCCTCTGATCGGCAGGGGCCCCGTGGGGAACCAGGGTATTATCGATATCGAAGATAATCCCCCGGATGCCTTGTTCATATAATTTCTCATACGGAATCTCGTAGGCGGAATCCACCCATTTGTCCGGATAAAACTTCTCCAGCATACTGCCTCCGCTCATCCCGCCGCATCCGGCGCGTTCCTGCGCCGCCGGACGGTCGCCCGCGCGGGACGGGTTATTTCTTCAAAAGCTTTCCGATCTCGTCGATAAATGTATTCACGTCTTTAAATTCCCGGTAAACAGAGGCGAAACGGACATAAGCGACCTCGTCCAGCTCCTTTAAGCCGGCCATGACCAGCTCGCCGATCACCGACGTGGCTACTTCCTTCTCCTCCAGATTGAACACATTGGCCTCCACCTCGTCGATCAGCGCGTCGATCTGCTGAGGCGATACCGGACGCTTATGACAGGACCGCAGGATACCGGCCTCGATCTTGGAGCGGTCATAGACCTCGCGTGTACCGTCCTTCTTGACCACCATAAGCGGCATGGTCTCCAGCTTCTCGTAGGTGGTAAAGCGCTTGCCGCAGTTCTCGCACTGGCGCCTGCGGCGGATCGCGGAATTCTCCTCCGCCGGACGGGAATCGATCACCTTCGTATTGTCTTCATTGCAGTATGGACATTTCATCTGCTGTCTCCTCCAATGTGTTATAGATTCCGGACGTCTTCCGGTTACTTCCTGCTTTCCGGCCCCGCCGTCTTCCGGTTGCTTTCTACTCCACGGTTCCGCCGTCTTCCGGCACAGCCTGGCGTCCCGGTCCCAGATCGCCCAGCATGTGGTGCCTGCGGCACAGGGAAATGTAACGGTCGTTGCCGCCCATCATCACCTGCTCGCCCTCCCGGACCATATGGCCGTCCTCGCCGATACGGGCGTTGCAGGTAGCGGCCTTGCCGCACCAGCAGACGGTCTTGATCTCCTCGATCTTATCCGCCCATGCCATCAGCCACAGGCTCCCCTCGAAGAACTCCCTCCGGAAATCCGTCCGGAGTCCGTAGCAGATCACCGGCACCTCCAGATCGTCCACAATATGGACCATAAATTCCACCTGCGCCTTGGTAGCGAACTGGGCCTCGTCCACGATGACGCAGTCGTATTGCCGAAGCGCTTCGTCCGACATCTCCGTTAGCTGTTCAAGAAGGATGCCTTCCTTCGCCAGACCGATCCGCGACCGGATCGTATAGTCCCCGTCCCGGCTGTCCAGCTTCGGCTTCACCAAAAGCGCACTCTTGCCTCTCTCAAAATAGTTATACTCAACCATCAGCGCGTTCGCCGTTTTGGAACTGCCCATGGCTCCATACCGGAAATACAATTTGGCCATTCTGATTCTCCTTCTCTTTCTTTCGGATTTCGCGGCGGCACGCGCCCGTTAATCTTTTATAAATGGAATCTGCCGTGCCTTAAAATACTTCTCTACGGCCGCGTCCCAGGCTCTCTCCAGGCTCTTATCCATCGTGAAATAATTCACCGCCGTGCCGGTTACGCACTGAAGCTGCCCCTCGTCGTAGCGCACGTTCAGATACAGCCCCTCCACCTGCTCCGCCCGCATGGCCACGCCGTTATCCGCAAGGAAGCGTTCCACGGCCGCGGCCGGATACTGCAGCACGATCCGGAAGCTTTCCGGAAGCTTCTTCCCTTTAATAAGCGAAAAGCAGAACGGCTTCACCGCGGACCACAGAGAATACTCCTCGATCCGTCCCTGTTCCAGCTCCTCGTCCGTATAGTATCCCTGGCGGATCCTGCCGTCGACGGCAAACGTGTTGAATGTGACGATCACCGCTTCCCGCAGGAAGAACCGGTCGAACAGCCCGCCGACAAACAGCTCCGATGTAAACCTTTTCTTATCCTCGATCCCAAGCGCGATCATCCGTCTCCCCCATCATTACATTTATTCTATCTTAAACTCCGCTTTATTTCAACCAAAACTTCACCCGAACCGCATGTCATACTTTCTCTTTTCCAGTAGTTGTGGTATAATCTCTGACGAGATTATACCACAACAAAATAACCACTAAGGAGCATACCATGAATATTTCCGAAGATACCAAACAGCTGATCAGCCTTTTAAAGGCCGGCGTCTCGCCGTTCCACTGCGTGCTGGAAGCGGAACGCGTCCTCTCGGGCGCTGGCTTTGCGCGTCTGGCGCTGACGGACCACTGGGAGCTGCAGCCGGGCCGCGGCTATTTTCTGCCGCTTTTTGACTCGACGCTGGCGGCCTTCACGATCGGAGAGAATCTGACCGGCCGTCCCTCCCTCCGGCTGGAAGCGGCTCACACGGACTGGCCGTGCCTGCGCTTAAAGCCGTCTCCCGAGGTCATCTCGGAACGCTACGCCAAGCTGAACGCAGAGGTCTACGGCGGACCGATTCTTAACACCTGGCTGGACCGGCCGCTTTCCATGGCCGGCCGCTTAAGCGTCGCCGGCGCAAATCCGATGGAACCGGAGACACGCTTCGTTGATTTTAAGGATCCTCTGCTTACGATCCCCAACCTGGCGATCCATATGAATCCGGAAGCCAACGACGGCATGAAGCTGAATCCCCAGATCGACATGCTGCCTCTCATGGCCGCGGTGACGGATGAGCTGGACAAGGAACATTTCTTCTTGAACCGCCTGGCCGAAGAAGCCGGCTGCGCGCCAGAGGACATCCTGGACTATGAGATCAGCGTCTACAATCCGGAGCCCGCAGCGGTCTGCGGCTTAAACGAAGAGTTCTTAAGCTCTCCCAGGCTTGACAACCTGACCAGCGTCCTGGCCTGCCTGCACGGCGTCACCTCCGGCATGCGCGAAAACGGCATCAATATGATCCTGCTCTACGACAATGAGGAGATCGGCAGCCGCACCAAGCAGGGCGCTTTCTCCGCCGTAACCGAACGGATCCTGGAGAAGCTGTTCCTTGCCCTTGGCTATGACCGGGAGACCTATCTGAACGCGGTGATGGACGGATTTTTGCTGTCCATGGATGTGGCCCACGCCATCCATCCCAACCATCCTGAGAAATGCGATATCAAGAATAAAATCTGCATGGGCGACGGCGTGGTTCTGAAAATGAGCTCCCGCCAGTCCTACGCGACCGACGCCTCCTGCATCGGCGTAATCGAGGGGATCTGCCGCAGTGAGAAGATCCCTTACCGTAAGTTCTCCAACCGTTCCGACATGAGAGGCGGCTCCACGCTGGGAGCCATCTCGTCTGCGGAGCTGTCCATGAAAACCGTGGATATCGGCGTTCCGATCCTGGCCATGCACTCCGCGAGAGAGCTGATGGCCTGCGCCGACCAGACCGCCATGAACCGGTTAGCTTCCAAATTCTTCCTGATATAGCAGGAAGAAATCCGTGGTGGTGGAACCGTCGTTTCCGTCGAAATGGATCTCCGGCCAGAAATCCTCCGCGAAAACGGCCGGACTGTCCGCCCCGAACTGTTCATAGATCTGCCGGAAGACCTGATTCTTACGTTCCTCGTAGATTCGGGTCTTTCTTAATTCCGTGGCTTCCGCGTCATAATCGCTGACGCACCGGATGATGTAGTACCAGCCTTCACATTCTATCAACGGGCTCATCTCCCCGGCCGTCAGCGAGAACGCGGCGTTCTCCACCGTCTCCGGCAGCTCGCCGCGGCCAAGCAAAAGCTCGGTCTTCTCTCCCTCGCTCGTCTCCTTGGCCACGGAAAGGAAATCGCTTCCCTCCTGGCTGACTCTCCGATAGACCGCCTCCGCCGCTTCCCTGCTGGAAATCTGGATCATCTGGACCGAAATCACCTTGGCCTCGCTGTCGCTGACCTCCAGATCGATGCCTTCGGTCATGGCCCCGACCACTTTATTGGCCATATAATAATCCTGGTACACGGTCAGGACGTCTTCCTCTCCGGCGCCGGTATATTTCCGGTCTTCTTCCGTAAGCCCTTCATAGTACCTTGCGGCCAGCGCCTTAAGACGGCTCTGCTCCGCGCTGGTCAGTACGAGCTTCTGCCGGTCCGCCAGCAGCTCCATCGTCTTCAGATTCGTGAGAAATTCCTTCACCTGATCCAGAAGATAGGCTTCAAACGTGCGCCCGTCCTCCAGTGCGACCTTCCAGATCTGATCCGTATACACCTTTTCATAGCGGTTCTTCTCCGTAGCCACAATAAGCATGGCCTGCGGTTTCGTATATTCGCCGGATACCGTCTCCTCCCTGGCAAACGGGAACCCCGCCCCGCAGCCGGACGCTGCCGTCACGGACGCAGCCATAAGAAGCGCAGCAGCGCAGCGGCGCAGCCTGCGTCTCCATCTATCGTTACGGCACTCATCGCGCCGCTTATTCCGCCTCATACGTTCATCTTTCATGAACACCGGCTCCCTCTTTCCGAAATTCCGCCGCGAAAGCCGCACTGCGGCCCGCGGCAGACAAGTCCCCCTTTTCCGTCTGCCTTCCGGCGTTCCCCAAGCCCCCCGCGCCTTATAAAAGCAGCTTCAATATCTTCAGTACGCCGTTATTTACATTCGCGTCGGCCGTAAAACGCGCCGCCCGCTTCGCCTCCGGCACGGCGTTTCCGACCGCAAAGCTGTAATATGCCTTCTCAAGCATGTCCACATCATTCTGCTGGTCGCCGAACGCCATGGTCTCCTCGGGACGGATTCCGAGGTCGCTCTGCAGTCTGCCGATCCCCCAGCCCTTGCTGACGCCCGGCATTACAAAATCCACCCATTTATCGCCGGATATCATAACATGCAGGCGGCTGGCATATTTCTCCCGAAGCGCTACCGTCTTCTCCGCGATGCCTCCCGCGCCGCAGTAGACCGCCACCTTGATGACCGGCTCCGTCACCTTCGTCACATCCGCCACCCTCTCGATGGCATACCGGTAACCGTTCGTGAGCCAGTCCAGAAATTCCGGATCCTTCGTATCCATGTATACCAGATCCGGACCGCTGATCATATAATCCAGCCCCGGCTGCCGGCGGATATCCTCCACCATCTCCACAGCCAGATCCCGGTCAAAATAGTTCAGAAACAGCTGCCGTCCATGGCAGCCCACATAAGCGCCATTGTCGGAAATATAGAATATCTTCTCCTTAACCGGCGAAAACAGCTTCTCAATGCTGACCCACTGGCGTCCGCTGGCGCCCGCGAACTGGATGCCGCGGGCATGGAGCTTTGCGATCACCCCGTAGATCTCCGGATCGATCTCATAGGAACCGTCTCTTACCAATGTGCCGTCTATATCCGACGCGATCAGTCTGATCATTCCATTCTCCTCTTGACAAAATTTCTTCCGTACCCCGGAGACGCGATTAAAGCCGCGCGGTCAATACGCCGCGTTCACCAGTAACGCCATAAGGATCCCCAGCACAGCCCCGGCAAACACCTGCAGCGGGGTATGCCCCACAAATTCCTTCAGGCGCTTTTCCACTTCCTGATTATCCAGCTTAAACCAGTCCTGCTGCACGATCAGGTTTAGAAGCCTGGCCTGCTTGCCCGTCTCCTGGCGGACGCCGATCGCGTCATACATAACGATGCTGGCCAGCACGAAGCTGACCGCGAACTCAAAGGAAGAAAGACCGTACTTCATCCCGGACGCGACCGTCAGGGCGCATACCGTAGCCGAATGGGAGCTGGGCATGCCGCCGGACCCTACCAGCCGCTCCGGCCGGAAGGATCTGTTAAATCCCATGTCGATCAAGGTCTTCAGCACCTGGGCCACCGTCCAGCCTGTCACGGCGCTGATCAGAATCTGATTGCTGATGATTTCCTGCAATACACCCATACTTCCACCATCTCTCTTATGTCTGTCCGAAAGCGCGCCCGCCGATTCCTGTTCTCCGCCCGGGCCGCCTGCCCGCCGGTTTCCATACTCCGTCCGCAGACGCTGCGGCCCGCCGGTCTTCCTGCTCTGCCCGCAGACGCCGCGGCCCGCCGGCTCCGCTCCCCTTATCCGATCAGCCAGTCGTACAGCTCCTGATATTTGAGCGCCGACGCGTTCCACGAGAAATCCTGCGCCATAGCCCGGTCAATCATCTTGTTCCACTCGCGTCTTCTGTCATAGTAGATCTTCTCCGCGTAGCGGATCGTTCCCAGCATCTCATGCGCGTTATAATTAGCGAAGGAGAATCCGGTGCCGGTGCCCTCGTATTCATTGTAAGGCTGCACCGTATCCTTGAGCCCGCCGGTCTCCCGGACGATCGGAAGCGTGCCGTAGCGCAGGGACATCAGCTGGCTTAAACCGCACGGCTCGAACAGCGACGGCATCAGAAACGCGTCGCAGGCCGCGTAGATCTTATGGGACAGCGGATTCGAGTAGTAGATATTGGCCGAGACCTTGTCCGGATACTTCCAGGCAAAGTGACGGAACATATTCTCATAGCGCTCCTCGCCGGTGCCCAGAACCACGATCTGCACCGCGTCGTGGCACAGATCGTCCATCACATACTGGATCAGGTCGAAGCCCTTCTGGTCGGTCAGACGGGAAACAATGCCGATCATCATAGCCTTATCGTCCTCTGCAAGTCCCAGCTCCTTCTGCAGGGCCCTCTTGTTCTTGATCTTCTCCTTGCGGAAGGTCTGGGCGTTATAATGCGCCGCGATGTACTCGTCGGTCTCCGGATTGAACTCGTCATAATCGATGCCGTTGACAATGCCGCGGAGGCTGTTCGCGCGGGCCCGCATCAGGCCGTCCAGATTCTCGCCGTAGAACGGCATCTTGATCTCCTCGGCGTAGGTATCGCTGACCGTGGTAATGGCGTCGGCGTAGACGATGCCGCCTTTTAGGAGGTTGCCGTTCTTATACGCCTCCAGCTTATCCGGCGTGAAATAATAATCGGACAAACCGGTCAGTCTCTTGATCGTAGCTACATCCCAGACGCCCTGGAACTTCAGATTATGGATCGTGATGACGCTCTTGATCCCGCGGAAGAACTCGCCGCCCGCGAAACGATCCTTCAGATAGACCGGGATCAGTCCGGTCTGCCAGTCATGGCAGTGGATCACGTCCGGCCGGAAACCGATCACCGGGAGCGCTGAAAGCGCGGCGTTGCAGAAGAAAGAAAACTTCTCCAGATCATACAGCCAGTCGCCGTACAGGGTGCTGCCGTTAAAATACCACTCATTGTCGATGAAATAGAACTTGACGCCCTCATATTCGCACATCAGTATGCCCACATAACGGCTCTGTCCCAGATAATCCATATAGAAATGGTCGATGTAGCTCAGTCTGTCCTTCCATTCCTGTCGCATGCACATATACTTGGGAATCATGACGCGGACGTCGTAATAATCCTTATTAAAGCATTTGGGAAGCGAACCGGCAACATCCGCCAGTCCTCCAGTCTTGATAAACGGAACCGCCTCAGACGCAACAAATAAGATATTCTTCATGAATGAACCCTCCTCCGGTGCAGCCGGGACGTCTCAGCCGCCCCATTCTGCATACTGATGTAAAGCGGAAACCGCGCCTGCGGCACCCATCCCCGCACACAGATGGAATGCGGGACGGCGCCGGTGACGCGTTTTCCGGATACGAACCCCTTGCAGATATAGTATACAATACTTTTTCCGAATTAGGAAGTACATTCTTAGAAGTTTTATGTGAAGTTTTCCGAAATTACCCGCAGCGGAAAATCCGTGCGGCGCTCCGCCGCGATGAATTACATCCGCTTGTAATCCAGCCGGATCTTGTCGGATAATAATGCGATAAACTCAGAATTGGTCGGCTTTCCTTTGCCGTTGCTGACCGTATAACCGAAGATCTCGTTGATCGTGTCCATCTTTCCTCTGCTCCAGGCCACCTCGATGGCGTGACGGATCGCGCGCTCAACGCGGCTGGGCGTGGTCTGGTGCTTCTTGGCGATATTGGGATAGAGCACCTTCGTCACCGACGCCAGCATATCCTGGTCGCAGACGGAGGAAACGATCGCGTCGCGCAGGTACTGATAGCCCTTGATATGGGCCGGCACGCCGATCTCATGCAGGATCTGGGTCACGTCATTTTCCAGGTTCTGCTCCATATACTCCACCTGATTCTCGTAAGGGCGGATCTTGCGCGAGCGCGGCAGGGACATCCCCCTTGGCTTAGACGCGTAGCCGGCCAGGCGGCGCACCTTGTCCACAACCACCTCGCGGGTAAACGGCTTCATGATAAAATAGTTCGCGCCCAGCCGGAACGCGTCCTCGGTCACGTTCTCGCTGCCTGCCGCGGATACCATGATAAATGACGGCTTCTTCGCCAGCTTCTCCTCGTTCTTCACCTTCTCCATGACCGTAAGACCATCCATGCCCGGCATGATCACGTCCAGAAGGACGACGTCAGGCTTGGTGGAAACGATCATCTCATAGGCTTCATCGCCTGTCTCTGCTTTTCCTACGATCTGGATACCGTCTTCACCAGACAGCATCTGGTTCAGCAGATCCAGCGTTTTGGGGTTATCCTCAGCGATTGCTACGTTTAGAGTTGGTGTCATGATTTGTCCTCCTTTGGGTTAGTTTGTAACTGCAATAAATTTTGGGGACAGTTACTGCGATATCTCGATTATAAACTTGCAGATTTGCAGGTGCAAATGGATTCTATCGCAAGTTTCGACAAGTTTAGGTCAAAAAAATATCCCCCGCCTGCCGATCATTCGACAGGCGGGGGAAGCGTTCTGTTTTCAGCCGCCGGTCCGCATCAGCCCACGTACGGCTTTGCTCCCTCATACACCGCGCTTACCATAACGACCTGAAGAATGTGCTTCGCGGCCGCACGCAGTTCTCCAAGCGTCAGAGGATAAGCCACGCTGCCTTCCGCCGCTCCTACGGACTTTACAATCTCGTCCACGTCGTTCTGGCTGCCCGGCATGGTCAGGTCGTTTCCGGCCTTCACGCAGCCAGCCGCGTTGGAGCTGCCGTACTTAAAGCCCTTCCCCGGCTCCATCTCGATGGATCCCGTAGTGCCCCAGTCGGTCATCACAAAACCCTTAAAGCCCCATTCCTGTCGGGCGATCGCCGTCAGAAGCTCGTAGCTGTTGGCGGTATGGATGCCGTTGACCAGGTTGTAGGAGGTCATGATCGACATGGGCTGGGAACGCTTTACCGCGACCTCAAAGCCCTTTAAGAAGATCTCACGGGCCGCCCGCTCGCTCACATGGGCGTTGGTGTGCATCCGGTTGTCCTCCTGGTTATTGAAGGCGAAATGCTTGATCGTCGTCCCCACGCCGGGATGTTTCTGCACGCCCAGCGTATCTGCCGCCGCACACATGCCGGCGATCAGCGGATCCTCGGAATAATATTCGAAATTCCGGCCGCACAGCGGGTTGCGGTGGATGTTCATACCAGGCGCCAGCCACAATGTCACGCCCAGTTCCTCCATCTCCTCGCCCACGATATCGCCGGCTTCCTCAATCGCTTCCACATCCCAGGTCTGGGCAAGAAGCGTGGCGATCGGGATCGCCGTACAGTACTGGTAATAATGGGTCGCATCCTCCGGGATCTCCGACTTCGGCATCCCCGCGGTCAAAAGCTCCATTCCCGGAATCGGCGCCTCCCCGATCCCCGGGATCTGATTGCCGTCGCGGTCCGCTGCAAAATGCGTCGCCAGGCGCAGTCCCGCAGGGCCGTCGGCCAGGATCATGTTGCGGATATCGCGGTCAGGAAGCATCAGGGACGTGGTGTCTCCGGCCGCTCCCGGGCACGCCGCCGACGCAGCGCCGATCACCGATTCGCCGCCGAAATCGCCCCTTGCCGTACCGACGCACAGGGTTGCCATTTCCTCCACGGTCAGCTGGTTCACCAGCTCGTCCAGCGTGTAAGTCCCGGCCTTCACCTCATCCATCGTGATCTTATGTCCGCTGGTATCCGGCTCCGGCTGCGCGCCCGCGCCGACAGGAGTATAGACCGCCGTAAAGCAGGGAAGCTTTTCCGCATCGACCGTCCGCTTCGGAGCCGCCGCCATCTCCGCTTCTTCGCCTTCGTAAGTATAGGGCTTCGCACCCGTGCGGGAAAGCATTTCCATCTCCACATCCAGCTTCAGATAATTTGCCAGCTTCTCCGTCACCACTTCTTTCTCAAGAACAAGGGCCGCCGCCACCTTCGTCGCGCGGGAATGCTCGCCCACACGCACATAGTACGTACCCGGCTCCAGCACATACGCCGCCTTTGCCTCGCTGTAGGAAGCCATCTCCGTCACCTTAAAGCCGATCGTAAGAGTCTGCTTCTCTCCGGGCGCCAGAAGCTTCGTCTTCGCATAGGCCGCCAGCTCCTGATAAGGCTTTTCAAGATCGCCCTGCGGAGCCGAATAGTAGACCTGCACTACTTCCCTGCCGGAATAAACGCTGCCGGTATTTGTAACCTCTGCGATGATGGTAACCTGGTTGCCGTCTACGGTTACAGATTTACATTCTATGGTAAAATCCGTGTAAGACTTGCCGTAACCGAACGGATAAGCCGGAGCCACGCCAAACGTGTCGAAATACCGGTACCCGACGTAGATCCCCTCTTTATAATACTCGTCGTTCACATCGCCGTTCACGTGGCTGAAATTCATCGCACCCGGATAATCCGCGTACTTCTCCGCCCACGTGGTCGTCAGATGCCCGCTGGGCGTCACCTTGCCCAAAAGTACATCCGCCAGCGCGTAGCCGCCGATATTGCCGGCCTGGCTCATCAGAAGGATCGCGCCAATTCCCTTTGTCTGCCGCAGGAAACGCGTATCCAATACGCCGCCCACATTCAGCACCACGATCACATTCTTATAGCAGGAGACCAGCGCCTGAATCGCTTCTTCCTCGACCTCAAACAGTTCAAAGTCGCCCCGAACCGGAGCCCGGTCCTTGCCCTCGCCGGAATTGCGGGACAGAACATAGATCGCGGTATCCGTTTCCGCCGCGTCCATATCCTCCGCCGTCACCGGGATGATCGCCGGCTCTTTGAACGGACAGTTAAACAGATACATCATCGCCGCCGGACCTTCCTCGGCGATCTTCTTCGCAAAATCCGCAAAATACTCCGCCTTCGCGCTTTCCACCACCTGGTCATACCGCTTAAGCCAATCCTTCGTGGTGACGGTTAGACCCGCGGCTTCCAGTCCCTGCTCCACATTCACCACTTCCCGGCTGTTCACGTCGCCGGAACCGGTGCCGCCCTTGATGGTCCTGCGGCCCCCGTTTCCAAAAAGCGCCACATTCTTCGTCCCCGCCTTTAAAGGCAGCGCTCCCGCATTCTCCAGAAGCACCATACCCTGCGAGGCCACCTTCCGCGCCCTCTCCATGTTCCTGACTTCCCGCTCGCTTACCGCCGCGGATGTCGATGCATGAAACTTCGCCATTCTGTTACCCTCCTGTTAATAAGTTATTTTCAGCCTTTCGGCCTCCGTTACACCTTTTGTTTTACGTCCGCCTGTCCGCAGGCCAGTCCCCAGCGCCCGGCAAACTTCCGCAAGTCAGTCTCCAGCGCCTGGCGGACCGTCCGCGACCATATCACTCCTGCAGCCCCTCAGTCTCAGAACACCACTTCATCCTTCTCAATGTACAGCACAGCATCGCCGCCGTCCGCCGCCGCTGTCATACCGTCAGCCGCCGGAATACTGTCCGCCGCAAGCGCGCTGCAAGCCGCGCCGCCCACCAGCCGGACCGTACATCCCTTCGCCCCGGTAACAGTGCCGGCAAGCCTTCCATTTTCCAGCGCGAGCCTCAGACGCGCCGTTTCCGTCCCCTTCTGCATAACGCAAAATTCGACATTCTCAAACGGCCCGTACACCTTAAATTCCAGATTGCCGGCAAACTCATATTCCGCCCGCTCATACTTCTTCCCGACCGGGATCACGCTTCCCGCCTTCACCCACAGCGGAATCGACAGATACCCGTGCTTCTCTTTCCTCCACACGCCCCCATCCGCCGTTTCTCCGGTCAGATAATTGACCCATTTCCCCGCGGGCAGATAATACTGAGCGATCCCCTGATCATTAAAGATCGGCGCCACCAGCAGGCTGTCCCCGAGCATGTACTGCTTGTCCAGATACCGGCAGTTGGGATCGTCCGTAAATTCCATCGCCATGCTGCGCATCATCGGTACGCCGGTCCGCGACGTATTCACCGCGCTGCTGTACAGATACGGCACCAGGCTGTGCTTCAGATCCGTAAAGAACCGCACCACGTCCACGGCCTCCTCGTCATACAGCCACGGCACCCTATAGGACCCGCTGCCATGCAGCCGGCTGTGGGAGGACAAAAGCCCAAAGGCCGCCCACCGCTTATACACATCCGGCGTCGACGTATTCTCAAAACCGCCGATATCATGACTCCAGAATCCGAACCCGCTGCTGGTCAGCGACAGGCCGCCCCGCAGACTCTCCGCCATGGACTCATAATCCGACCAGCAGTCGCCGCCCCAGTGAACCGGGAACTTCTGCCCGCCCGCCGTCGCCGACCGCGCGAACAGCACCGCCTCGCCATGGCCTTTCTTCCGTTCCAGCAGGTCGAACACGGTCTTATTGTACAGATATGTATAGAAATTGTGCATCTTCACCGGATCCGCGCCGTTATAGTAGACGCAGTCCGTCGGGATCCGCTCGCCGAAATCGGTCTTGAAGCAGTCCACGCCCATGTCCAGAAGCTCCGAAAGCTTCTCCTGGTACCAGCGGCACGCCTCCGGATTGGTGAAATCAATGATCGCCAGTCCCGGCTGCCACATATCCCACTGCCACACGTCGCCGTTGGGCCGCTTTAAGAAATAGCCTTTCTCCGCGCCCTCGTCGAAAAGGGCCGATTCCTGACCCACGTAGGAATTGATCCAGACGCAGATCTTCACGCCTTTCTCCTTGATCCTGGCGATCATCCCCTTCGGGTCCGGGAATACCCGGCTGTCCCACAGAAAATCCGTCCAGTGGAACTCCTTCATCCAGCAGCAGTCGAAATGGAACACCGACAGCGGGATCCCTCTCTCATGCATGCCGTCGATGAAGCTCATCACCGTCTGCTCATCGTAATTGGTCGTAAACGACGTGGACAGCCACAATCCGAAGGTCCACTGGGGCGGCAGAGACGGCTTGCCGGTCAGATCCGTGTACCGCTCAAGGACTTTCTTCATCGTCGGGCCGTTGAAGAAATAATAATCCAGGCTCTCGCCTTCCACCGCGAACGCCAGCCTGCTGGCCTGCTCCGTGGCCACCTCAAATTCCACCCTCTCCGGATGGTTGACAAATACGCCGTAGCCCTTGCTGGACAGGTAGAACGGAATGTTCTTGTACGCCTGCTCCGTGCTGGTGCCGCCGTCCTCATTCCAGATAGAAACGGACTGGCCGTTCTTCACGAACGGCGTGAACCGCTCGCCCATGCCGTAGATATTCTCATCCCCCGAAAGCCCCAGCTGCTGGCACATCCAGGCGTCCCCGCCCTTATCGTAGGCCATGCCGGTCCAATTGGTCTTTACGTAGCCCAGGTCGCGCTGCCCCGCCTTCGTGATGACTTCCATCTGCGGAACCGCCGCGCCGCAGGCATCTGTCTGCTCCATCCGGCCGCTTCCAGCCGCTATCCCGGTCTGTTTACATTCCGCGCCGGTTCCTTTCTGACTGCCGGCAGCAGCCGCCCCAGCCTGTCCTTCCTGCTTACAGCCGCGCAAAAACGTCATGGACCAGTTCTCCCGGTCGATAACAAGCTTTAAGCTTCCGCTTCCGACCGTCAGGAGATTCCCCTGTTCAGCCACACAAAGCGCCTTCTCTGCGTTATTCTGCAGATCAAACTCCGGCGCCTTCTTCTGTACGCCCTTATGATGATACGTCTGCACCCGCAGAACCTCCGGCGCCGGCGAGGTGATCCGCAGCGTCAGATTGATCCCGCCCAGCGTATCCCCCTTCCCCCGGATCCGTGAGGTCGGCGCCACCAGACGCACCTCTTTCTCCGCAATATGGGTCTCATACACGTGCTGCGGCCCAAACCACGACACGCCCTCCTTCATTAGCCAGCAACCATTGTGGAATTTCATACTTACCGATCTCCTTTTCACATATTCACGGCTCAGCTTGCGAGAAAACCCGAACCTGAGAAGGGCCGGAGTCTCCGCGCGGGCCTTACGCGACTCTGCAGCAAGCAACTACTGTGTACTCTTTCTGTCGTGCATAACTGCTATCGAACACAATAATAACACAAAAGAACATCTCCTGCCACTCGAATTTCCACCGTATGGCAATCTTTTTCAGCAATCCGGGCAGTGATCGGCATAACCACATCCGTATACGCAACCGGCCAGGTCTTCGCCTGCAGAGCGGCCTCTCTCCGCCCCTTCTCATCCATGGCCGGGAACCCGCCCTGCCGGTACTCCCTCGTATTGCCTTCCCAGGCAGACACCATTTCTCCGTCCACCAGCACCTTCACCCTGCAGCCCTCGCCGCTCTTTAAATGCAGCACAAACGCCTTCGCGCCGTCTCCCAGCACGCAGTCGCCATACCGCAGCACTCCTTCTTTCAAAGGATCCGCCTGCGTCACCGCCTTATAGGAAAACTGTCCTTCGGTCAGCAGCATATTCTCATAATCATCATAGTGGTCGGCGCGGATTTTCTTCGTCAGATCACGCCAGCCTGGACGCAGGCCCGGAACCTCCACGTCCGCCGTCAGTCGCTGGTCAACGCTGGATGATCCCGCAAAGATCTGATAACGGCCTTCCTCCACCATCAGCGTCCCGCTGACCGTATCGTAGAAACGCAGTTCCTCCACCGGCACCGTGACTTTCACCAGACGGCTTTCGCCGGGCTTAACAGCCTTCACGCGTTCAAACGCAAGAAGCTGCCGAATGGGCTTCTTCACCCTGGACGCCGGAGCGGCGCCGTAGATCTGCACCACCTCGTCGCTTGCACATTTTCCTGTATTTCTGATCTTCAGACCGATCTTCAAATCCTTGCAATTCGCAAGCCTCACGCTCAGCTCCGAATACTCGAACTCCGCATACATCAGTCCGTAGCCGAAGGGATACAGCACCTCCCCTTCAAAATACCGGTAAGTCCTTCCGCCCTTGATGATATCGTAATCATTGATATCCGGCAGCTGGCTGTCGTCCATATACCACGTCTGGTTCAGCCGCCCCGCCGGAGCGTTTAATCCGAACAGCGTCTCCGCCATCGCGCAGCCCATATCCTGCGCCCCGGTAGCGCTCATCAGGATCGCCGGCGCTTTCTTTTGTATCTCGCTCATCGCGTAGGGGAAGTTGGTAAATAACGCCGTTACCGCATCCGGCTTCACCTCCATCACCGCGTCAAAAAGCCTCTGCTGCGAAACGGGGAACGCGATGGACTCCCGGTCCAGCGTCTCCTTGCAGTCGATCAGGGAGTGGCAGCCCAGCGCCAGCACCACCTTCTTCGCCGCGGCCGCAGCCTTCTTCGCCTCCTCGATGCCGCAGGAGACCACTTCCATGACAAACTTCGCAGGCTCCGCGCCGCGCGCGGAACGGACAGCGCCGGCCGCGTCCACGGTCAGTGGCGCGCCGAAACGGTCGGTGATCGTGACCGTCACGCATTTCCGGCTGCCTGTCGCCGCGATATCTCTGTCCGCATCGCTCTGTCTGCTGTCCATCCTTTCGTCTGCAGACGAGCCGTCTTTGCCTGACACTTTTTTCTGTCCGGTCCGCCCTCCGATATTCTGCTCCCCGCTATCAACCGTTTCCTCGAACAAATGGAAGATCTCCACCACAAACCAGTCGAACGCCTGCTCCTTCTCCGCCGCGATTCGGCCCATTTCCGCCGCGTCGCCGGGTCCCATAGGCATCCGCAGGTTCCAGAGCTTCCCGGTGCGGACGCTTCGCAGCGCGAAATATCCGCCGTCCCACGCCTCCTTCACGAAGACATCCGGCTCATCCGAAAGCGTCAGCGTCCCGTCGTCAGCGACCGCCACCGCCTGATCGCCGTACTTAAATACCACCCGGTCCCAGCCGTCGACGCAGGCACTTCCCTCTCCCAGAATCTCCGCCACGCCGTCCTTTAACGTCTTTCGAAACGGCGGCTCGCCGCCGTACCAGTCCTGATACCAGGCATCCGCAAGCGGTCCGATCATGGCCAGGTCCTTCGCGGGCATCGATGCGTCCAGCGGAAGCGCGCCGTTCTCATTCTTCAGAAGAACCACAGCCTCCCGCGATACCTGACGGCAGACCGCCTCGCTTTCCTTTGAGCACAGATCAGCCTCCGTCACCTTGTCGTAAGGATTGCGGAGCGGCTCGTCATAGATACCCAGACGAAGCTTCGTGCGGAACATATTGCGGACAGCGCGGTTCACTTCCTCCTCGGTCATAAGCCCCAGCTCCCAGGCCTCCATTGCCGCCGCGGTCACACCTTCCCTGCCCTCGGACATGGCGTCCACGCCGGCCCGGATCGCGTTCGCTACCGTCTCCGCGTGGGTTCCGTAATAGTGATGGGCCTCCGCTACCAGGCTCATGGCGCCGCCGTCGCTGACCGCGTGCTTTAAACCGTACTGATCCTTCAGAATATCCTGCACTTCGCGGTTAAGGATTCCGGGCGTGCCGTTGATCTTATTGTAGGCCGTCATGACAGCCTCGGCGCCGCCGTCCTCGATCGCGCGGCGGAACGGCTCCAGATAAAGCTCATATTCATTGCGGGGATCGATGGAAGAATTCTTCCAGTTCCGGCCTTCCTCCACATTATTGGCATAGAAATGCTTAAGCGTAGACGCGATGCGCAGATACTTCGGATCGTCGCCCTGCATGCCCTGAATATAGGCGGACGC
>CANPYE010000022.1 GCA_947588005.1 uncultured Lachnospiraceae bacterium | reverse complement strand
TGTGCATTATAGCACAGTCAACAGAGTTTTGGCTCTATTTTATTTTGGTTGCGGCCGGAGGTCCGCGCTATGAATAAACAATCGGCTGTGAGAGAAAAGAGATCAACAGAAGAGAAAATCATTCCTACCACTCAGCATATTCTCGACAGCTATGATCAGTTGACGGCAACGGAGAAGAATGAATTGTGGAAAATGGTAATGGAGAAAATTACAGCTTACAAAACTCCTGAAGGCGAATTCAGTATACACATATATCCGAAACTGCCAAAGTAATACGGTCAAACGATACTATATGAGAATTACAAAGATTGATTTATCGACTTATGCCCCGTTTTGTGCTATGATTATAACCATGTAATTATAGCACAGAAAGGGGTATTTTCATGGAAAATACGTCTGAAAATAAAGAAAATTTAACAAAAAATATCCCGTCAAAACATATTTGTACGGGTCTGTTGGCTCATGTCGATGCCGGCAAGACAACTTTGTCCGAAGCTCTCCTTTACCAGACCGGAACGATTCGCCGCTTAGGCCGGGTCGATACCCGCGACGCCTTCCTGGATACCTATTCCCTGGAGCGCGCCCGCGGCATCACGATCTTTTCCAAGCAGGCGGTCTTCGACCTGGGCGACATCCGCGTCACCCTTCTCGACACACCCGGCCATGTGGACTTTTCACCGGAGATGGAGCGCACCCTCCAGGTCCTTGACTGCGCCATCCTTGTTGTCAGCGGCGCAGACGGCGTCCAGGGGCATACGGAGACGCTGTGGCGTCTGCTGAAACGCTGCCGTATTCCCACGTTTATTTTTGTCAATAAAATGGACCAGCCCGGTACGGACTGGCAGGCGGTTCTGGCTGATATGCGGAAGCGCCTGGACGGAAGCTGCGTTCCGTTCGGCGGTATAGCCGCGGCGGACAGCTCGTTGAGCGATGCGGCGGGCGTTGCGGTGAGCGGCGTGCGGACGCAGGCAGAGAACCCACGTGAGGCGGATGCGCCGGTGCTTTCCGATATCGCCGCCCACGCGGACGAGGCGATGGAAGAACTTGCCATGTGCGATGAAACGGTTCTGGAGAGCTATCTGGAAACTGGAACGGTCAGTCCTGCGGATATTCGCCGGCTGGTCGCGGATCGGAAGGTATTTCCGTGCTATTTCGGTTCGGCGCTGAAGCTCTGGGGCGTGGAGGAACTGCTGTGCGGTCTGGAGGAGTTCGGCCGGGAGACGGCGTGGGAGAAGAGGGAGAACAGGGCGGCGGACGAATGCCGGGCCGCCGGTAAAGCGGGCGGCGGTTTTGGCGCGCGCGTCTTTAAGATCTCCCGGGATGATTCGGGGAACCGGCTGACTCATATGAAGATAACCGGCGGGGTGCTGAAGGTGAAGGACGCGCTTCCGCCTGCGCTTCCCGCCGCGGATGGAGGAACGGCAGAGGCGGATCCGGAGAAGGTCAACCAGATTCGGATCTATTCCGGTTCAAAGTACGAGCTGGTAAATGAAGCCGGGCCGGGTGTGATATGCGCCGTTACGGGGCCTGCTTCCACTTATGCGGGTCAGGCTCTCGGCGCCGAGACGGAGAGGGAAGCGGAATCGCCGGTGCTGGAGCCGGTTCTCACATATCAGGTCATTCTGCCGCCGGGCAGCGACGTTCACAGCATGCTTGCGAAGCTGCGCCAGCTGGAGGAAGAAGAACCGATGCTTCGCATTGCCTGGAATGAAGCCCTGGGCGAGATTCGGGCGCAGGTCATGGGGCAGGTGCAAATCGAGATACTGAAAAGCCTGATCAGGGATCGGTTCGGCGTAGATGTGGAATTTGGGACCGGGCATATCGTGTATAAAGAGACCATCACGGCTCCCGTGGAGGGCGTGGGGCATTACGAACCGCTGCGCCATTACGCGGAGGTGCATCTTTTGATGGAGCCGGCGCCCCGCGGCAGCGGACTGAGTTTCAGCACGGCCTGCAGCACGGATGTGCTGGATCTGAACTGGCAGCGTCTGATCCTGACTCACCTGGAGGAGAAGGAGCACGCCGGCGTGCTGACCGGCGCCCGGATCACAGACATGAAGATCACGCTTCTGGTGGGACGGGCCCATTTAAAACATACGGAAGGCGGAGATTTCCGCCAGGCCACCTACCGCGCTGTCCGTCACGGACTGATGCAGGCTTTGACGGCGGGCAATTACCGGCTCCTGGAGCCGTACTACCGCTTCCGGCTGGAGGTTCCGATGGAATCGGCCGGACATGCGCTTTCGGACCTGGAACGGATGAACGCCCGGTTTACGGGGCCGGAGATGGAAGGCGATATGGCGGTGATCACCGGAGAAGGCCCGGTGTCGGAGATGGGAAATTACCAGATGGAAGTAGCTTCCTATTCAAAGGGCAGAGGCAGGCTTACCTGCAGCCTGAAAGGCTATGAACCGTGCCACAATACGGAAGAAGTGGCCGCGGCAGCCGCCTACGATCCGGAACTTGATCTGGAGAATCCCTGCGGCTCCGTGTTCTGCGCCCATGGCGCGGGATTTGTGGTAGGCTGGCGGGATGTGAAGCGGTATATGCATCTGGAAAGCCCGATGGAGCTGGCGGCCCGAAGAGACCGCGCGGCGACGGTGGCTGGCGGCACGGCGTCGGACAGAATCGCGGCAGGACGTGCGGCAACAGATGAAGCTGAGCCGGGCAGAACAGGCATGGGCGGAGCAAAGATCGAGCGGGCAGAAGCTGGCAGGATAGCGGAAAGCACTAACGCCGGTTCAGGCAGTACGTCTGCATCCCCCGCCAGGCCGCAGATTCCCTGGGGAGCGGAGGACAAAGAGCTGGAGGCTATTTTCACCCGTACCTACGGCGAATCGAAGCGCCGTCTTCCGGATAAGACCGCTCCCCGGCATGTCAGCTTTGATAAGAAGGATACGTCGAAAGAGGAGACTCTGCCGGAGGAAGAATACCTTTTGGTAGATGGATACAATATCATTTACGCTTGGCCCGAGCTCCATGCGCTGGCGGAATCCACGATCGACGGGGCCCGGCAGCGGCTCATGGATATCATGTGCAATTACCAGGGCTATACAGGCTGTATTCTGATTCTGGTTTTTGACGCATATAAAGTGGAAGGGGGTCTGGGACAGGCCATCCGTTACCACAATATCAATGTGGTCTACACGAAAGAGGCGGAGACGGCGGATCAGTATATTGAGAAGCTGGCTCATCAGATGGGAAGAAAATATCAGGTTACGGTCGCGACGTCCGACGGGCTGGAGCAGCTGATCATCCGCGGACAGGGCTGCCGCCTGATGTCGGCCCAGGACCTCAGAGAGGCTGTGAATTATGTAAACGAACAGATCCGGACGGAACATCTTACAAAGTTCCCGCCGCGCGGCGGCAATTATCTTCTGAATCACGCGGACGGAGAGCTTAAGGAGTATCTGGAGGATGTCAGATTGGGAAAAGAGGGAGAGTATCATGGCAGAGAAACTGACAAAAAGTGATGTGGAGAAAATCGAGGCAGAGATCGAATATCGGAAGCTGGTCGTCCGCAAGGAAGCGCTGGAAGCGGTGAAAGAGGCACGTTCCCACGGGGACTTAAGCGAGAATTTTGAGTATCACGCTGCCAAGAAGGATAAGAACCAGAATGAGAGCCGTATCCGCTATCTGGAGAAAATGTTAAAGACGGCGGAGATCATATCGGACGAGTCGAAGGAAGACGAGGTGGGGCTCAATAACACGGTGGAGCTTTATATGGAAGATGACGACGAGGTGGAGACCTACCGTCTGGTCACATCGATCCGGGGAAGCTCCCTGCAGGGCCTGATCAGTACGGAATCCCCGCTTGGGCGCGCCATTCTCGGCCGGAAGCTGGGAGAGAGGGTCTATGTCCGCGTCAATGAGAACGCGGGGTATTATGTGGAGATCCGTTCCATCGATAAGACGACCGATGATAAGAACGATAAAATCCGAAGCTATTGAACCGCGGTTCGCGTCGCCGGCGTTCTTGGCGTAGCGGCGCATGGAAATACAAGCAGGGCGTCACTGGCGCCCTGCTTGTATGGAAATACAAAAAGCCGCGGTTTTTAAAAACCCCGGCTGAATTATTCGATTCATCATTCGCTTTGCCGTGCGTCCGCACAGCCTGCCGGACGATTACCGGATTCCTTTCATCTTGCCTTCGGAATTTACATAGTAGTTATCGATCCACTGGTCTTTGGCCAGAACGCCCTTCTCGTCAAAATAATACCAGCAGCCTTTCAGCTTAAACCAGCCGGTCTTGCGGACGCCGCCTTCGTCCAGATAATAGGTCTTCTCTCCGTCTTCGATCCAACCGGTAAGGCTTTCGCCGTTGTTATCCACGTAGATCCAGGTCTTGTCTTCGTGCTGCGTCCACGTACCGGCGTATACCGGCATGGACGTCGACAGAAGCATCAGAAAGGAAATCGCGGCTGCACAGATTCTTATTCTTTTCATCGTCACAGCCTCCTTCCCTGAAAATCTTTCCTCATAATCCATACTCTCTTGCTTACGAGGACAGTATAGCACACAGATCTGCGTTTGACTAGTGGTTAAAACGAAGTAAAATCTTACGATTTTTGAACAGGAATCTTACTAAAAATATTTCGACAAAATCGGCTGTTTTTCGACCTGAAACCAGTTCCAGAAATGGTGTCCGGCAAGGGTGCGGGACGGCATATTTTGTGGTCGGGCGGCAGAAGCTGTCAGCACAGTCAAAATTGTGTGTCGAATCGTGCGTACGAATTTACTTTCCAAACATTTAAAAAAGTTTTATATTGGGAATCAGCCAGGAAGGAGGGGGACCAAGTGGCCGACGAAGATAAAATGAATGTTTTGGAGGAAGAAAACCGCAAATTAAGGGAAGATAATGAAAAATTAATGGATATTGTGGTACAGATGAGGGTGACGTTGAATCGCCTGGTTCTCAGATATGTTACAGAAGAAGGGTAAAGGGCCATAACGATAAAACGGCTGGGAGCGTAGGGAAGAATATTACATCTCCCTACGCTTTTCCATTTCTCTGAGCTTGTACTCCAGTTCCTTCATGCGGTGAAGCTGCTCCCAGATGGTTTTATGCATCCAGTCCACGGTCTGGTTTAAGGACTGATTTTCCGTCTCCAGCTTTGAGTATTCTTCGGTCAGCTGGCCGATCAGACGGCGCTGGTTGTAAAGCTTGTCAGGTGCGCTGATCCGCTCCGCAAGGGAAGGCGAGGCTTCGATGATGCGGCAGGAAATGTACCGGTCCCTTTCTTCGCGGTTCATATCCATAAAGTTCTGATAGGGCATATTA
This sequence comes from uncultured Lachnospiraceae bacterium, assembly GCA_947588005.1. GTDB lineage: Bacteria > Bacillota > Clostridia > Lachnospirales > Lachnospiraceae > UBA3402. The sequence continues at coordinate 24,179 of CANPYE010000022.1, read as the reverse complement.
ATGCGCTTCATGCTTACATGACAGCCGCAGCAGACGGCGTTTTTGGGAAGCTGGAAGTAGGCGTAGTGACCGCATCTGGGGCAGAAGTATGCAGAAAGTTCTCTCATGGTATCATCCTATCCTTTGAAGTGTATTTTTTGATACCGCCTGTATACAAAATACGCGGCATTATGACATATCTTTATGCAAAAAAATGCCAGAATATTCCTATTCCGGCATTTTTTGAACGGGTTTTGTCTTTATTTATACATTTTTCTCATATCAGCATTCGGATAAGAACGCCGGCAAGCTTCTGCGGTACGCGCCTACTGCACGATACCGTTTGCGTCTACGGTCCATACGGTGTCGTTGGAGTCCCTTACGTCCCTGAAGCCTGTCCCCAGATCGGGCCGTGCGGCGGATCTGGAAGAAGCGGATGCCTTCTGGATCGTGCCGGAAGCGTTGACCAGATACTTCTGTCCCTCAAAGGTTACCGGGGCATAGCGCAGGTCGCTGTCCGCATCCAGGCGTACGCCGTGATCATAAATGGCGTTACTGTGGATACCGTGGAAGCCCTGGCCGCGGGCGGAACCTTCGGTCTGGAAATACCAGATCTGGCTCATTTCCGTGTCGTCGTTGAAAATGGTCTGCCTGCCTGTCTTCATGGCTCCGTTATCGCCGAAGTAGTAATTCGCGGTGAAACCGTCGTCGAGGGTTACGACCGTGAGGCCGGTCTGCATCTCGCCCCTGTCGTTGAAGGCATAGCGATCAGAACCGATACCGAAGATCTGGATGCCTCCGTTGGCGGCGTAATACGGCGCGCCGCTCTTGAAATAGAAACGGTAGGTTTCGTCTTCCGCGGAAATGCCCGGAATACCTGCGATGGTCAGCCAGCCGGAGGCGCGCTTTCCGCTCTCGTCGTAATACTGGTAGCCGGCGGCCGGAGCTGCTGCGGCCTCGGTTTCGGCTGCAGGTTCAGTTTCAGAAGCGGCCTCGGTCTCAGCTGCAGTTTCGGTTTCAGCGGCGGCCTCGATTTCGGCCGCAGATTCGGTTTCGGCAGCGACCTCGGTCTCAGCAGCGCTGGTTTCGGTTACAGCCTCCGTTTCTGCTGCCGCTTCCGAGGGTACCTTGTACCAGCCGGTGATCATGACGCCGTTTTCAAAACTGTAGTAGGCGCCGCTGATCTTTTTATCAAGCTGGTTTTCGATGCGCTGGCCGCGGCTGTCGAAGTAAGACCAGACGGTCGTGTCGCCAAATTCGTCGTTTTCCGCCGGCAGTTCGACCCAGCCTTTCTTCATGGCGCCGCTGCCGGAAAAATAGTATACGGCGTCTTCGATCTCTTTTAAGCCGGTAGACATGCGGCCCTCGTCGTCGAAGTAGTAGGTCACGCCGTCGATTGATTTGAATTTGGAAACGGTCATCTGGCCGTTGCTGCCGTAATAGTACCAATACTGCGCGGGCGCCGTTTCATCCCAGTCATCTTCGTTGGCTGCGGATACCCATTTATCGGTGACGCGTTTTCCTTCGGCGTCCACATAGTATTCATTGACCTGACGGTTCACCGCCATATTGCCTTCTTCGTCCAGGTAGTACCAGTCGTCGCCGTATTTCTTCCAGGAATCGGTCAGGGAGTACCCGTCGCTGTCGTAGTATTTCCAGTTCTCGTTCTCCTGTACCCATCCGGCGCCCTGGGCCAGAGCCGCGGAACTGAAGACAGGAGCCATAGCGCATAATGCCGCCGCAGAGATTGCGGCTGTCCATTTGATGGTGTTTCTCATAAAATAGATTCTCCTTTTTTGATTAGCCTCAAATCCGGTTCTGCATTACGGTCAGATTATATACCATCGGGGCGGCCCCTGAAAAGTGCAGGTTGTTGGAAATCGGGGCAGGAACGGGCAGAAAAGGATGGATGTAGAAAAATGCTTTTATATTGGAACTTTTTATGGTATAATCTCGTCAGAGATTATACCCGCGCCGGTTCGCGCCCGACCATCGGGAGGGCAAACACCGAAGCGAACCGTGCGCATCCCCCGGAGGGAGCATGTCCGGAGGACATGATATACTGTGCATGTAAATACAGACTGCTGTTTGTGCAGACAGAACAGGCCCGCGGACGGAAAAGCCGGAATGCCGCCGTTTTGAGGGGCGCCGCGCTGCCTTCGCCGGAGGAGAACATGAAGACGATCAGTGTGTTGATACCGTGTTATAATGAAGAAGAAAATGTAGAGCCGATCGCCCGGGCCGTTATCGGCACGATCGAGAAGGATCTGCCGGAATATGATTACGAACTTATTTTTATAGATAATGATTCGCGGGATCAGACGCGCCCGATCCTGCGGCGCCTGTGCGCGGAGAATCCGAAGATCCGGGCGATTTTCAACGCCAGGAATTTCGGGCAGTTCAATTCGCCCTATTATGGGATGCTGCAGGCCACGGGAGACTGCGTGATTTCCATGGTGGCGGATTTTCAGGATCCGGTGGAGCTGATCCCCCAGTATGTGCATGCCTGGGAGGAAGGCTACAAGATCGTGATCGGGATCAAGACCAGCAGCAGGGAGAATCCCGTCATGTACTGGCTGCGGAGCTGCTATTACAAGCTGATCCACAAGCTGTCGGATGTGGAACAGATCGAGCATTTTACGGGCTCCGGCCTTTACGACCGTGATTTTATCGAAGTGCTTCGCAGGCTTGATGATCCGACGCCGTTTCTGCGGGGGATCGTGGCGGAGCTGGGCTACCGCCGCAAGGAGATCCCCTATGAGCAGCCGAAGCGCCGGGCCGGCAAGACGAGCAATAATTTTTATAAGCTGTATGACGCAGCCATGCTGAGTTTTACTTCCTATACGAAGGCGGGCCTGCGGATTGCCACGTTCATCGGCGCGTTCAGCTGTCTGGCGAGCTTTGTGATCGCCATTATATATCTGGTCATGAAGCTGATCTGGTGGGATCGTTTCATGGCAGGTATGACCCCTATGCTTCTGGGAATGCTGTTTCTGGGATCGATCCAGATCTTCTTTATCGGACTGATCGGGGAGTACATTCTCTCCATCAATCAGCGGGTCATGAAGCGTCCTCTGGTCATTGAGGAGGAGCGGATCAATTTCCCGGAGTCTGTGCCGGAAACCGGGTCGGAGCCTGGGTCGGTTGAGAAGGAGAAAAAGAAAAAGAAGAAAGACCGCAGCCGGGAGGACAAGCCCGCCAAAGCGGGGAAATCCGGCAAAGGCGGAAAGGACGGAAAAGGAAGCAGAACCGCCGCAGATACGACGCCGGTCATCGCCGCCGCGGATGTACCGGCGATAGGCGCCGCCGCGGATATGCAGCCGGCAGAGACCGAGGAAGATGAGAATATCAATCTGGATGAGGACGACGGCTGGGACTGACGCCGGGAAACCGTATCCGGGCTGACAGTATCAGAAGCCATGAGCCGCCGAAACGCCGCGATGTCAGGTAATGCAGATTCGCTCTGCACTGCCGGGCACTGCGCCCGGGCTGACGGCGCCCGAAGAATATAGAATTAAGACAGAAAAGGAATCGCAGGCAGCAATGAAATACAAGATCGATATCGTCAGAATACGCGAGAATTCGATCCAGCTCAACGGCTGGGTCATTGGAAAGACGCCGGAATCGAAGCCGGCGTTTGACGTGCTGGACGAGAATCGAAAGAAAATAAAGATCAAATACGTCTCTACCCGCAGGGACGACGTGAGCCAGATCTATTATAAGAAGATCTGCGACCGGGACCTCGGCTTCGACATCCAGTTCCCCTATGAGCGCGGACGCACTTACTGGCTGCTGATCCGCTGCGACGGCCATGTGCGGCGGATCAAGTTCAATGAAGGACTGATCGCCAGACGTTCCAGCGTGGCTTACAAACGGATGGAGAAGATCCGCGATCTGATGAATATGGAAACCGTCCATGTGGCGCTGGAGTTCGGGCAGAAGCACGGGCTTAAAGCGCTGTTCTTGAAATCGAAGCACAAGCTGCAGGGCATCGATAACGACTATGAATACGCGGAATGGTACGATCTGACGAAGCCGACGGAGGAGGAACTGGCGCGGCAGCGGGCGGAAACTGGAGCGGCGATGCGGCGGCAGGCAGAGGACGTGCCTGCCTGGCCGAAGCTTTCGCTTGTGATGCCGGTCTACAGGGCGCCGGAGGAATTTCTGCGCGTCATGCTGGACAGCATCCTGGACCAGACGTATCCGAACTGGGAGCTGTGCATGGCGGACGGCAGTCCCCGGGGGGAGACTTCCGCAAAGCTTGTAAAGGAATACATGGATCGCGATAAGCGGATCCGTTATCAGGCGCTTGAGAAGAACGAAGGCATTTCCGGCAATACCAACGCGGCAATCGCTCTGGCCTCCGGCGATTATATCGTGCTGGCGGATCAGGACGACGCCATGCCGGAGCATGCCCTTTATGAGATCGCGAAGACGATTCGCAAGCATCCGGACTGTGATGTGATCTATTCCGACGAGGACAAGATGGATATGGACGGCGGGGCGCTTTTTGACCCGCATTTCAAGCCGGATTTCAACCCGGATCTTTTGTGCAGCGTGAATTACATCTGCCACCAGTTTGCTGTGAAGCGGGAGCTGATCGGGCAGGTGGGCGGCTTTCGGAAGGAATACGACGGGGCCCAGGACTATGACCTGATCTTCCGCTGCATTGAGGCGGCCCGCGGAATTTATCACATTCCGAAGGTCCTGTACCACTGGCGCTGCCACCAGGGCTCCACGGCCAGCAATCCCCAGAGCAAGCTGTACGCATTTGAAGCCGGTTCGCGGGCCATCATGGATCATTACCGGCGAATGGGGATCGAGGCCGAAAGGGTGGAGAAAGGCGTGGATTACGGTATTTACCATACCACGTTTAAGATACAGGGGGAGCCGCTGGTGTCGGTGATCATACCGAACAAGGACCATACGGCGGATCTGGATCTGTGCATCCGCACGATCCTTACGAAATGCACGTATCGGAACCTGGAGTTTATCGTGGTGGAGAATAACAGCACGGAGCCGGGAACATTTGCCTACTATGAGAAGCTTCAGAAGGAATTCCCGCAGGTGCGCGTAGTGCGCTGGGAGAAGGAATTTAATTTCTCGGCCATCAATAATTTCGGCGAGCAATACGCGAACGGCGAATATCTGCTGTTTATGAATAATGATATCGAGCCCATCGCCGAGAATTTCATCGAGGAGATGCTGGGCTTTGCCCAGAGGGACGATGTGGGGGCCGTGGGCGCCAGGCTTTTATACCAGGACGGTACGATCCAGCACGCCGGCGTGGTGGTCGGCTTCGGCGGCATCGCCGGGCATACGTTCATCGGGCTTCACGAAGCGGAGAACAGCTATTTCCACCGGGCCATGTGCGCCCAGGATTACAGCGCGGTGACGGCGGCCTGTATGATGAGCCGCCGGTCCGTGTTCGAGGCGGCGGGCGGCTTCTCGGAGGATCTGGCCGTGGCGTTTAACGATATCGATTACTGCATGAAGGTGCGGGCTCTCGGGAAGCTGGTGGTCTACGCGCCGTATGCGAAGCTGTACCATTATGAATCCAAGTCCAGAGGTCTTGAGGATACGCCGGAGAAGGTGGCGCGCTTTAACCGCGAGGTGGCGAAATTTGCGAAGAAATGGCCGGACATCCTGCGGGACGGCGACCCGTACTACAATCCGAACCTGACCCTGCGCAAGTCCAATTTCGCGCTGCGGGATCTCTTAAAGGAGAGGATCGGCGAGCCGTATCCGATGCCGGAGGAAATCCGGCGGCTGATGGAGGAAGCGTAGGCGGGGGCCGCATGCGGGGAGGCAGCGACAGGCTGAGAGTAAAAAAGAACGGCCGGTAGGAACGACCCGGTAAACCGCTGTCCGGAAACCGGACGGAAAAGGGAGAACAGAAGCGATATGGCAGAAAAACAGGTAACGGTCATCATACCGAATTACAACGGTCTTGCGTTCATGGGCGTCTGTATGGACGCGCTTGCGAACCAGACCTTCCGGGATTTTGAAATCCTGGTGGTGGATAACGGTTCAACCGACGGAAGCGCGGAGTGGCTGCGGCAGCAGGGGATCCCGTCCATATTCCTGCCGGAGAATACCGGATTTTCCGGGGCGGTTAACGCCGGCATCCGGGCGGCGAAGACGCCCTATGTGCTGCTTCTTAACAACGACACCGAGGCGGCGCCGGACTTCATCGGCGAGCTTTATGCGGCTGTCAGCCGCTCGAAGCGGATCTTCGCGGTCAGCAGCAAGATGATCCAGATGTACCACAGGGAGCTGATGGATGACGCCGGGGATATGTACAGCCTGATGGGCTGGGCGTATCAGCGCGGCGTAGGAAGGAGCAGCCGCGGCTATAACCGGCCTATGGAGGTCTTTTCAGCCTGCGCGGGCGCAGCGATCTACCGCCGGTCCGTATTTGACGAGATCGGGCTGTTTGACGAGATGCATTTCGCGTATCTGGAGGATATCGACGTCTGCTGGAGGGCGAAGCTTTACGGCTATCATGTAAGATATTGTCCGAAAGCGGTGGTGTACCATGTGGGCAGCGGTACCAGCGGCTCGAAGTACAATCCGTTCAAGGTGCGGCTGGCGGCCCGGAACAACGTGTACCTGAATTATAAGAATATGCCTCTGCCCCAGCTGCTTGTAAATCTTCCCATGATCGCGGCCGGAATCGCCGTGAAGTACGCGTTTTTCAGGAAGATTGGCTTCGGAAGGGAGTTTCTGGAGGGGGTCGGAGAGGGACTTTCCACCGTTAAAAGGTGCCGGAAGGTGACGCCGTCTTCCCGGTGGGCCGCGAATTGTCTGGCGGTCCAGTGGGAGCTGATCGCGGGCACATGGATCTACGTCTATGAGTTTTCTATGAGGCAGTTTAAGAAAATGTGCAAATGATACCAAAAATTTAAGAGATTTTTAATACCACAGGACGCGATTTCGTGTATAATGTATGCGTTACGGCACCACATTATTTTAAGGTGAACGCTTATGATAAAGAATAACCAGCAGATGCTCAACCGGCTGCATGTCGTTCTCGATGTGCTGGTGATGGCGTTGGCATACGCACTGGCGTGGGGGCTTTTGGTGATCCGTACCAGGCTTTTGACGCCGGAGCGGGGGCTGCTTCCGGCGCAGTATTATTTTCTGGCGCTGGTTGTCATTATACCGCTGTATTTGATCTTATATACATGCTTCCATCTGTACGAGCCCAAGAGGATCCAGTCGCGGCGGTTTGAGTTTGCCAATATCTGCAAGGCGAATCTGTTCGGACTGATGATCCTTGCGGTATTTTATTTTCTCTTAAGGAAGAATCCGTTCCTGCAGGAATTTTCGACGCGGATGGTATTTTACTTCTTCGCCATCAATATCGTGGCGGAGACGGCGGAGCGGACGGCGATCCGGGTCGTTCTGCGCGCTATGCGCGCGAAGGGCTATAATCAGAAGCACATCCTGCTGATCGGATACAGCCGGACGGCGGAAGGATTTATCGACCGCGTGAAGGCAAACCCGGAATGGGGCTATCATATCTGGGGCATTCTTGATGACTGCAAGAAGCTGGGAAGCGAATATAAGGACGTCCGGGTGATCGGAACGATCGGCGAACTGAATTCGATCCTGGAACTGAACGCGCTGGATGAGATCGCCATTACGCTTGGAATCGGCGAGTACGGACGGCTGGAGTCGATTGTGGCGGCCTGTGAGAAGTCCGGCGTTCATACCAAATTTATTCCGGACTATAACAATGTAATTCCCACGCGGCCGTATACGGAGGATCTCCAGGGGCTGCCGGTGATCAATATCCGCCATGTGCCGTTAAATTCCACGTTCAACCGGATGGTGAAGCGGACGGTGGATGTGGTCGGATCGCTTGCGGGAATCATTCTTTTCTCGCCGGTCATGCTGCTTACCTCCCTGGTCATTAAGATTACATCGCCGGGACCGCTGATTTTTAAGCAGGAGCGGGTAGGGCTTCACAACCGGCCGTTTCAGATGTATAAATTCCGGTCCATGGACGTACAGAAACCGGCGGATGAGAAGGATAAATGGACGACGCCCCATGATCCGCGGGTGACGCCGTTCGGCAGGTTCATCCGCAAGTTCAGCATCGACGAGATGCCGCAGTTCTTCAACGTGCTTAAGGGGGAGATGAGCCTGGTAGGTCCCAGGCCGGAGAGACCATTTTTCGTGGAACGGTTTAAGGAGCAGGTTCCCCGGTACATGATCAAGCATCAGGTGCGTCCCGGTATGACCGGTTGGGCCCAAGTCAACGGATACCGCGGGGACACGTCGATTACGAAGCGGATCGAGCATGACCTGTATTATATTGAAAACTGGACGCTGGGGCTGGATTTTAAGATTCTGTTTCTGACGTTTTTTAAAGGCTTTATTAATAAAAATGCGTATTAGGGTGCCTGACGGGCATATAGGGATGAGGTTGGAATTATGAGCAATGACTACTTTGAGGACGGACTGGATGAGACGGCAGGCCGGCAGGGGCGCGTCGGGGGGAGCGCGGGAAGAACGCCGCATGGCGCTGCGGAGGATCCTGCATATTACCGACGCACGAACGGAAGCGCGGGGAACGGGCGTCCTGTGAGGCCGGAGGGAAGTCGGCAGCCGGCGGGCCGCCGGGTGGATCCGAGGCGGAGGCGTGAGAATGAAGATAATTCGTTCAGCAGTAAGGTAGCCCAGATCCGGATTGAACTGGAACGGAAGAAGAAGCGCAGGCGGCGCATCATCGCCATGATCGTGGCGGAATGTCTGGTACTGGCGGCTATATTTTCCTATGCCTACGTGAGCCGGCTCTGGAATTTGATGCCGAAGCCCAATGTGGATAAGGAGAATGTGGAAAATCCCAATATTCCTCTGGAATCGATCAATAAGATGCAGGGCTACTGGATGGTAGCCATTTTTGGCGTGGATTCGGGGACCGGTACATCCAGTTCCCGGGGCAATTCCTCCGATGTGAATATGATCGCCTGCGTCAATCAGGATACCGGCGAGATCAAGCTGGTGTCTCTTTACCGGGACACCTACCTGAAGGTCAACGACAAGGGTACCTACCGCAAGTTTAATTACGCGTATTCGGAGGGCGGTCCGGAGCAGGCGCTGAAGATGCTCAACGAGAATCTGGACCTGAACATAACGGAATATATTATTTTCAACTGGAAAGCGGTGGCCGACGGTCTTAATATTCTGGGCGGCGTCGATATGGAGATCACCAAGTCCGAGTTTAAGTTCATCAACGCGTTTATTACAGAGACGGTGCAGGAGACCGGCGTCGGCTCCAATCATCTGAAAAGCCCCGGCATGAATCATCTGGACGGGATCCAGGCGGTGTCATACGCACGCCTGCGTTTGATGGACAGCGATTATCAGCGTGTGGAGCGGCAGAAGAAGGTGATTGAAGCGGCGTTCGCCAAGGCCAAAACGGCGGATTATGAGGTCCTGAACCATGTTCTGGTGACCTGCCTGCAGGAGGTCATGACCAATTTAAGCTTCGTGGATCTGACCAGCATGGCGCTTAATATGGGCAAGTACCATATCGGAGAAACGGGAGGCTTCCCGTTCGAACGGAGCGAGGCCAACATGGGGAAGGCCAGGGGAGCCTGCATTATTCCGCAGACCCTGGAATCCAATGTGACTCAGCTGCATCAGTTCCTGTTTAGCGATGAAGACTATCAGCCGACGGAGGCGGTGAAGAAGATCAGCCAGAAGATATCTTCCGATTCCGGCGTTTACGCGGTTCAGACCAGGCCGGCTACGGAGGCGGCGGAGACGAAAGAGACGGAAACGGAGCCGGAGGAGAGCGGGTCGGAGAGCAGCACGGCTGAGACGGATGAGAACGGCGTGATCATCACGCCTGCGCCGGGAATCGGAGAAACCGATGAAAACGGGGAGCTGATCGACGGTCCTGAGCCGGAAGACGGCGGCTCGTTTGTTCCCGGAGGAACAATGCCCGGAGGGACGGAGCCCGGCGGACCCGGCGGAATGACGCCCGGAGGGACGGGGCCCGGCGGAACGACGCCCGGAGGGACGGAGCCCGGTGGAACGATGCCTGGAGCGACGGAGCCCGGCGGAATAACGCCCGGAGGGACGGAGCCCGGCGGAACGACGCCTGGAGGGACGGAGTCCGGCGGAACGACGCCCGGAGGGACGGAACCCGGCGGAACAACGCCCGGAGGGACGGAGCCCGGCGGAACGACGCCCGGAGGGACGCAGTCCGATGGACCTGGCGGGGCGGCGACAACCGGAGGAACGGGAGAACCCGGAGGAGCAACGCAGCCCGGCGGTACGACATCACCCGGAGAGATAACGACGCCCGGCGGTAACGGAAATACCCCTGGTTCTCAAAACGGCGGAACAGGGAACGGCCCGTTGGGACCGCTGGGGAACGACGAAGCGGATAACAGCAACGGGGTGATCACCGGCCCCGGCACGGTCACCCGGGAAGATCCGTCAACGGGTCCGCTCGGATAGTTGTGAGAAATAAGACCCCTGATTTCACAATTTTATTGTTTTTCTTTCACAGATTGGTCACAAAAGACTGATATAGTTAGACCATCAAAAGAAATTAAACGCAGTTTCAACTGGAAAGGGGTTGTTATTTATGTATGACGAGGAAAATAGAAACAATATAGATTCGGAAGCTAATAATACTGCAGAGGAGACCGCAGGTTCTTCCGAAACCGGATTCGTGATGAGCGATGCGCAGCAGCTGCAGCAGGCCCAGACGGAGCCGCGTATCTCACAGCCGCAGGGCGGAGAGACGCCGGCAGCGCAGACGTGGCCGCAGAGCTCCGAAGCCCAGTCATCGCAGGGCCAGACGCAGAGCGGCGGTGCTCAGCCGGCGCAGCAGTCACCGACGGCCTTCAATTACGGAGGCCAGCAGGCATGGAACAGCGCTCAGGTCGAAACAGCGGCGGCCGGGAACTGGCAGTCTTACGGGCAGTCTAATCCGGGACAGCAGTCCGGCAGCTTCGGCTATCAGGGACAGACGGGTTCCGCATACCAGAGCCAGAACGCTTCCGCATACCAGAGCCAGAGCGGTTCCGCATACCAGAACCAGAACGCTTCCGGCCAGCAGGGATATTATTCACAGATGAACGGACAGACCTATCCGCAGTACCAGACTCCGCAGCAGGCTCCGAAGAAGAAGAAGGACAGAAAGCCCGGACGGTTTAAAAAGGCAGCCGGTCTTGTGGCCGCGGCCCTGGTATTCGGGTTTGTGGCCGGCGGTACGATGGTCGGTGTGAATATCCTGGCGGAATCCATGAAGGAGGAGACCCAGCCGGCGCCGAGCGTCAGCCGGCAGCAGGAGCAGGTAAGCCTGTCTGATGAGGAGTTAGATAAGATCGCGGGCCGCCTGAACCTTAATGCCGATAAAATCGGCGCGGCGACCATGGATGTGTCGGGTATCGTGGAAAATGCGATGCCGTCGGTAGTGGCGATCAATAACACGATGCTTTATCAGAGTGTGAACCCGTGGTTCGGAAGGACCCAGACCTATGAGGTGCCAAGCGCCGGATCCGGTATCATCGTGGGACAGAACGATACGGAACTGCTGATCGCGACGAATAATCATGTAGTAGAGAACGCGACCGAACTTTCCGTTGTATTTATCGACGATACAGAGCTGGAGGCATCGATTAAAGGAACCGATTCGGAGAGCGATCTGGCAATCGTGGCGGTTCCGTTGGACACGATCCCGGCGGACACGATGAATAAGATTACGGTCGCCGAGCTGGGCGATTCCGAGGAGCTTAAGATCGGTCAGGGCGTTATCGCTATTGGTAATGCTCTTGGATACGGCCAGGCTGTGACTGTAGGTTATGTAAGCGCGCTGAACCGGGAAGTGCAGACGGACGGCACCAGCAAGCATCTGATCCAGACCGACGCGGCGATCAACCCCGGCAACAGCGGAGGTGCGCTTTTGAATATGCAGGGCGAGGTCATTGGTATCAATGAAGCCAAGTATTCGGATACGGATGTGGAAGGCATGGGCTTCGCGATTCCTATTTCCCAGGCGCAGGAGATCCTGGATTCGCTGATGGTACGCCGCAGCGGCGAGACGGTAAAGGAAGATGAAGCCGGATATCTGGGGATTCAGGGCGTGACGGTGGACGACACGATGCAGCAGCAGCTGGATATGCCTGCCGGCGTGTATGTCTACCGGATCGTTGAGGGCGGCGCCGCGGAGAAGACGGATCTTCATGAGAAAGACGTTATCACGAAGTTCGACGGCCAGCTGGTGAAGACTATGTCCAGCCTGCAGTCCCTGCTGAAGTATTATAAGAAGGGCGAAACGGTAGAGCTGGTCGTTCAGTCGCTGGTGGACGGCGAATATGTGGAACGTACGATCACCATTACGCTTGGCGGACAGGTGAGCGCGGATTAAGCATTCGGACAGGAGAACGCATTTGAACGAAAAAGATGAGAATCTGACAGAAGATACGAAAACCGAAAACGGGCAGAATGGCAGGGATAGCAGCGACGACTCGTATGAGAAGGTCTGCTATTCCTGTCGTCGTACAGAAAGCAAGGCCGGTCCGATGATCGATATGCCCGGCGGTATATGCCTCTGCCATGACTGTATGCAGAAGGCGTTCGATACGGTGTTAAAGAACGGCTTTGATCTGTCCAAGATTCAGAATATGCCGTTTCTGAACATGAATCTAAGCGATATTTCCAAGCTGAATATTCCTCAGCCGGAGATTCCGCAGAAACAGAGAATAAAGAAAAAAGCGCCGAAGGAACAGCCGTCCTTCGACATCCGGGATATTCCGGCGCCCCACAGGATCAAGGCCAGCCTGGATCAGTATGTGATCGGGCAGGAGCAGGCCAAGAAGGTGATTTCCGTAGCTGTCTATAACCATTATAAGCGGGTGTTCGCAAAGGAAGCGCAGCAGAATACACCGGATCCGGATGACGTGGTCATCGAGAAGTCCAATATTCTGATGATCGGCCCCACAGGAAGCGGCAAGACCTATCTGGTCAGGACTCTGGCGAGGCTTCTGGATGTGCCGCTGGCCATCGCGGACGCCACGTCGCTTACGGAGGCGGGCTATATCGGAGACGATATCGAGAGCGTGATCTCCAAGCTTCTGGCGGCTGCGGACAACGACGTGGAGCGGGCCGAGCACGGAATCGTCTTCATTGACGAGATCGATAAGATCGCCAGGAAAAAGGATATGAACAGTCGCGACGTCAGCGGCGAGTCGGTACAGCAGGAGCTTTTAAAGCTTTTGGAGGGAAGCCAGGTGGAGGTGCCGGTGGGGACGAATCAGAAGAACGCCCTTTCACCCATGGCGACTGTGAACACGGATCAGATTCTGTTCATCTGCGGCGGCGCGTTCCCGGATCTGGAGCGGATCGTGAAGGAACGGCTTAATCGGTCTTCCTCCATCGGGTATCGGGCGGAGCTTAAGGACCGGTACGACGAGGATCCGGATATTCTGAGTCACGTTACCAATGCGGACCTGAGGGCGTTTGGCATGATACCGGAGTTTCTGGGCCGTCTTCCGATCCAGGTGACGCTTCAGAAGCTAACGGAGCCGATGCTGGTGAAGATCCTCAAGGAGCCGAAGAACGCGATCCTTAAGCAGTACATAAAGCTTCTGGCGCTGGACGAGGTGAAGCTGGTCTTTGAGGATGACGCGCTGGAATGGATCGCGGCCGAGGCCATGAAACGGGAAACCGGCGCGCGGGCGCTCAGGGCCATCATGGAAGAATTTATGCTGGACATCATGTTTGAGGTGCCGAAGGATCCGTCCATCGGTACCGTGGTTATCACACGCAGCTATCTGGAGAAGAACGGCGGTCCGCGGATCGAGATGCGGGGCTGACCGGGCCGAGGCTGCGGTACGGCAGCCGGCGGAAAGCAGAGGCGAAGCTTAAGGCACGGCAGCCGACAGAAAGCAGGACCGACTGGGCCTGAGGTGCAGCAGCCGGCAGAGAGCAGGGCCGCGCCGAAACTCAGTTTCTCAGTGATAGTAACGATTGATACAGATCCAGGGTACCGTATCCCCACTCGCGGCTGGGGTACGTGTAGCCTGGATTTCTTTTTGCGCCGCGGGTCAGGTAAGCTTTTGCGGCGCTATTGCTTATGTAGGGGTCATTGCCGCTTACATATCCCCAGGAGAACAGATCCGCCACGGCGCCGGCCGCCAGGGCGGCGGAGGCGGAGGTGCCGGTCATGCGGATCATAGGATAGATGTCGGAGGCCGGAGAGCTTCCCGGACCATAGACATCTACGCCGGGAGCGGCAAGATCCGGCTTGATCTGTCCGTCGCGCGTGTAGCCGCGGCTGGAGTGGATATACAGGCTTTCATTCAGATGATTATAGGCGCCTGTGGTGATGGCAAAGGGGGAATCTGCAGGGGATGTAACCGTGGTAAATGGGTCCGGACGCAGGAATACGGTGTCGTCCCGGATAAATCCGTGAACCGGAAGCCACATATGATAGACGCCGGTGATCGTGACCGTGGGATAGACACGGATGCGCCAGATGCCGGGCGACGGATCCGCAAAGCGCAGCAGGGCCAGGAAGCTGCTCTGACCGCCGGTCACGGTTTCGTAAGAGACGGTCACGGCAGTCTGATCGATGGGAAAGCGAAGCGTTTCTGTTTTCCCGGTCCGCAGAGGGATCCGGTCGATGACTTCGCCGGTGGGGGAAACAAGTCCGACGGTATATACCTCCGGCTGGCTTGCCCACAGCTCCACATCGAAGCCGCGCTCATTTTCACCTGTACGCAGTTCCACTTCGTCGTAAACAGCGTTTTCGGAGATCCGGCCAATATAATGGTGCTGCCGCCCGGTCTCATTGCCGGCGGCGCAGACGGCGGAGACTCCTAAAAAGATCTGCAGGCGGTTGAGAACCTGCGCCAGAGGGGAGGAGCCGTCGTGGCCGCCCTGGTTGCTTCCCAGGCTTAAGCAGATCACGAGCGGCATACGGAAGCGATGCGCCAGGGTCAATAGCCAGGTAACGCCCATCATGATGTCGCTGCTTTGGTAAGCCGCCGCGTCCTTGCGGATACGGTAGTAATCCCGGAGGTATTGTTTGGCCGGCTTCAGCTTGACGATACCCAGCCAGCAGGACGGGGCCGCGCCGGTGAAGTTCATATCCAAAACTTCGCCGCCCGCGGCCGCCCCGGCCAGAAATGTGCCGTGGCCTTCCTCGTCGGTAGAGGGAACGATGGAGAGCGGATCTTCGGAGCGGAGAGCTTCGTCGATGACAGGCTGCAGAAATTCCCGGCCGTATAGAAAACGGTATGGGAAGCCGTTAGAACCGGCGGCCTCAAAGCCTTCGCCTTCAAGCGTCTGGTCCCAGATGCCGAGGATCCGGGTGCTGCCGTCGCTGTTTATGAACAGCGGGTTTCGGTAGTCGATGCCGGTATCGATAAAGCCGATGATGACGCCTTTTCCGCGGGTGTTAAGGGACGGCTGCCGGAAGGTTGGCAGGATCCCGGCGGCTTCGGCGCTGGTATTGTCAAGGAGAGCGTAAAGCGCGGGGATCGAGGAATACGGATAATTCTGCGGTGAAAGAGGAGCGATATCGCTTAAAGGAACATGCAGAACGGCAAATTCCTGATTGACGTAGCTGAAGCATCCGTTTTCCACGAAACGGCTTAAAGATGCCGGGCTGCTGTTGCCGTGGCGGTAGAGGAAGTCGGCGTAATCCTCGCGGGCGGGATTGCCTGCGCAGTCGGTCATGGCGCGTTCTCCCGGCGGTATTTTCCGTATAATTTATGCAGAATGGTACAAAACGGTGCATGCGTTTCAGCTTCTTAATTTTCTCTTAATGTATGAATCCTGACTGGACGGAAAAAGATATTTAGTGTATGATGGTACACAGGTTTTTGAGTTTAAATCCGGAAAGGAGGATTTGACTGTGCTGTTATTCATTCTGATTGCCGCGGTTATTACGGTGGATCTGGGTATCAAGGATATGATTGAACATACAGAAGACGACGCTTTCCCCAGGGAGCTGGAGGGACTGGGGGGACTTGTTGCGATTTTTAAAACACACAATCCGGGGCTTCCCTTTGGGCAGCTGGCGCGCTTCCCGCAGCTGGTGCGGGAGATCCCGCTGGCGGTGGCGAGCGGGGCGGCCGGGATCTTTTTGTGGCTTTTCCCAAGGAAAGGGTACCGTCTGCAGAAGCTGGGGCTGGCGCTGAGTATCGGCGGCGCGGCAAGCAACCTGTACGACCGCTTCGTCCGCGGATATGTGGTGGACTATCTCAACGTCCGCCTGGCCCGGCTTAAAAAGGTGATCTTTAATATCGGCGACGTCTGCATCCTGCTTGGCGCGGTGATCTTCCTGATCGGGGAGATGGTTTCGGCATCGCGGGAGAAGTAAACGGAGAAGCTGCGCTGCGGTATACGCAAAAGCCCCGCAAAGGGGCATATATCAGATATAAGAAACAGAATCGGGAGGATTAAGAACATGGCGAAATATTTTGGTACGGACGGCTTCCGGGGGGAAGCCAATGTGGGGCTGAATGTGGAGCACGCCTATAAGATCGGGCGCTTCCTTGGATGGTATTACGGACAGAAAAGGGCGAACGGCCCGGCGAAGGTAGTCATCGGAAAGGATACGCGCCGGTCCTCGTACATGTTTGAGTACGCGCTGGCGGCCGGTCTTACGGCTTCGGGGGCGGACGCTTATCTGCTGCATGTTACGACCACGCCCAGCGTTTCCTATGTGGTGCGGTCGGAGGATTTCGACGGCGGCATCATGATCTCCGCCAGCCACAATCCCTATTATGACAATGGAATCAAGCTGATCAATTATTACGGCGAGAAGATGGATGAGGACACCATTATGAAGGTGGAGGCCTATCTGGACGGCTATTCGGGGGAGATTCCCTACGCGACCCGTGCGAAGATCGGCCAGACGGTCGACTACGCCATCGGACGGAACCGCTATATCGGCTATCTGATCTCGCTGGCGACCCGCTCCTATTCGGGCAAGAAGGTAGGGCTGGACTGCGCCAACGGCAGCGCCTGGATGATCGCCAAGAGCGTGTTCGACGCGCTGGGCGCCAAGACCTATGTGATCGGGAACAAGCCGGACGGCCAGAATATCAACGCGGGCTGCGGTTCCACCCATATTGAGAACCTGCAGAAGTTTGTGAAAGAGAACGGTCTGGATGTTGGTTTCGCTTTCGACGGAGATGCGGACCGCTGCCTGTGCGTGGATGAAAAGGGCGAGGTAGTGGACGGAGATAAGATCCTCTATATTTACGGCTGCTATATGAAAGAGCAGGGCGAGCTTCTTGGCAATAAGATCGTTACCACGATCATGTCCAATTTCGGCCTCTATAAGGCCCTGGACGCGGCAGGAATCGAGTATGAGAAGACTGCTGTGGGCGACAAGTATGTTTATGAAAATATGGTCTCCAACAACTACCGGATTGGCGGCGAGCAGTCGGGCCATATCATTTTCCGCAAATACGCCACGACCGGCGACGGAATCCTGACTGCCATCAAGATGATGGAGGTCATGCTGGAGAAGAAGCAGACGTTAAGCGAGCTGGGCGCGCCCATGGTCGCTTATCCGCAGGTGCTTAAGAATGTCCGCGTGAAGGATAAGAAGGCGGCCCGGGAGGACGCCGCGGTGCAGGCGGCCGTGAACCGCGTGGCGGCGGCGCTGGGCGACGACGGACGGATCCTGGTGCGTGAGAGCGGCACGGAGCCGGTCGTGCGCGTCATGGTTGAGGCCGGAACACTGGAAAAATGCCAGGAGTATGTAGACAGCGTCGTGAATACGATCATTGAGAGAGGTCATCAGGAGGCGTAAGGTATGTGCGGGATTACAGGTTTTACCGGCAGGCAGCAGGCGGCGCCGATTCTGCTTGACGGACTGGAGAAGCTGGAATACCGGGGATACGACTCGGCGGGAATCGCGGTGGCGCAGGCCGGGGCTGAGCCTTCCATCGAGATCGTCAAGGCAAAGGGACGCTTAAAGGTACTGCGGGAAATGACGGACGACGGCCGGTCGGTGCCAGGCACCTGCGGGATCGGCCATACCCGATGGGCGACGCATGGGGAGCCGTCCGTGGTCAATTCCCACCCTCACTACGCGAAGAACAAGCGGGTGGCGGTAGTGCATAACGGCATCATTGAGAACTATCAGGAGATTCGCGAAAGGCTTACGAAAGAGGGATTTTCATTTATATCGGCGACGGATACGGAGACGGTGGCGCATCTTCTTGACAAATACTATGCCGGCAATCCGATCGAGGCCATCAGCAAGGTGATGTTCCGCGTCCGCGGCTCGTATGCGCTGGGAATCCTTTTTCAGGACCGGCCGGGTGAGATCTACGCGGTGCGCAAGGACAGCCCGCTGATCGTGGGGCGGTCGGATGAGGGGAATTTCATCGCGTCGGACGTTCCGGCGATCCTCAAATATACCAGGGACGTGTGCTTTATTCCGAATCTGGAGATCGTGAAGCTGACGGATCGGGAGATCCATTTCTATAACGTGGACCAGGAGGAGGTTGAGGAAACATTTTCCCAGATCAACTGGGACACGGAAGCGGCGGAGAAGGGCGGATTCGCCCATTTCATGCTGAAGGAGATCTACGAGCAGCCCAAAGCGGTCCGGGATACGGTGAGTCCGAGGATCAGCGACGGCTGTGTGAATCTGGAGGAGCTGGGCATGAGCCGGGAAGAGCTGGCGAAGATCTCACGGCTCCAGATGGTGGCCTGCGGATCGGCCTACCATGTGTGCATGACCGCCAAATATATGGTGGAACAGACGGCTAGGGTTCCAGTGGATGTGGATCTGGCCAGCGAGTTCCGTTACCGTAATCCGGTGCTGGAGAAGGATACGCTCGTGATCGTGGTCAGTCAGTCGGGCGAGACGGCGGATTCCCTGGCGGCGCTTCGGGAAGCGAAGAAGCTGGGCTACCGGGTGCTCGGCATCGTGAATGTGGTGGGAAGCTCCATCGCGCGGGAGGCGGACAGCGTGTTCTACACCTGGGCCGGGCCGGAGATCTCGGTTGCGACGACGAAAGCGTACAGTACGCAGCTGGCCGCTGTCTATCTGCTGGCTATCGGGATCGGAAAGGCGAAGGGCGTGATCGACGAAACGGCGGAAAAGGCGATGACGGAGGAGCTTCTGCGGCTTCCGGAGAAGATCGAGCGGATTTTGGAGGAGAAGGAGCGTATTCAGTGGTTCGCCAACAAATTCTCCCACAGCAAGGATATTTTCTTCATTGGACGAGGGCTGGATTACGCGTCTTCGCTGGAAGGGTCGCTGAAGCTGAAGGAGATCTCCTACATCCACTCGGAAGCGTACGCGGCGGGAGAGCTGAAGCACGGGACGATTTCGCTGATCGAGGACGGTATCCTGGTGGTCGGCGTAGCGACGCAGAGCGGCTTGTTCGAGAAGCTGATCAGCAACATGGTAGAGGTAAAGAGCCGCGGCGCCTATGTGCTGGGAGTGACCAGCTACGGGAACTACAGCATGGAGGACGTGGCGAATTATACGATCTATGTACCGAAGACGATGGAATGCTTTGCGGCAAGCCTCATGGTAGTGCCGCTGCAGCTTCTGGCGTATTATGTGGCGCTGGGAAAGGGGCTGGACGTGGATAAGCCGCGGAACCTGGCGAAATCGGTGACGGTAGAATAAGAAGGATATGCAGCGGAAGCGCCGTCGGCGCGCCGCCCGAACGATATAAAAGCGTCACAGGACATCCTGAACGGATATTCTGCGGCGCTTTTTGCAGTATTCCGGATGAAGTGCGTTCCCGGCGGGTGAAAACTCGAAATCCGCCTGGCGGAGCGCTTTTCTGCGCTGCTGGGAATCGAAGTATGTTCTGTATACTTTCTGCGGCGGCATAGACAGTATAAATTGCAGATCAGTTCTCTCCGAAAGTATGGTCAAGCCGCGCGTCCAGCGGCGTCGTCCCTTCCGTATACGCCTCGAAATTCCGGATCAGCTCCGCGGCAAAGGGAACGGCGGTCTCATAGAGCCGCAGCATCTCCGCGCAGATCGGCGTGCTTCCGGGCAGCGGCTGGGGCGCGATGACCATGTCGTGGATGCTTCTCGGACAGTGGACCAGGCGCATGAGGAACATAAGGATCCGGCGTTTCAGCGCCCCTTTCGGTGCCAGCAGCTTCAGATCCGTCCTCTGGGAGCGCATGGCGTGAAGTATCTGCCCCCGGGTGATCTCCGGGAAGAACGCGGCGATGATCCGGGCGTTAAAAGGAGTGGCCTTTAAATGCCGGATCGGGTGGAAACGCAGCGGATCGCAGCCATCCGCTTCCATCAGGAGCCGGTCGAACTCGGATTCGATGGCGCAATGGCTCAGAGGCGTTTCGCGGGCCGTTTTTTCCACATAAGGATGACAGGTGCTGTCCAGGGCAAAATGGCACAGAAAGCCGTACAGATAGGCCATGGACGGCGCGAGATCCGTGGAAGGAACCTTGCGCAGGATCTCCTCCGCGCGTTCGAAAAATTCGAACCCGGGCCGTTTGTGCATGTCAAATCCGGTCTCGCTGACGGAGTTTTTCTTCATGGCCCTGTAATAAAAGAGAATATCCGGGCCGTGAAGACCGATGCAGTAGAGACCTAGGAAAGGGCGTATGCTTTCCCGCAGCTCGCGGGGAAGGCTTTTATAAACTTCCGTTCCGAAACGATAGTGTGCGTATGTAGTGGGCATCAGATCCAACCTCCATCCAAACCTATGACCTGCCCGGTCAGATAGGCGTTCGACTGTGTCAGCTGCCAGACCAGATCGGCGACCTCCTCCGGCGTTCCCAGGCGCCCGGCGGGGATCTGATCGGTCAGAGCAGCGAGTTCCTCCGGCGTCAGAAAATGATTCATCTCCGTGTCGATCGCGCCGCAGGCGATGGCATTGACCCGGATATGGCTGGGAGCCAGCTCCCTGGCCAGGGCGCGGGTGAAGGCGTTTAAAGCGCCCTTCGTGGCGGAGTAGGCGGTCTCGCAGGAGGCGCCCGCATTGCCCCACACGGAGGATATGTTGATAATGTGTCCGGCCTGGCGCGCGACCATGCCGGGAATGATCAGCTTGCTTAAGTTGAACGCGGCGGTCAGATTGGTCCGCAGGATCCGATCCCAGTCCTCACAGCTCATGTCCTGCAGCAGACCGATGTAGGAGATACCGGCATTATTGACCAGAAGATCGATATGGCCAAAACGCTGCCCGGCGAGCTCAAAGAACTCCCGGCAGCAGTCCATGCTGCCCATGTCGCCGGTGTAGGCGAGGCAGGCGCTCTGCAGCTTTTCAGCCTCTGCTTTCGTCTCCAGCAGCCGTGATTCATTCTGCAGGCAGCTGATCGCCAGATTGTAATGTTCTTTTGCAAAACGCAGGGCGATGGCCTTCCCGATCCCGCGGGAAGCGCCGGTCACCAGAACGGTCTTTCCGCTCATACAGGTTCTCCTTGCAGCCGGGTCATTCTCATCATTTTCGTACAAATGGTACTTTATTATGATACCATGCCGGGGTGCGAAATGCAAGGTGCAGAGGGCTGCAAAATTCGTTTGGATAATTCTTGCAATCTATGGTATAATCTCGTCAGAGATTATACCCGCGTCGGTTCGGTGTCCGAGCGAAGAGAGGACAAGACACCGGACGCCGCATACGGATGCAATTCAAATCGAAAAGGAGACAAACATATGGATAAAATTCACGATCTTCTGATCCTCGGCTCCGGCCCCGCCGGTCTGGCCGCAGGCATTTACGCGGAGAGGGCCCGCCTGGATACGCTTGTGATCGAGAAGGAATATGTAAGCGGCGGCCAGGTAGTGAACACCTATGAGGTGGACAACTATCCGGGGCTTCCGGGTATTAACGGCTTCGATATGGGCATGAAATTCCGGGAACACGCCGACAAGCTGGGCGTGAAATTCGTCACGGACAGAGTCGAACGTGTGGAATGCCTGCATGATGGCGAGGCTCTTAGGACAGCCGCGGCCGACGCGCCTGTTTATCATGTTGTCTGTGAGAATGAAACATACACGGCGAGAACGCTGATCATTGCTACCGGCGCTGTCCACCGCAAGCTGGGCGTGTCGGGCGAGGAGGAGCTGGCGGGCATGGGCGTGTCTTACTGCGCTACCTGCGACGGCGCGTTTTTCCGCAATAAGGACGTGGCCGTGGTAGGAGGCGGGGACGTGGCCATCGAGGACGCCATTTTCCTGGCGAGAGGCTGCCGGAAGGTCTATGTGATCCACCGCCGGGATGAACTCCGGGGAGCAAAGAGCCTGCAGGAGAAGCTTTTGGGTCTTCCGAATGTGGAGATGCTGTGGAGCACCGTCGTGGAAAAGATCGAAGGGGACGGCCAGGTAAGCGGCCTGACGCTTAAGAATGTGAAGACTGGCGAAATCTCAGAGCTTCCGCTGCAGGGCGTATTTATCGCTGTGGGCATTACGCCGAACAGTGAGATATTTGAGGGATTGGTGGAGATGGACCACGGATATATCGCGGCGGATGAAACCGGGAAGACTTCTGCGCCGGGCGTCTTCGCTGCGGGCGACGTTCGCACGAAGGCGCTTCGCCAGATCGTGACCGCCGTGGCGGATGGGGCCAACGCGGTGACGTCGGCGGAGAAGTATCTGGCAGAAAGATAGATTTAAGCGCAAGAAGGGGGCGCCGCAGGCGCCCCCTTCTTCGTATTCCCTTCCGCGCTCCCATACGGACGGGAGTAAGGAACTCTGTCAGCAGTCCTATACAGGCCGGTATTCCCGGCCGGATATCTCAGTGCTGCACTTTATCTTTATTTTCCTCAAACTTTTTCATAAACGCCGGACCGGCTTCCGTTGCCATCAGTGGGATCAGCTCCCGGTCATGGTTGCAGACGACGCGGGTATTGGCGTCAAAGAGGATCGTCCATTCTTCATCCGGCGTACTGGGTTTCCACTGGGGGATTCCCGTGTGGTTCGGATCGCCTGTGCGGGCGAAGGCCATCGCCGCGCCGAAGATCTCGCTCTCCAGCTTCTCGGTCAGGCCGCCTTCCATCTGGGTGTAGGGGGCAAGCTCCGTATTGTGGAAGAAGAACGGGACGTCGGAGCAGTGCCACGGCGTCCGTCCGCCGTCGATGGGCATATCCTGATTGAACAGGTATGCGTAGGTGCAGCGGTTCATCGCGCTTCGAATCTTAATGTACTGCTGTTCCGGCGCGCGGAAAATGAAATCCAGCGTCATAAGGTTGGCCGGATGGCGCTCCGGATAGGCCTTCTCAAACAAAGGCAGGATCCTGTCCGCCAGTTCCTCTCCAAGCAGGGCGCGGACCGCTTCGCGGCCTTCCTCCGGCGTCGCAGTATGTACGTCTATAGAGCTGGGCGCGAAGGAAGTGAACTCGCCGAATACGGATCCGACCATGAGCGGTACTTGAGAGGATTCCCTGCGGAACCCGTTGAGGATCGGCTCGCCCGCGTAGAACTTGTTGGGCATCGGGGAGCCGCCCACGTATTTGCCTGCGGCGCGGAGAGCCGGCGTTACCTTCGAATAGGCTGCCGCCAGAGCCGCGTAGGGAACGGTCTCCAGTTCTTTGACACGGTCGATCTTTAATTCCTTCATCATCGCGCGGACCAGGTCTTCGCCGCTGCCCTTGCTGTCTGCCAGAACCGGGCCGATGACGCCGCTCATATTGATGCCCTTGGCGAACAGGCCGTCTGCCGCCGGCATCTGCAGAAGCGTCGTGATCTTGGCGCCGCCGCCGGACTGGCCGAACAGAGTTACATTGGACGGGTCGCCGCCGAATTTGGCGATATTGTCGTGGATCCACTGGAGCGCAGCGATGATATCGTCCATGCCGGCGTTGGCGGAATTGGCATATTCCTCGCCGAAAGCGGACAGGTCGCAGAATCCCAGCACATTCAGACGGTGGTTGATCGTGACGGCCACCACGTCTCCGTGAATAGCCATATTCTCGCCCTCGTAGGCAATGTGCTCGATGGCGGAGCCAGCCGCGAAGCCGCCGCCGTGGAGCCAGACCATGACCGGACGGGCCTTATCGTCGCAGCCCGGCGTCCAGATATTTAAATTCTGGCAGTTCTCGTCCATGATCCAGTAGCGGTGGGGCACAAGAAGCTCGCCGTTGGGCTTGGGCATGTCCAGAAGCGGGCATACATAGCCGAAGCTGGTGGTCTCCAGAACGCCTTCCCAGGGCGTGACCGGTTCCGGCGCGTGGAAACGCTTCGCCTGCGCGTAGGGAACGCCCTTGAA